>JACDQM010000047.1 GCA_015657635.1 Roseateles sp.
CCGCATTGGTCTCGTCAGGATCGTCGCTGCTGTCGTCTCCGCTGACCGTGATGCTGGCATCGGCCACATCGCTGTCCCAGCTCTGCACCATCTGCTGCAGGCGGGCAAGCAGGCGCTGCACATCGCTGCGGTTGCTTTCCAACACGCGCTGCAGCCCGTCCTTCTTGCGAGCCACCGTCCATTGGCGTCCGCCGCGCTCAAGCCCGCGCACCAGGCGCTCCACGGTCGACGCCAGCGCTTCGGCCTGGGCTGATGCGCTGGACTGCAGGGTCTCCATGCGCCGCTGCAAATCGTCCCAGCGCGCTTCGCGCAGCAGTTGGGCGATCTCGCCGCGCGATTGCAGATCGCTGATGGCCAGGGCCGCCAGTTTGGTCAACACCGTCTGTGCCCGCTCGGGCAAGGTGTCGGCCGCCGTGGGCGCCGCACCCGATTCCGCGGCGTAGGCCGCGGCGTAGTTCTCCGGCGTGGGTTCCTGCTTGCTCAGCGCCAGGCGGCGCAGCGCTGCCTTGGCCACCTGGGCCGGGGGGTGTGCCGAACTGGCGCGGGCAGGGCGGTTCTCATCCATGGCTTGGGCGCTCTAAATGGGGTTAGCGCAGGGTGCCGCCGATGGGACGCTGGCCGTTGCCATTGGGACTGTGCATGTCCTCGGCACTCGCCTGGGCGATCCACGGTGCCTTGCGCGGCAGCACGGTCTGCGCCAGCCAGCGCTCAAGGTCGTCCGGCGGCAGCGGCCGGCTGAACAGGAAGCCCTGCATCAGGCTGCAACCCAGGCGGTGCAGCTCTTCCATCTGGCGCAACGTCTCAACGCCCTCGGCGATCACTCGCAGGCCCAGCGAGCGGGCCAGCGCGATGATGGCGGTGACCACGGCCGAGCTTTGCGGCGTGATGCCCAGATCGCGCACAAAGCTGCGGTCGATCTTGACCTCGGAGATGGGCAGCGTGGTCAGGTAGGCCAGCGAGGAGTATCCGGTGCCGAAGTCATCGATCGAGATCTCGACCCCGACTTCGTTGAGCCGGTGTAGGGCGGGGATCACGCTCTGCAGGTCCTTCATGAGGCCGGTTTCGGTGATCTCCAGCTGGATCGCGCGGTGCGGCACGCCATAGGCGCTGACGCATTGGTGAATGTGCTCGACCAGGTCCGAACGCTCGAACAGGCGGCTCGGCAGATTGACGGCGATCGAGTCCGAGAAGCCGAAGTTCAGCTGCCAGACCTTGGCCTGGCGTGCCGCTTCCTTCAGCGCCCATTCGGACAGCGGCACGATCAGGCCGGTTTCCTCGGCCAGCGGGATGAAGTCGCCCGGCGCCACCAGGGCGTTGCCGCGTTGCCAGCGCATCAGTGCCTCGGCACCGACCATGCGGGCGGCGCGCACATCGATCTTGGGTTGGTAATGCAGCACCAGCTCGCCGCGCTCAATGGCCTTGTGCAGCGCGCTTTCCAGCTCCAGGTTCTCGCGGCCGCGGCCGGACAGCATGGGGGTGTACAAGGCTGATGCGTTGCGCCCCTGGGTCTTGACGGCATACATCGCCACGTCCGAGTTGCGCAGCAGCTCGGCTGTGGTGAGTCCGTCACGCGGATAGATCGCGATGCCGACGCTGGCGGTGACGAAGCATTCCTGGCCGGCAATGAAGATCGGCTCGCGCATGGCTTCCAGCACGCGGCTGGCGACGCGCTCGGCATCGCGCTCATCGACCACCTCGGGCAGCAGGGCGACAAACTCGTCGCCGCCCAGGCGCCCGACGGCTTCCAGCGTGCGGTGCGACCGCCCTCCGACCGACTCCAGCATGCCCTCGATCACCTGGTCCGAATGGCGCACGCAGCTGCGCAGTCGACGTCCGACCTCCACCAGCAACTCATCGCCAGCGGCATGGCCGAGCGTGTCGTTGATGACCTTGAAACGGTCCAGATCGATCAGCAGTAGGCCCACTTCATGGCCCATGCGGCGCGCCTGTTCCAGCGCGCGCTCGGTGCGCCAGATCAGTTGCCGCCGGTTAGGCAGCCCGGTGAGCGAATCGAAGTTGGCCAACTGGCGGATCTTGTCCTCGGCCAGGCGCCGGTCGGTGACGTCCTGCAACACGCCGGTATAGCCGCTGGTGTTGCCGTGCTCGTTGAACTCTGGCTCGGCCTCGATGTGGATGACGCGCATCCGGCCATCCAGCAGCGTCACCGACAGATCGGTCACCAGCACCGAGTTGTGGGCCAGCACGTCACGCAGCAGGTGCAGAAAGAGCTTGCGCTCGTCGCGCGGCACCATGCGCATCGCACCGATGAAGTCGAGCGAGTCATGCGCGCCCAGGCCGATCACGCGCAGCGCTTCCGCCGCCAGTGCGAAGCCGCCCGTGCCTTTGTGCCATTCGAAACTGCCCATGCGGGCCAGGTCTTGCGCCCGGGCCAGCCTGGCCTTGCTGCGCTCGAGCTCGATGCGGGTGCGGGAGCTGCGCAGCAGATAGCGCAGCCGCCCGGCCAGCAGGCTCCATTGGGTGGACTTGACGAAGAAGTCGTGGCACCGACCTGGTAGGCGCGGTTGATCGAGGCCTCGTCGTCCAGACCAGTCAGCATCAGCACCGGGATGGACTCGAAACCTGGGATGGCCCTCAGGCGCATGCAGGTTTCGAAGCCGTCCAGCTCGGGCATCATCGCGTCCAGCACCACCACATCGGGGCTCCACGCGGACATCATCTTCAGCGCCTGCTCGCCGCTGCTGGTTTCGGTGATGTCGAAGCCGCGCTCTCGCAAGGCAACCGCCGTGAGCAGCAGATTGACCTCGTCGTCGTCCACCAGCAGCACGCGCGGCTGGTCGGGGAGATCGTGTTCCGTGCCTGGTTTCAGTGCATTCATGGCGAAGGGATCAACAACTCGGCCAGGGCGACGCGCGCTCGACCGAGCTCATCATGCATGCTGTCCAGCAGCTTGTCCAAGCCCTCGGTCTGACCGTTGCGCGCCATGGTCTCGATTTCTGCACAACGTTGTGACAATTCCAAGGCGCCCAGGCTGGCCGACGAAGATTTCAGCGTGTGGCTGACATGGCGCACCACGGCCAGATCCAAGCCGGCGGCGCGCGCCTGTTCCAGCTCGGGCAAGAGGCGGTCCAGTGACTTGGAGAAGGCCTGAACCACGCGCTCCAGCAGCTTGTTGCTGCCATTCGGGTCAAGATCGCGCAGACGCTGCAGCGCCTGTGCGTCAAGCACCGCGGCCACGCTCGGCGGGGGGATCAGTTCGGGCTGTGTTGACATTTTCAGAGCATCTCTTGGAGCCTGGTTCCTCAGGGGAGCTTGCACTTCTGGTGCCCGATTATTGCCGGCCCCGGGACCGTGCTCGCGTGTCGGCACGAACCGGATCAGCGGCAAGCCCTGGGTCCGTGATACACAGGCACGCCGCCCTTGCAGCCATGGGGCTGATTTCATGCCGCTTGCGGCCATTCGCCGGCGTGGCCGCGCGGGCGGGATCCGGCATCCAGCGATCCGCTGCGGCGCCTTCGGCCAGCCGCTGCAAAGGCAGCGCGGCACCTTGCAAGGGCGGGCGAAGTGGGCAAGGAATGGCGAGCTGGCTTGCATGGGCAGGGGGCAACGGTCCGTTGATATCGGCTGCTGCAAGCTCGACTTGAGCAAGGCCACGGCTCCTTACAATGCTTTGCATGAACAGCCTCAGCGATGCACGCCCGGCCGCGCGCCGTAGACCCTGGATCGGGGTGCTCGTTGCAGTCGCCTTGCTGGGCTTGGTGCTGACGCTGGGCTGGATGCTCGGGCTGACGCCAGGCAGCATGCCGGTCGCTGTGATCGCGCTGCTGGCAGGGCTGGGCCTGGCCTTGCTCTTGCTGGCCTGCGCCGCAGTCGGATGGCATGTGGGTGTGCGCCTGACGCGGGATCGCATGGGCGAGGCTTTGCGCGAGGCGCGCTGCCAGGCGCATCTGCTGACGCAGTTGCAGGACGACTGGCAGTGGCAGACCGATGCCGAGCACCATCTGGTGCGCTGGCAGGCGCCGCAGGCGGCCCCCTCGTCAACCTGGGTGGGCGCCGCAGCGACACAGGCCTTGTGGGAGCGCTTCGGTCTTTCCGATGGCAGCGATGCCTCACTGCTGCAGCGCCTGCAGGAGCAGGCCAACTTTGGCGAGGTGCTGGTGCACGGCCGGGTGGACGCGGGTGCGGCCGCCCAGTTCTCGGGTCATTGGTGGTTGCGCGGCGTCGCCCGCCAGGATGCTTCGGGCCGCTTCGCCGGTTTTGTCGGGACGGCCCGCCCGGCCATGCCCGGGGACCGGGCCGAGACGCGCCGCCCGGAAACGGCCGCTGCCGCCAGCGCGCTGCCGGCCCCTTCCGACAAGACCGATAGCAGCGACTGGATCCATGCCTTGCCTGGCCCGGCGTGGCTGCTGGCCGAGGAGCCCGGGCGTGGTGCGGTGCTGATCGAACTCAACCGTGCTGCCGTGCAGTTGATGGGCGAGCCGGCGGAGGATCTGCGCGGCAGTCCTGGCTGGCGTGCCTGGATGGGCTGCCGGCCGACATCCGCGAAGCGGCCTGTGCGCCTGGGGCTGCACAGGGCCTGTCCTGCAGCCACTGGTGGTTGTGCCTGTCGCCGGTGCCGGGCCATGCCGTCGCGATGCAGCTGCTCAGTCTGTGGCCGCAAGGTGCGCTCGACACCATGCCTGCCACTTTGGCCAGCGAAGCGGCCGAGGTGGCCCGAGCCGAGCATGAGTCGTTCAGCTACACCGTATCGCACGACCTGCGCGCACCTTTGCGCGTGGTCGAGGGCTTCGCCCGCATTCTCAAGGAAGACTACGGCCGCCTGCTCGACCGCATCGGCAACGACCATCTCGACCGGGTGATGGGTGCCGCTGCCCGCATGAACAGCATGATCGATGCCTTGCTGTCGCTGACGCGCCTGTCTTCGCAGCCCTTGCAGCATCAGCCGGTGCCGCTGTCACAGCTGGCCGAACTGGTGATCGAGGACTTGCGCCGCAGCGCGCCCGAGCGCCAGGTCAGCGTCCATGTGCAGCCGGATCTGCTGGTGCAGGGCGATCCGACCCTGCTGCGCATGGTGCTGGAGAACCTGCTGGGCAATGCCTGGAAGTACAGCAGCAAATGCGCACAGGCCGAGATCCGCTTCGAGCGCCAGCAGCAGGGCGGTCAGCTGGTCTACATGATTGCGGACAACGGCGCCGGCTTTGACATGCGCTTTGCCGAGCGCCTGTTCGGCGTGTTCCAGCGCCTGCACAGTGCCAGCGACTTTCAGGGCACTGGCGTGGGCCTGGCCTCGGTGCGCCGCATCGTGCACCGCCACGGCGGCGAGATCTGGGCTGAGGCCGAAGTGGGCAAGGGCGCCCGCTTCTTCTTCACGCTGCGCTAAGGGCGGGTCAGCGCCCCGGCATCGCCAGCAGCTCGACCGCTTCGATCAGCCGCTGAGCCGCTTCGGCCAGGCTGCGCCCTTCGGACTCGGCCAGCTTCTCCAGGCGTTGCAGGCTCTCCTGGCGTGACAGCGAATAGCGGTGCATCAGCACGCCCACGGCCATCGGCACCAATTGGGCCAAAGCCGCCTCGCCGCCGGCGGCCAGGCGCTCGGACGGCAGCGGCGCCTCGACCGGGCGGGCAGGTCGATTGGCAAAGGCGGCCTCGACGGCCGGCACGATCTGATGGATGTCCAGCGGCTTGACCAGATAGGCCACCGCACCGAGTTCCTTGACCTTGGCCACGGTCTCCTCGTCGGCAAAGGCCGACAGGAACATGAAGGGCACATGCAGGTACTCGCGCAGATAGGCGGCGACGTCGAAGCCGCTCATGCCTTCCATGCGGATGTCCAGCAGGGCCAGATCGGGGCGGTGCTCGCGGGCCAGCAGAATGGCGTCATCGCCGTTGTCGGCATCGATGATCTCGAAGCCCGCCTGGCTCAGGCCGTGCACCAGCGTGGCCAGCACCAGCCGGTCATCGTCGACCACCAGAATCTTGCCTTTTGTGCTCACGTTTGCGTGTCCCTCGGCCTGTGCCCGGCATGTGGCGCCGGGCATTTGTATGGATTCATTGTCGCTGAAACGCGCCAGCAGGCGCCGGCGCTGACTGTGGCCGCAACAACAGCCGCCGCGGCGCCATCCACAGCCCTGTCTAGAGCGGCTCCAGCAAGGTGATGCTCGGCGGCAGCAACTCGACGCTGCACAGCACCTGCGCCTCCTGCTGGGCCAGGGTCAGCTTGGCACTGCGCCGTGGCAGCAGGGCGCGCACCAGGCCTAGGCCCGAGACGCCGCCCGGCACGCGCGCAAGCTCGAAACCCTCGGGCAGCCGGCCGGCATTGCGGATGCGTAGCAGCACCCGGTCCGGCTCGCAGACCAGCGCGCAGCTGACCGGCGACTGCTCGCCGCCATGCTTGATCGCATTGCCCAGCAGTTCATTCAGCGTCAGTGCGATCGGGATCGACTCGGCCTCCGGCAGCGCCCAGCGATGCGCCAGCCGGGCCGAAGCGTCCTCGATCTCGAAGTGGATGCTGCGACCCGACATGCGCTGCACCGAGCCGACGATGGCCTCCACCACGCTGCGCACGCGCAAAGGGCCGGTGGAGCCGACCTGCAGGCCGTAGACCTGGGCGATGGCCTGCACCTGGCCGACCGCCTCGCCGATCACACCGGCGACTTCGGGGCGCCGCGAGGCGATCTGCTGCAGCAGTCCGGCCACGCCCTGCAGATTGTTTTTGATGCGGTGGTGCACTTCCTTGACCAGCAACTCGCGCTGCGCGATCGCCGCTGCCAGGCGGGCTTCGGCAGCGGCGCGCTGCTCGGTCACGTCGCTGGCCACCAGCAGCAGCTGCTCGGGCTCGGTCTGCCCATCGGGCCCCGCGATGCCGGCCAGGTGCAGATAGCGCGCGTCCCACAGGCGCGGCTGGCCATCCAGATCGAAGCGGTACTCGCGCTGCGTGACCGCATCGACCTGCAGCGCCGCCTCCATGTCCTGGCGCACCACGGCACCTTGTTCGGAACCGAACATGGTCTCGGGCGTGGCGCCCAGCAGTTCGGCCTCGCTGCGGCCGGCCAGGGCGGCCGCAGCCTGGTTGGTCTGTTCGAGCAACAGGGTCTTGGCGTCGAACAAGCTGATCGCCAGCGGTGCGGCCTCGATGATGCGGCGCAGGCTGGCCTGGGCCTGCAAGGTCTGCGCCTCAGCCTGGCGGCGCCGTTCGATGTCCAGCAGCGCGTAGGTGATCTGCCGGCCTGACGCCTCGTCGCCGGTCACGACGGCGTTGCCGACCACCCAGAACTCGCGCCCGTCCAGGCCTTTGAGGCGGCACTCGAAGGTGTCGGCCTGGCCTTCTGCCAATTCGTCCAGGTAGCGATTGCGGCGGAAGGGATGCTCGGCCTCAGGCGTGGCGACGAGGCTGATCGGCTGGCCTGCGAAAGTGGCCAGATCGCCGCCGAACATGCGCCGTGCCGAACGGTTCATCCACTCGATGCCGCCGCGACCCACGGTGACGATGCCCACCAGCACCGAGTCCAGCACCGCGCGCTCGCGCTCGGTCTGCAGCATCAGCGACTGCTGGGCTCGCCAGCGCTCGTCCACATTGACATAGGTGGCAATCACGCCGGCGTCGACCGCGCCCGGTCGCATCACACGCTTGCTGACCTGCACCCACAGCAGGCTGCCGTCACGCCGACGCAGGCGGCGCTCGCCGCGCCACTGGCCGACTTCAGCCAGCGCCGCCTGCATTTCGGCGTGCAGATGGCGATAAGCCTCGGGCGACTCGAACAGCTGGCTGTGCTCCAGCGTGTTGAGCTCATGGATGCGGTAGTCGCTCATGCTGGCCAGCGCCTCGTTGGCGCGCTCGATGCGGCCTTGGCGCAGGATGGCCATGCCCACGTCGGACAGGCTGAACATCAGCTCGCGGTCCTGCACCAGGTTCTCCAGCTCGGCCTGCTGCGCCTTCAGGCGGCTGATGTCGCTGATCACCACGATGGTCTCGGGCTGTTCCTCGGCGCCGACTGCCACCGGCCGCAGGCTCAGCGACAGCCAGCGCGGCCGGCCGACCTGGATGAACTCGGTCTCGAAGGGCTTGTCCGCCAGCCGCGGCAGCGCGGTCAGCACCTGCTGGCGCAAATCGGGCAGCGCGGCGAACAGCTGTGCCACCGGCGTGCCGGCGACCACCGCGTCTGGCAGGCCCAGCATCTCCTCGAAGCCGCGGTTGCAGCGCAGCAGCTGCGCGCCGCGCAGATAGGCCAGGCCCAGGCTGGCGCCGTCCATGATGGTGGTCAGCTCGCGGAGCAGCTGTTCGCTGCGCCGCTCGGCCTGATGCTGGGCGCTCAGATCCAGCGTTACCACCGAGGTGGTGCGCTGGCCCGACGCCAGCTTGCCGGGCTCCACCCGGGTGAGCAGCCAGCGCCGGCCGAGTTCGGGGTGACGCACGGCATAACGCACTTCGATGCGGTCGCCGTTCTTCAGCGCCTTCTGCAGGCGCTCGAACTCGGGCAGCGAGCCCGGCTCGACAATATCGCGGCTGACGCCCTGCAGACCGGCCAGGCTGTTGCGGCCACTGCCACTGGCTTTGACCGCGCGCGGCCGCAACCAGCCGGCGTCCTGCTGAAAGGTGGCCAGCCCGACGCCGGCGGTGTCCATCAGCGCATCGAGCTGCTGGTGAGCCAGATCGCGCTCATGCTCCAGGCTGCGGTCCTCCAGCACCGCCATGTAGCGGCGCTGGCTACCACCCAGGCTGGCCACCGGGCGCAGGCGGCCCTGCAGCCAGCGCGTGGTCCCGCCGGGCTCGATCAGCACGGCCTGTGTGACGAGCGCCTGCCCCGAGGCATGCGCCTGTTGCAGCGCCGGCAGCGGCTGATGCTGAGACCAGCCCAGCAGGTGCTGCAGCTCGGGGCTGGCCTCATGCAGCGTGGCCGGCGGCGCCAGGCTGAGTGCGGCAAAGGCGCTGTTGGAGCGCAGCAGCAGGCCGCTCTCGTCGAACAGCACCATCGGCAGCGGGCTGAGCTCGAACCACTGCGCCATCTCGGCCTGCGCGCGCTCAGCCTGCTCGCGCGCAGCCAGCTCGGCGGTGCAGTCCTGCAGCACACACAGCGTCAGCGTTGCCTGGCCCGGCGCGCTGATCAGATGCGGGGTGCTGCGCATGCTGCGCTCATGGCCCAACGCATCGCGCAGGCGGAACTCCATCGGCGGTGTGGTCGGCCGCGACGGTGCCAGCAGCCGGGCGCGCTCGCTCGGCCCCAGCAGCTCGCCGAGGCTGTGGCCGGCCAGCGCTTCGGACGTGCGGCCGCACAGTTCGGCAAATGCCGGGTTGACCGCCTGCAGCTGCAGGCGTGCATCCAGCACGAAGGCCGGGAAGGGTGAGGACCAGAAGATCTGCAGCAGCTCGCCGGCCCAGGCGGGTGCATCGCTGGCCAGCGGCGGGGCGGCTTCGCTGCCGGCGCTGGCGGCGTCGAGCGTCTCCGGCGGTTTGACGGCTGCGGGGCGGGCCGCGCGCCCGGGCTTGCCCGCCACCGGCTGGGCATGCAGCAACCAGCGTGCGGCGTCGTCCCCTTGCAGGGCCAGCAGGCTCAGCTGGGCCCGGCCGCCATCCGCCAGGGCCAGCGTCGGGGTGGCAGGGGCACGGCGTCCGCCGTCCAGCGCCAGCGTGGCCTGGCGCAGCCAGTCCTGCAGACGCCCGCCGCTGCCGGTGCGCAGACCTTGCAGGCTGCGGTCAGCCTGCAGGCCCAGCAGGCGGTAGGCACTGCTGTTGGCTTCCAGCACCTGCAGGCCGGCATCGAGCAGCAGCAGCGGGTCGCTGAGCTGGCCCATCAGGCTGCGCAAGGCAGCCAGATCATGGGTCAGCAGGGGGAGCTGGGACGGCGCTTGGGACACGCGTTGCAGTGTAGATGAGGGGCTGCGACAGCCCGCTCACTCCAACTGCTGTGCCTTGGCCAGTGCGCGCAGCAGGCAGCTGTTGATTTCCTCGGCGCCCAGCATCAGTTGCTCGGCCGCCTGGCGGTAGTCGAACACCGACTCCGACTCGATCGCCCGCACCAGCTCTAGATAGGGCTGGAAGGGACCGCTGCCCTCGACCAGCGCCTGGCGCACGCGCTCGGGCATCGGAATGGCCTGCAGCAGCTTGGCGAAGGGCTGCTTGAGCATGTGGTCGAGCTGCGAGAACAGGCCGCAGATGAACATCTCGTCGCGTGCCTCGGCGTCACCCATGCCCTTGGCCAGCTCTTCCATCAGCAGGCCGCGGCGCAGCGCGCCGTACATCACCGGCCGCATCGCATGGTCCTTGCTGGCGGTGGCCAGCAGCAGCGCGAGCCAGCGCTTCAGGCGCGCATAGCCCAGCAGCATGATGGCGTGGCGGAAGGAGGAGACTTCCACCGGCAGGCCGAAGGCCGCTGAATTCAGATAGCGCAGCAGCTTGAAGGCCAGGCTGGGGTCGCGCTTGAGCGTGGCTTCGAGCTTCTCGATGTCCTCGCCCTGGTCGAGCTGGGACATCAGCTGCACGATCACCTGCAGATCGGCCTGCACCTCGGTCTTGGGCGCGCCTTCGGGCAGCTCGTAGCTGCCTTCAACCGGCCAGCCAAGCACGGCCACCGCACCACGCTTGAAGCTGTCCTCGACATCGGCCGCGCCGCGCACCGCCGACTGCAGCTTGGGCAGCGTGGTGGACGGCGCCGGGTTGTTGCGATCGTCGTCCAGGTCGAGCACGGCGTGCTTGAAGCAGGCCAGCATCTCGGGCGACAGCGCGTTCAGCGGGCGGCCCTTGAGCAGCAGCGCGACACCGCGCTTCTTCAAGGCCTGCAGTGCAGCCAGGCGCTCGTCGTTGATCATGAAGGCCGGCAGTTCCAGCATCAGATTGCTGCTGAGCGCGCTTTGCAGCAGGCCTTCGAGCAGGCTCTCGCTGAGCACGCTCAGCACGGCCGGCTTGCCGCCCTCAGGCCAGACTTCGGCCAGCGCGGCCAGCAACTCGGCGGCATCCGGGCGCGCATCAGGGCGCAGCGGAATGACGGTCAGACGGGTGGCCAGCACCATGTGCTGGGTATCGATCATGGGCGCGTAGCCCAGGGCCAGCGTGCCGAGAATGCTGTGGAGTTGCGTCATCAAGAATCAGAAGTTGACATACTGGAACATAGACATCTTCTGCACCATGGCATAGGTCTTCAGAGCCGCATCGTAGCCTGACTGCTGGTTCTGGAAGTCGGAGATGCCCTGCACCATGTCCAGATCCACTGCGGCAGAACGTTCCTGTTCGCTGAAGAGCTTGTTGTCGGCCATGCGACTCTCGCTGCCATCCAGGTTGTTGAGTTTCTCGCCGACGAGGCTGCGGACGTTCTGCAGATTGACCATCACGGCACCGATGTCACGCAGTCGCCCCGTATTGGCCTGTGCGACCTCGATGGGGCTTCGAAGGTCGGTACTGAGTTCCCTGACGGCCTGATCGATCACGTCGAAGACCGACAGCCCGGCCTGCGAAGGTGTGATGTTGAAGGTGTCACCGTCCTCTGCGACGCCGCTGAGATTGACGGCCATGCCGTCGAACTCGATCGCCTTGCCGGAGATGAAGGGGCCGGAGGCCACCGCGCCGCCTGTGGTCTGGTCGATGACGTTGTAGGTCGCACCGGCGCCGCTGCCGACGACCTGGATCTGGTAGTCGTGTCCGGTCAGCTGTCCGGGGGCGGTGACCCGGCCGGCGTCGATCCAGCTCTTCGCGGGCTGACTGGTGATCGAGTTGGGCGCCGACTCGGTGACGAAGGTGCCGTTGCCGGTGCGAGCCAGCATCCATGTCGCGCGACCGTCCACGTTCAAGGTGAAGTTCTCCAACGTGCCGGTCTGCACCGAGCCAGGTGTGCCCATGTACTTGACGCCGCCGGGCAAGTCGAGGAAGGGGGCGTCTTCGGAGCCTTGCCCGCCAAAGATGAAGCCGCCGGAACCATCGCTTCGGTTGGAAACGGACAGCAGCTGCGTGCGCAGCCCGGCCAGCTTGCTGGCCAGGGCCTTGCGTTCGGCATCGCTGTAGCTCGCGTTGCCCGCCGCGACCAGCGATTCGCTGACTTGCTGCAGCACCTCGTTGGCGTCGCCCAGCGCCGACTCGGCAAGGCGCAGGCTGTTGCGACTGGCCTCCAGAGCGCGCTGGTTGGCGTCCACCCTGCCGATCATGGCCAGCGAGCGCTCGGCGCGCGCTGCGGCGGTGGGGTCGTCGCTGGCCTTCAGGATGCGCTTGCCCGAGGTCAGGCGCATCTGGGAGTCCTGCATCTGCTCTTGTCGCTGCTGCAACTTGAAGATGCTGGTATCGAACATGTTTGCGGTGCTGATGCGCATGGGCTAGCTCCTGAAGGTGTCGTCGTGCCGAACGCTCATCAACGCTGCGAGAGCTTGAGCAGTTCGTCGAAGAGGGTTTGACCGACCTGCAAGACTTTTGCAGCAGCCTGGTATCCCTGCTGGAACTGCATCAGTCGCGACGCTTCCTCGTCGAGGTTGACGCCGGCGGCGCCGCTGCGGACCTGCTCTGCATCGTTGGACACGGCCGTGGAAGAGCTGCTGAGGTATCCCGCACCCTGGACGCGGGAGCCGATGTCGGACATCGCCGCGGCGTAGGCGTCGGTGAGGCTGGAGCCGCGCAGCACGCTGCCATTCGCCAGAACGGTGCGGCCGACAAACTGCTCGTTCTGCATGTCCAGAAATGCCTTGGCATTGCCGTTGTTGCTGGCCGGAAACTCGGTCTTGTTGACGTCGATGATGTCGCCAGCGCGCGGCACGCCGTTCAGGCGCAACTCGAAGCCCAGGTCGATGCCGGAAAGCGGGAAGTTGCCGATCGTCTCGCCTGCGCTCCATTCGTCGGTGATGACGCTGCCGTCGGCCAGCGTGACCGTGTAGTTGATGCTGTTGTCCGGATTCACCGTGCCGAAGACGATTTGCAGCGGCACGCGCGGTGCGGCTGGGTCGACGGTTGTCCCGATATTGCTGTTCACGGCATAGAGCGATTGCACGCTGACAGTGCCCTTGTTGCCGATCGACGTGTAAGCCGTGACCGGCGATGCAGCGGCGATGCCATTGGGGTTGTCGAGAACCCGCCGCATGCCAACCGCGGCCTGGCCCACCGGCTCGATGACGTAGCTGTCAGTTGTGGCCATCGGGTTGCCACTGACGGTGACGCTGAAGCCGTAGCGGGTCTCGATATCCGCAGCCGAGAGGATCTCAGTCCGGCCGTTCGGGCGGCGTGTCAGCTGAAAGCCACCGGAGGCCGGATCGCTGCGCAGCACGAAGCTCGCCGCGGGAAGGCGGGTAGCGTCGGTGATGGCCAAGTCGACGGTGGTGGAGAAGCTACCGTCCGGGTTGCGCGCATTGGTGCGTGCGGGCAGTGAGAGCGGATCACCGCTCGCGAACATCGGCACGCCCAGCCCCGATGGCGACGACAGGTCCAAGCCAAGTGACTGCTGCAGATTGACGCGCTCGGAGAAGGCCATCGCCATCTGGCCGAGCAGGTTGCGCGCATCCTGCAGATCACTGTTCTGATAGGTGAGCAGGCCGCTGATCGACCCGCCCGTCAGCACGGATTCATTCAGCACGATGTCGCCGGCATCGGTGACCATGCTCAGCTGTGCTCGCGTGGTGTCGTAGGGGTCGGCCGTGACGGTGAGCTGCTCGGCGATCGAGCCCAGCACCAGACGCTGGCCGCCGCCGATGAAGACGCCCAGGGTGCCGTCGTCCGCAGGCAGGGTGGTGACCTTGACATAGCTGCTCAGCTCGGAAATCAACTGGTCGCGTTGATCGAGCAGGTCGTTGGGGGTGTGGCCGGCACCGCTCACACGGGCGATCTGGTCGTTGGCCTTGCCAATCTGTATCGCCAATTGGTTGACGACGTCCACATTGGCCTTCAGGTCGCTGACCACACCGGTCTGCAGGTCGGCGAGCCGCTGGCCGGCGGTCGAGAATCGCGCTGCCAGTTCCTGTGCCCGACCCAGCACCACCTGCCGTGACGAGGGGTCGGACTGGTTGGCGGAGACGTCCACCATGGCGTTGAACAGCTGATTGGCTGCGTAGCCCGGTCCGCTTTCCCCGGGCGGGAAGAGCCTCTCCAGCTGCTGCAACTGGGTGTAGCGCGTTGCGTCCATCGAGGCGTTGGCCTTCGCATTCGCCGCGTCGCGGGTCAGGAAGGCGTTGTAGGAGCGGGTCACCGTCTCCACGTTCACGCCTTTGCCGAAGAAGCCGGCACCGGTGAATTCGCCGGCCGAGGCGCTCAGCACGACCTGTTGGCGCGAGTAGCCGGGCGTGTTCGCATTGGAGAGGTTCTGGCCGATGGTCAGCAGCGTGGCCTGGTTGGCGAACATCGCCCGCATGCCCAGTGAAAGCAGTGCTGAGGTTCCCATGGCTGTTCCTTGCTCTTGTTGCCGCGCGGCTTCAGGCCAGGGCGCGCTGCACGCGCACCGTGGTGTTGATCACACGCGCCAGCTTGCTGGCGTACTCGGGGTCAGTGGCGTAGCCGGCCTTCTGCAAACCCTGGGCGAAGGTCTCGGCGCCGCCACCCTTCTGGGCCTTGGCCACCACGTCGGCGTAGCGAGCGTTGTTGCCCAGCAGTCGGGCGTAGTCCTTGAACGCTTCCTCGTAGCTGGCGTAGGCGCGGAACTTGGCGGTGACTTTCTGCGGCTTGCCGTCGATGAACTCGGTCGTCTGCACTTCAGCGACCGGACCCTTCCAGTTGCTGGTGGCCTTGATGCCGAACACATTGAAGCTGGTGCTGCCGTCGCGCATCTTGATTTCGCGCCGGCCCCAGCCCGACTCATGGGCGGCCTGCGCGATCATGAAGCTGGCAGGAATGCCGGTGGCTGTTTCGGCCGCCTTGGCCGCGTCGTCGTGCTGCTGGATGAAGCTCTGCACATGCGGCGCCACATTCTTCTTGGCCAGGGCCGGCAGCGGCTGCAATGTCTTGGCCTCGGCCTTGTCGTCAGCGATGCCCATCTGGCGCTGCAGCTGGCGTGCGATCGCGTCGGACAGCCCGCCGGGCAGGCCGGTCATCTTGCCGGCGAACTGGGTGTCCAGCATCTCGGTGCCCATCTGGGTGGCCGAGTTGTCCATCATGCCGGACGCCAGCGTCGAGGCGCGCATGCTCTTCATCACCTCCTGCATGAAGAGCGATTCGAACTGGCGCGCTGTTTCGCGGATGCTGGACTTGGGATCCCGCGCGGCGGCGGCACGCAGCGACTCGACGCTGCGGGTGTCCGTGCTCAGCGTGGTGGATGCGTTCAGGCTGAAGGGCGTGGTGGCCATGTCAGATCACCTCCAGTTCGGCCGAAAGTGCGCCGGCCGTCTTCATCGCCTGCAGGATGGCCAGCAGGTCCTGAGGCGTGGCGCCCAGCGCGTTCAGCGCCTTCACCACGTCGGACAGCTTGGCACCTTCAGGCATCTGGATCAAGGAGCCGGGCTCTTGGCGGATCGAGATGTCACTCTTTTCGGTCACCGTGGTCTGGCCGCCCGACAGGGGGCCGGGCTGGCTGACCGTGGGGGTGGTGCTGATCGTCACCGACAGGCTGCCATGCGCCACGGCGCAGGCCTTGAGCGTGACGGCCTGGTTCATCACCACCGAGCCGGTGCGGGCGTTGATGACGATGCGCGCGGCCGGCACGGCCAGCTCCAGCGGCAGGTTCTCAAGATCGGCCAGGAAGCTGACGCGTTCGTCCGGGTTGCTGGGCGCCTTGACGCGCACCACGCGGCCGTCGACGGCTTGCGCCACGCCGGCGCCCTTGGCGCGGTTGACGGCCTGGGCCACCGCGCGAGCGGTGGCGTAGTCGCTGGCATTCAGGTCGAGCTGGATGCTGTCGCCCATCTGCAGCGGCGTCGGCACGCTGCGCTCGACGCTGGCGCCCGAGGGGATGCGGCCGGCGCTCAGATGGTTGATCTGCACCTTGGAGCCGCCAGCCGAGGCGCCGGCGCCACCGACGATCAGATTGCCTTGGGCCAGTGCATAGACCTGGCCGTCGGCACCGCGCAGCGGCGTGGCGATCAGGGTGCCGCCGCGCAGGCTCTTGGCATTGCCGATCGAGGAGACGGCGATGTCGAGTTGCTGGCCGGGTTGGGCGAAGGGCGGCAGCTGGGCGGTCACCATGACGGCCGCGATATTGCGCGGCTGCATCGTCACGCCTTGCGGCAGGATGACGCCGAACTGCTGCAGCATGGCCTGCAGGCTCTGGCCGGTGAAGGGGGCCTGGGTGGTCTGGTCACCGGTGCCGTCCAGGCCGACGACCAGGCCGTAGCCGGTCAGCGGGTTGCTGCGCACGCCGGCCACGCTGGCCACTTCCTTGATGCGGGCGGCCTCGGTCTGGGCTGGCAGGGTGCTCGCCAGGGCGAGGGCCAGCCAGATCAGGGGCTTCAGCAGTGAGGGCAGAGGGGTTTGCATGACGGTCGCACGGGAATCCTATGCGACCGATTCTGGGCAAACTTAAGTGGGCGAAAGACTCAAAAAGAAGCGGGACAACCAGCCTATTCCATGCGCTTGGGCGTAGGAGCCGCGTCCGCGCTGCTCCACCCGCACATTGGCGACCGCCACCGACGGCACGGCATTGCCCTGCTGGATGGCGCGTGGATCGACCTGGCCGGTGAAGCGCAGCACGTCCACGTTGTCGTTGACTCCGATCTGCTTTTCGCCCGAGATCATCAGGTGGCCGTTGGGCAGCACGGCAGTCACCACCGCGGTGATGCTGCCACTGAAGGTATTGCTGTTGGCATTGCTGCCCTTGCCGGCACTGGTGGCTGCCGTGTTGGCGCCGACGCTGGCGCGGCCGAAGGAATTGGCCGCGATGCCGGGCAGGGCGGTGACGGCACCGGCCAGATCGCCCTTCTTGTCCAGCGCGCTGCTGGAGCTTTGCGTGGCGGAGATGTTCTCGGTGATCTGCACCGTCAGCGTGTCGCCCACCAGGCGGGCACGGTGATCCTCGAACAGCGGCCGGTAGCTGACCGACTGGTAGATCGAGCCGTTGCTGGGCGCGGCAGCGGGCAGCTGGGGCAGTTGCACCACGGGGGTGCTCTGCAATTCGACGCGCGGGCTCTGCAAGGTGGCGCAGCCGCCCAGCAGCAGGGCGGGGCCGAGCAGGCCCAGCGAGGTGAGGGTGCGGCGCAGGGTCATGGCAAGCGCTCCTTAGATCTGGCTGAGCTTTTGCAGCATCTGATCCGAGGTCTGCACGGCCTTGGAGTTCAGCTCGTAGGCGCGCTGCGTCTGGATCATCTGCACCAGCTCTTCCACCACGTTGACGTTGGAGGTTTCGACAAAGCCCTGCTGCAGCGCGCCCAGGCCGTTGGCATTGGGGGCGCCGGCGTTGGGCGTGCCGGAGGAGGCAGTTTCGGCAAACAGGTTCTGGCCGCGCGGTCCAGGCCGGCCGGATTGACGAAGTTGGCAACCTGGATCTGGCCCACCGTCTGCGGCGTGGCCTGGCCCGGCACGGTGACGCTGACCGTGCCATCCTGGCCGACGGTCAGGCTCTGCGCATTGGCCGGCACGGTGATGCCGGGCAGCAGGGTGTAGCCGTTGTTGGTGACGATCTGACCGTTGGCGTCCAGCTGGAAGCTACCGTCGCGGGTATAGGCGGTGGTGCCATCGGGCATCTGGATCTGGAAGAAGCCGCTGCCCTTGATCGCCAGATCGAGGTTGTTGGTGGTCTGCTGCAGATTGCCCTGGCTGAACACCCGCGAGGTGGCGACCGGGCGCACGCCCAGGCCGACCTGCAGGCCGGTGGGCAGCACGGTCTGCTCGGTGGTGTTGGCGCCGGTCTGGCGCAGGTTCTGGTAGATCAGGTCCTCAAATACCGCGTGCGAACGCTTGAAGCCATTGGTGGCGACGTTGGCGAGGTTGTGCGAGATGGTGTCCAGCTGGGTCTGCTGGGCCTCCATGCCGGTCTTGGCAATCCAGAGTGAGCGGATCATGGCGGCGTTCCTTTAAGTGGTGCCCAGCAGCTTGGCCGACTGCTGGCCTTGAGTCTGGGCGATTTGCAGCAGCTTCATCTGGTGCTCGAACTGGCGCGCGGTAGCGATCATGCTGACCATGGTCTCGACGGCGCTGACGTTGGAGCTTTCCAGCGCGCCGTCCTGCAGCTTGGCGGTCGCGTCGGCCGGCAGGTCACCATCGGCGGCGCGGAACAGGCCGTCGGTGCCGCGCGTCAGCGGCACTTCCGGCGTGACCAGCTTCAAGCGGCCAATGGCGGTCGGTCGGCCGGTCGGCCCTTTGGCGGTGACGGTGCCATCGCTGCCGATCTGCAGTTCCGAGTTCGGCGGCGCATTGATCGGACCGCCATCGCCCAGGGCCAGCAGGCCGTTGCGCAGTGACAGCAGACCTTCGGCGTTCACCTCCAGGCCGCCAGCCCTTGTGTAGGCCTCGGTGCCGTCCAGCCCCTGCACGGCCAGCCAGGCATTGCCCTGCATCGCCACATCGAGATTGCGTCCGGTCGGCTGGATGGGGCCGGGATTCGGGTTGTAGCCGACCGTGGTTTCGAGCGAATAGGCGCGCGTGCTGGCGCCATCGCCGCGCACCGGCACGGCGCGAAAGGCCTGCAGTTCGGCGCGAAAGCCATTGGTCGAGACGTTGGCCAGGTTGTTGGCCAGCACGTCCTGGCGTTGCATGGCGGCTTTGGCGCCGGCCATCGACAGGTAGATCATGCGGTCCATGCTGGCCTCCGGTCAGTTCAGTGCAGGCGGCCGCATCAACGCAGGTTGACCAGCGTCTGCAGCACGTCGTTC
This sequence comes from Roseateles sp., assembly GCA_015657635.1. GTDB lineage: Bacteria > Pseudomonadota > Gammaproteobacteria > Burkholderiales > Burkholderiaceae_C > JACDQM01. The sequence continues at coordinate 18,649 of JACDQM010000047.1, forward strand.
AGGGTCTTGATCGACTGCGCATTGGCCTGGTAGACCCGCTGTGCAGTCACCATATTCACCAACTCGGCGGTCAGGTCGACGTTGGACTCCTCCAGCGAGCCGGGCGACAGCACGCCCAGGTTGCCGTCGCCAGGCACGCCCACCACCGGCTCGCCCGAGGCGTTGGAGCGGCCCCAGGCGTTGCCGCCCATGGGTTGCAGGCCCATGTTGTTGCGGAAGGAGGCCAGCTCCAGCTGTCCGGCAGCCTTGGACTGCCCGTTGGAATACCGGGCGGTGACGACGCCGTCCTTCTCGATCTGGATGCCCGTCAGCTGCCCTGGGGCGTAGCCGTTCTGGCTCAGATCGGTCACGGCGAAGCTCGAGCCGTTTTCGGTGGCGCTGGTGATGTCCAGGCGGATGGCGCGGTTGTCGGGGTTGTTGGGGTCTGCAGTCGCCGCGTCGAAGGGAATGCTCAGCGTGCTGGCGCCACCGGCATTCACGCCTGCGGGGATGTAGAGGTCCAGCGCCACCAGGGGCTGCAGTGGCGAACCGCCTTGCCTGGGGAAGATGATCTGTGTGTACGGAATCACCGGCGCCTTCGGGTCCGTCGGTGTGATGGTGCTGCCGTCGGCGGCCTGATCCACGGGCTTGTCATTGGACGTGACGTAGACGTTCCAGACCGTGCCGCCGCTGCCTGCGGGATCGGGCGTCTTGGTCCGCTGGAAATACATGGTGATCGCGACCGGCTGGCCCTTCTTGTCGTAGACGGTCAGCGAGGTCGCGTTGTTGTAGGTGCTGGGGTCCGTCAGCGACATGCCGGTGATTTCGTTGCCACCGGCGTCGATGGGCGCAGTCGGGCTGGAACGGGAGTCCAGGTTGAACTCCATGTTGATGTCGTTCGTGACCTGCGGGCTGATGCCCTTGGTGGGCAGCTGAAGCGGCTGAGCCAGTCCAGGGCTGATCTTTCCGGTGCCGTCGGCGGGGTAGCCGAGCAGCTTGAGCTGGTCGTTGTTGACGATGAAGCCGTCCTTGTCGACCTTGAACTGTCCGTTGCGGCTGTAGACCGTCGGGCTCTTGCCGTCACTGAGCTGGAAGAAGCCGGCGCCATTGATCGCCAGGTCCATCGGGTTTTCGGTGATGGTGATATTGCCCTGGGTGAACTGCTGAGCCACGGTGGACAGCTTGGTGCCAATACCGATCGAGCTGCTGCCGGCGCCGCTCAGCGAGGCGGCGTACAGATCAGAGAACTCGGCTCGCGACGATTTGCTGCCGAAGGTGTTGGCGTTGGCGATGTTGTTGCCGATGATTTCCAGGTTCTTGCTGGAGGCGTTCAGACCGGAGAGACCTTGTTGGAAGCTCATGGTGGTTCCTTGTGTGGGGCGAGCAGGGCGAGCGAGTGCGGGCTGGCGAAGTTCTGATCAATCGATGGCTTTGATGGCGCTGTAGTCCACCTGGCCGAGGTTCTCGAGTTGCACTTGCAGCTTGCCGGTGCTGCTGGTGCTGACGGCAGCCACCTTGTCGGTGGAGTAGAGCGTGTTGCTCACCGCGGCCGTCCCGCTGGTGGCGGTGATGCGGAAGTTCACCTGGGTGTAGCCCTTGCTCTTCTCGGCCGACCAGTCGAACTGGTGCAGGCCGGCGCTCTGGGCGCCAAGCTCCACCGTGTCGAGCACGGCGCCGGCCGGGCTGAGGACCTCGAGCTTGACCTTGTCGGCCGGGCCGCTGAGCTCGAAGGCACCCTGGCCACGGTTCTCGGCAATGATCATCTTGTTGCCTTCGACGCTGACGTCGCGGCCGACCAGGGCCACGCCCTGCAGCGTCTGCATCTGGCCGAACTGGCTGGACAAGGACTGGATCGACTTGTCCAGCGTGGCAATGCCCGAGACGGTCTGGATCTGCGCCATCTGACTGGTCACCTGGGCGTTGTCCATCGGGTTCATCGGATCCTGGTTCTGCATCTGCGCGACCAGCAGCTTGAGGAAGCGGTCCTGGGTGTCGGCGGCGTTCTTCGTGGCCAAGCCGCCGCCGCCCAGGCCGGTGTCGCTCACGCTGCTGGGCTTGTTGAGTACGCTGTAGTCCATGGCGTTTCCTTCGCGTTCGGGTCAGGGCTCAGGACTGGCCGAGCTGCAAGGTCTTGAGCAGCAGGCTCTTGGCCGTGCTCATGACTTCGATGTTGTTCTGGTAGGAGCGCGAGGCCGAGATCATGTTGACCATCTCCTCGACGCTGTTGACGTTGCTGTAGGTCACATAGCCCTCTGCGTCGGCCTGCGGATGCTTGGGGTCGTGCACGCGCCGGCCCTGGCTCTGGTCCTCGGTGACCTGCGACACCTTCACGCCTGCCGAGCCCAGGTCGTTGCCGGCGCCCATCAGCTGGGTCTGGAACACCACCTGGCGCGCTTTGTAGGCCTGGCCATCGGGGCCGGCCACGGTATCGGCGTTGGCCAGGTTGCTGGCCACGACGTTGAGGCGCTGGCTTTGCGCGCTGACCGCGCTGCCCGACACATTGAAGATCTGGAACATCGACATGGCGTTCTCCTGTCAGTCCGGGCTCAGGCCGCGGTGTGCGACTTCATCGCATCCAGCGTGGTGCGCACGCTGCCGTTGATGAAGCGCAGCGTGGTCTCGTACTTCACGGCGTTGTCAGCGAAGCTGGCGCGCTCGCGGTCCATGTCCACGGTGTTGCTGTCCAGGCTGGTTGGGAGGGCGCCCCATAGAGCTTCTGCGGATCGCTGCGCGCGCCGGCCAGTGGCGCCATGTGGCCGCCCTGGGTGGTGTTCATCGCGCCCGCGGTCGGGATCTGCCCGGAGGCTTCGCGCAAGGCCCGCGCAAAGTCGAAATCACGCGACTGATAGCCGGGCGTGTCGGCATTGGCGATATTGCTGGCAAGCAGGCGCTGGCGTTCCGAGCGCAGCTTGAGCGCCTCGGTCTGGAAGTTCAGCGTATCGGTCAGTCGGTTGATCATGGTCGGGCCTTTCGCGCTTTGGCTGGGCCTGTCAGGGCGCCTTGACGGCTGTATGGAGGGCATTGTGTTGTCGGCCCTCCGAAATCTTTAGCGGGAATAGAGCGGCCTTTGCTGCGCATTTCGGCGCTAAAGCCCGAGGGGCTGCGGCCTACAGTCCACCCCATGCTTCAAAACGCCCCTCATCCCACTGCCGTCCGCTGGACACGCGCGCTTTGCGTCGCGCTGCTGGCTGGGCTGGCCTGTGGCGTGGGGCTGGCGCAAAGCGCGAACGTGCTGTCGCCTGAGCTGCTGAATCATGTGCAAGCCCTGGCCCAGAGCGGTGCGCGGGCCGGCGCTCCTGCCCAGGCCCGGGTGGAAGTCCAGCTCGGCCAGCTGGATCCGCGCCTGCGCCTGGCGCCCTGCAGCCAGGTCCAACCCTATCTGCCGGCCGGGCAGCGCATGTGGGGCCGCAGCCGCATCGGTTTGCGCTGTGCCGATGGATCGGCGCGCTGGAATGTCACACTGCCGGTGCTGGTGCAGGTCTACACCAAGGCGCTGGTGGCGACGCAGCCCTTGCCTGCCGGTGTGGAACTGACTCAAGAGCATCTGCGCCTGGCCGAAATTGATATGACAGCCGACGCTGGCAGCATCTTTACGCAGTTCGCCGCGCTGGACGGACGCGCCCTGCAGCGGCCTCTGGCAGCTGGCGAGGCGGTGCGCAGCACCGATCTGCGCCAGCGCCGCTGGTTTGCCGCTGGCGAACGGGTGCAGGTGCTGGCGGCGGGTGCTGGCTATGCGATTGCCAGCGAAGGCCAGGCCCTGGAGGCCGGCTTTGAAGGCAAGGATGTGCGTGTGCGTTTTGAGAACGGCCGAACCGTGACGGGACGTGCCGTGGGTGATCGACGAGTGGAGGTGCTGCTATGACCAGTCAGCGCAGCCGGGGCCAGACCCGGCACGGTATCCCCTTGGCCGCGGGGGTGGAATTCCCTCAAGTCTCGCCGGGATGGGTCGATACACCGGAGACCTGGACAGGTTTGGGCCTGACTCAGACCTATGGAGATCAACATGAAAATCGGTAACAGCCCTGAAGCGAAAGCCTCGCTGCCCGTTGCGACGGAGCGATCCGGCGCGGCGGAAGCCGGCCGCCCTCAAGGTGCGACGGCATCGGCCGGCGCCAAGAAGGCACCCGAGGCCAGCGCCCAGATCGAGCTTTCGAGCAACGCCAGCAAGCTGCTGTCGAGTGTGTCTGAGGAAGGCTCTTTCGACGCAGAGAAGGTGCAGCGCATCGCCCAGGCGATCAGTGATGGCAAGTTCAAGATCAATGCCGATGCGATCGCCGACAAGCTGATTGCCAATGCGCAGGAAATGCTGGGCCGCACGTCGCCGCATTGAAAACGCGTGATGCCGGCAGCCCAGCCGGCCCCTGCAGTTTCTTGCGCCGATCCACCTTCTACGCCTCGCGGCGGGTACCGCTATGCATGCTTTGCCCCCAACTGATACGAATCTGACGCCCGAGCCGGCCATCAGCCAGTCGCTCGAACAGCCCTTGCTGGCTGTCGAGAGCTGCCTGAACCAGCTCGGCGAAGCGCTGCTGCGCCGGGATACCCAGGCCATCGAGATGCATGCGAGTGCGCTGCACAAGTCGCTGGCCGAGGCGATTGCCGCCTTCAGCGAAGCTGCTCGGGCTGGCAGTGTGCCGCCCAATCTGCGCCATCGCCTGGTGATGGCAGGCGGCCGAGTGGCGGCTCAGCGCGAGTCACTGGCGCGCGCCACCGCCGCGCTGGACCGAGCCATCGACGTGCTGATGCCGGGAGAGAACACCGGCCTGTATTCTTCGCACGGCAAGGCCGAGCGGAGTTCGCTGGGCGGGGGCTCGTACCAGGCCTGAGCGCCTGCTCAGGTCCGCTGAGAAGCCACCTTCGGGTGGCTTCTTGCATTAGCGCGTGGCTTTTCTCCTCACGCAGTCCAGATAGGCGTGGCCATCAGGTGGCAGGCCGCTGCGCTGCGAAGCCCAGATCATCTCGCCCAGGCATTCCATCGCCGCATGGTGCGCCTCGTGCAGCGACTGCCGGCGCGCCGCCAGCAGTTCGATGGCCTGGCGCACGCCGGTCGGCTGATCGATGGACTGCTGCTCGGCCAGCGTCAGGTGCATGGACAGATGCAGGAAGGGATTGGTGCGTCCTTCTTCCACCGTGTAGACCGCGGCCAGCGCCGCTTCTTCGTCAGCCAGCTCGGCGTGGTACTCAGGGTGCTCGTCGATCCATTGGGCGGCAATCGCCTCCATCGGGATCAGCGGCATGCCGGCGCGCAGCTTGCGGTAGGTGGCGCAGAAGAAACGCCGGACTTCGAGTTGGGACGGGGCGAACATGCGGCGATTGTCGCCGCGCGCGGCTCAGGCGTCCGGTTCCGCCGGGCTGCCGGGGCCTTCGCGCCGCTCCCAGCCGCGCTGCAGCCGGGCTGCGGCCTGCTCGCGCTCCTGGGCGAACAGGGCCTCCAGTTGCTGGCGGCCCTGGCGCGCGGCGGCGGTCAGCGCCGCTTCGTCGCGGTGCAGCGGCTGCATCACGGCCAGCTGCTCCAGCGTGTGCTGGCGGAAGCGCCAGGCCTGCTTGCGCGCCGCATGCGGCTGCATGCCCAGCAACTCCAGCACGCTGCGTGCGCTCATCAGCGCCGAGTCCAGCGTCTCGCGCTCGATCAGCGTCACGCCCAGCTCGCGCAACTTGAAGTAGTGCTGCACATTGCGTGCGCGGGCGACGATCTGCAGCTGCGGGAAGTGCTCGCGCGCCAGCGTGGCGATGGCGAGGCTGTGGTCGATGTCGTCCACTGCCAGCACCAGGATGCGCGCTTGCTCGGCGCCCGCGGTGCGCAGCAGATCCAACCGCGTGGCATCACCGAAGAACACCCGCCATCCGAAGCGGCGCAAGGATGCGACCGCCTCGGCATCGTGGTCCAGCACCGTGGCCTCGAAGCCGTTGGCGAATAGCAGCCGGCCGATGATCTGCCCATAGCGGCCGAAGCCGGCAATGATGATGGGCGCCTGCTGGTGCGCCGACAGCGCTGCGTCGCCCAGCTCGACCTTGCGGGCCAGGCGCGGTGCCAGCAGCCGGTCGCTGATCAGCAGCAGGGCGGGCGTGCAGGCCAGCGACAGCGCCACCGCCGCCACCAGGGCCGAGCCCTGCATGGCATCGATCATCCCGGCCTGCCGCGCCAGCTGGAAGACCACGAAGCCGAACTCGCCGCCCTGGGCCAGCAAGAGCACGAACACCGGCCGCTCGGCCAGTGGGATGCCCATCCAGCCGGCCATCGCGGTCAGCAGGGCGGCCTTGCAGGCCAGCAGGGCCAGCAGCAGGCCCAGCACCAGCCCGGGCTGCTGCAGCAGCACGCGAAGGTCCAGCCCCATGCCCACGGCCATGAAGAACAGGCCCAGCAGCAGGCCCTTGAACGGTTCCAGGTCGGTTTCCAGCTCACGCCGGTATTCGCTCTCGGCCAGCAGCACGCCAGCCAGGAAGGCGCCAAGAGCCGCCGACAGACCGGCAGCGTGCATCAGGCTGGCGGCGCCGAGCACCAGCAGCAGGGCTGCTGCGGTGAAAACCTCCGGCGTTCGGCTGCGCGCGATCCACCGCAGCGCCGGCCGCAGCACCAGGCGCCCGCCCAGGCCCAGCGCGGCCATCGCTGCCAAGGCTTTGAGCACCGGCCAGGCACCGCCCGATGTGGCCGGGCCGGCACCGGAAAGCGCCAGCAGTGGCACCAGGGCCAGCACCGGAATCGCCGCAATGTCCTGCAGCAGCGCCACGCTGAGCACGCTGCGGCCGGCCGTGGTCGGCCCCAGATTGCGCTCGGCCAGCACCGCCAGCGCCACCGCGGTGGACGACATCGCCAGGCCCAGGCTCACCACCAGCGCGACGCGCCAGGGCTGATCAAACAGCAGCGCCAGGCCCATCAGCAGTGCGGCCGAACCGAGCAGCTGCAGCGAGCCCCAGCCAAACACCGCACGGCGCATCGCCCACAGCCGCCGCGGCTCCAGTTCCAGGCCGACCAGGAACATCATCAGCACCACGCCATACTCAGCCAGGTGCAGGATGGTGCCGGGCTCGTCGACCAGGCCCAGCACGGCCGGCCCGACGGTGATGCCAGCGATCAGATAGCCCAGGATGGAGCCCAGGCGAAGCCAGCGCGCCAGCGGCACGGCAATCACCGCAGCAGCCATCAGCACCAGCGGCAGTGTCAGCGGATTGGCATGGGTCTCCATCAGCGCGCTCCGATCGGGCTGTAAAGCGGCGGGCGTTCGTCCAGCGTCACCTCGGGCACCGCGCTGCGCTGTGGCCCGGCAGGGCTGGGTGCCTCGTGCCGCAGCACTGCCATGAAGCCTTGCACATGCTGGTGCAGCTCGGCCTCGCTGACCCGGTGGGCGCCGTACAGCAGCAGGGGCGCCAGCCAGTTCATGCCGCAGAGCCGGGCTGTCTGGCGATAAGGCATCAGGAACTGCTCGATGCTGTGCTCGTTGTGGCCCTGGGCGCTATAGGACTCGGCCGAGCCGCCGGTCGAGCTGAGCAGCCACAGTTCCTTGCCCTGCAGCGCCGTACCTCCTGGGCCGTAGGCCCAGCCGAAGGCCAGCACTTCGTCGACCCACAGCTTCATCAGCGCCGGCATGCCATACCAATGCAGCGGGTGCAGCCAGATCACCAGGCGGGCTGCGGCCAGCGAGCGCTGCTCGGCGGCCACATCGATGGCGTAGTCGGGATAGAGGGCATAGAGATCACGGATCTCCAGCTGCGCTGGCTCGCGGCGCGCCTGCTGTGCGGCCTCGAGCAGGCTGCGGGTCACATGGGAGCCCGCCAGATCGGGGTGGGCGCAGAGCAGCAGGATGTCTGACATATCGGCAGCATAGGGCCTGTTAACACGATGGCAATGGGCCGCGAAGGCTCGCCCACGCAGGCCAATCAAGGCGCAGCGCTGGCCCGCACTGGTGTGCGGGCCAGCGTTGCAACGACGAGTGGCCTGCCTGGGCGAACCTTCCCGCAGGCTTGCGACCAGGAAAGCTGCAAGCGGCGTTGCAAATCCTCGCCGGGTGTCCAACCCGGTGGCGGCTTGCGCCTTGCCTGCAGACTTCCTGGCCGGCAACGCGACCCGTTGCCATCGTGTAAACAGGCCCCAACCGCAAGGCAGGCGTGCGAGGCCTGCGGCCTTGCCCGATTGCGGCGGCGCGGCCGGCCCGGCTACCATGGCCCGAACACCGAGCCGAGGGACTGTCATGCCCGTGATCCTGATCGCGAACCCCAAGGGAGGGGTTGGAAAGAGCACTCTGGCCAGCAACATCGCCGGCCTGCTGGCGCACCGCGGCCATGCGGTGATGCTGGGCGACACCGACCCGCAACATTCGCTCAAGCAATGGCTGGCTCAGCGCCCGGCGCAGCTGCCGGCCATCCACAGCTGGGAGCAGATCGGCGATGGCAAGGCCGTGGTCAAGCCGCCCAAGGGCATCAGCCATGCGGTGCTGGATACGCCGGCCGGGCTGAATGGCAAGCGCCTGCAGACGCTGTTTCGCCTGGCCGATCGCCTGGTGATTCCCCTGCAACCCAGCCTGTTTGACATCCAGGCGACATACAGCTTTCTGCAAAGCCTGCACGATCTGCAGCGCGAGACGGGGCACAGCCCTGGCGTCGCGCTGGTGGGCATGCGCGCCCGCGAGGGCACCTTGTCGGCTCAGCAACTGCAGCAGTTCGTGCAGGGGCTCGGCTTGCCGGTGCTGACGATGCTGCGCGATACCCAGAACTACGTGCAACTGGCAGCCCGCGGGCTGACGCTGTGGGATGTGGCGCCCGGTCGGGTCGAGCGCGATCTCGCGCAGTGGCAGCCGCTGGCCGCCTGGCTTGATGGATAGAGGCTGAAGAGGCAATGCGGCATTACGAAAAATTGGCCGATCTGGCCGCCGAGGTCGGGCAGGAGGTCGGGCTGAGCGACTGGTTGAGCATCGATCAGGAGCGCATCCAGCGCTTCGCCGATGCGACCGAGGACCAGCAGTGGATCCATACCGATCCGGTCCGCGCAGCGGCGGGCCCCTTCGGCTGCACGATTGCCCATGGCTTCCTGACCTTGTCCCTGGTGTCGCACTTCTTCGACAGCGGCTTCACCATCGGTGACAGCCGCATGGGCCTGAACTACGGACTCAACAAGGTTCGCTTTCCGGCGCCAGTGCCGGTCGGCAGCCGCTTGCGCGCGCGCTTCAAGCTGCTGGACTTCCAGCCCATCGAGGGTGGCGCTCAGTTGGTGGTGGAGTGCACGATCGAGCGCGAGGGTTCGAGCAAGCCGGTGATGGTGGCCGAATCGGTGTCCCGGCGCTTCATCTGAACCCCGGCGCGGCCGCGCCACCTTGCGCATAGCGAACTTCGGGCCCCGCCTATCACCCATGAGGGGTGTGCCCTGGCGGGCTCGGCTCCCCTATGATCCGCGGCCAAGCTTATTGTGCGTTGCGTGCGGGAAGGGGTGGGGATGAAGGTATTGCTGGTTGATGATCATCCGCTGATCCTGTCTGCGCTCGCCACCGTGATCGAGGGCCTGGATGATCAGGTGCAGGTGGTGGGCGCCGACAGCGCCGCCGCCGCCCGCGCCACGCTGAAGCAGCAGCAGGATTTCGATCTGGTGCTGCTGGACCTGCAGCTCGGCGACGCCAGCGGCTTCGATGTGCTGGAGGAATTCCGCGCCGCCTACCCGGCGCTGCCGGTGGTGGTGATCTCGGCCTCCGACCGGGCCAGCGACGTGATTCGATCGATCGATCAGGGTGCGATGGGCTTCGTGCCCAAGCGCAGCAGCACCGAAATGCTGTCCCAGGCGCTGCGGCTGGTGATGGCAGGCGGCATCTATGTGCCGCCCATGAGCTTGGGCAACGAAGAAAGCCGGCCCGCGCCGGTGGTGAACGAGAAGCTGCAGCAGATCCAGCAGCAGGCCATGTCCGGGGCCTATCAGAAGCACGGTGGGCTGGAGGGCCTGGCCCTGACGCCGCGTCAGACGGATGTGCTGGCGCTGCTGCTGCAGGGCAAGCCCAACAAGATCATCGCGCGCGAACTGGGTGTCTCGGTCGAGACCATCAAGGACCATGTGGCGGCCGTGCTCAAGGCGCTGGGCGTGAGCTCGCGTACGCAGGCGGTGCTGGCGGTCAGCCAGATGGTGCAGCGCCATCCGGAAGAACATTTCTCGACCTGGCGCGCCGCACAGCAGAACTGAAGGGCCGGCGCTGCGCGGCGCAGCTGGGTGAATGCTTCAGCTGGGTGAATAGGCCAGGCGCACGTAAATGGGCGCGAAGGCTTCGGCCTGCGTGATTTCCAGCAGACGCTCGCGCGCCAGCTCAAGCATCGCGATGAAGGTCACCACCAGCACCTGCGGGCCGCGCTCGACTTCGAACAGTTGCTCGAACATCACGAAGCGCTGGCCTTGCAGGCGGCGCAGCACGATGCTCATGTGCTCGCGCACCGACAGCTGCTCGCGGCTGATCTTGTGGTGCTGCTTCAGATTGGCGCGCTTGAGCAGATCTCGCCAGACCTCGCGCAACTCGTCCACCGAGACATCGGCAAAGCTGGGCTGCAGCGATTGCTCGATGTGCACCTGGGCACGCAGGAAGTCGCGCCCCAGCACCGGCAGCTGGTCCAGCCGTGCTGCGGCCAGCTTGATGCGCTCGTACTCCAGCAGGCGGCGCACCAGTTCGGCCCGCGGGTCCTCGGGCTCAGCGCCGTCCTCGCTCTTCTTGGGCGGCAGCAGCATGCGCGACTTGATCTCGATGAGCATGGCTGCCATCAAGAGGTATTCGGCCGCCAGTTCCAGGTTGTGTCGGCGGATCTGCTCGACATAGCTGAGGTACTGGCGCGTCACGTCGGCCAGCGGGATGTCGAGGATGTTGAAGTTCTGGCGCCGGATCAGGTAGAGCAGCAGATCCAGCGGACCTTCAAAGGCCTCAAGAAAGACTTCCAGCGCGTCTGGCGGGATGTAGAGATCCTGCGGCAGCTGGAACAGCGGCTCACCGTAGAGCCGCGCCACGGCGATGCCGTCAACCGTCTGGGGCAGGGCTGCGTCTGTGCCGGCCTCGGGCTCGACAGCCAGCAAGGCGGGTGTCGCCGCGGTCTCGCTCAACGGGCAGCTCGCTCTTAGCGGGGGGGGGCAGTCGCCCTGGGTCTGGTAGACGTAGGGCTTTTGCGCCACCCGGGCACTGCGGTAGTCGGACTGGGCCTGGCGGTCGACGGGCTTGTCCCACAGCAAGGCGCGGCCGGCACGCTGTTCGGCCTCGAGCGTCGGCTTCTTGGCCTTCAGCTCATCGATGAACTGGGTGACTTCGGACTTGTAGGGTTTCCAGAACAAAGGCATGGCAGGGCCGCTAGACAGAGGAAAGCCGAGAGTTTACAGGCCCTGGCAGCCGCCGCCGGCTGTCCATTGAGCGGCTGCGGCTGCGGCGGCACGCGCGTACGCGCCCCTTGTGTCGGCATTGGCAGTGAAATCACTGCCCGAGGCGCAGGGCGCGCCGGCAGTCATGTCAGCCAGCAGTCGCGTCGCGAGTGCTCCCGAATGAGGACTCAAGAGCAGGCGAAATGCTGCCGATATATCAGGGTGAGGTGGTGGCGATGAACGCTGCGGCTGGTCTGCGGCCGAGCCGAAACAGGTTAACAAGAAACGTTGAGGGGTATAGGGATGTCTATGTTCAATCTTTCCATTGGCAAACGCCTGGCTGTCGTTCTCGGCGCCGTGCTGGGCCTGTCCTTGATCGGCAGCTTGTTCGGGCTGTCGCAGTTTCAGCGGCTGGGCACCGAAATCGAGAAGATGACCGAGGAGAACCTGCAAGTCGAGCGGCTGGCCAGCGATTGGTATCTGAATACCTACGGGGGTATCCAGCGAGCCACGGCTACGGCCAAGAGCAGCGATCCGAGCCTGGTCGAGCTGTTTGCGGCCGAGACGGCCAAGACGATCAAGGAAACCACCGACATCCAGAAGCGCATGGAGCCGCTGCTGGACACGCCGGCCGAGCGCGAGATGTACGCCAAGATCGGCGAGCTGCGCAAGTCCTATCTGGCCGTGCGCGGTGAAATCAACAAGCTCAAGCAGGACGGGCAGGCCGACGCGGCGGCGAGCGCGCTGCAGGAGCGCTTTCTGCCTATTGCGCAGGCCTACCAGCAGGCCGTGCGGGGCTTGGTTGACGCACAGCGTGCGCAGCTCGACGCCCAGGTCAAGACCACCGAGGCCTTGCGCAACCGCGCCAGCCTGATCCTGGTGATTGGCAGCCTGGCTTCGCTGGCCATCGGCGTGGCCCTGGCCTGGACGCTGTCGCGCAGCATCACCGGCCCGCTGCAGCAGGCCGAGCGCATGGCGCAGTCCATCGCGGAGATGGATCTGACGGGCCAGTCGCAGAGCGGCTACAGCGACGACGAAACCGGGCATCTGCTGCGCGCGCTGGACGGCATGCGCAGCGCGCTGCGCAGTTCGATGCAGGAAGTGCGCGGCGTGGTCGACGGCATCTCGACCGCCAGCTCGCAGATCGCGACCGGCAACCAGGACCTGAGCGCCCGCACCGAGCAGACGGCGTCCAGCCTGGAAGAAACCGCCAGCTCGATGGAAGAGCTGACCAGCACCGTGCGCCAGAGCGCCGATTCGGCCGCTCAGGCCAACCAGCTGGCGCATTCGGCAGCGGCCGTGGCCCAGCGTGGCGGGCGGGTGGTGTCGCAGGTCGTGTCGACCATGAATGAGATCAACGCCAGCTCCAAGAAGATCAGCGACATCATCGGCGTGATCGACGGCATCGCCTTCCAGACCAATATCCTGGCCTTGAACGCGGCCGTGGAGGCGGCTCGCGCCGGTGAGCAGGGCCGCGGTTTCGCGGTGGTTGCGTCCGAGGTGCGCTCACTGGCCCAGCGCAGCGCCGAAGCAGCCAAGGAGATCAAGACCCTGATCGGTGCCAGCGTCGACCGGGTCGAGAGCGGCTCGCGCCTGGTCCAGGATGCCGGCAGCACCATGGGCGAGATCGTCGCCAGCGTGCAGCGTGTCAGCGACATCATCGGCGAGATCAGCTCGGCAGCCAGCGAACAGTCCAACGGCATCGGCCAAGTCAACATCGCCGTGACCCAGCTCGACCAGATGACGCAGCAGAATGCCGCGCTGGTGGAAGAGAGCACGGCCGCGGCCGAAAGCCTGAAGGACCAGGCGCAGCGGCTCGCCAGCGTGGTCAGCGCCTACCGCCTGCAATGAGCGTCAGATAGCGCGCCAGAAAGCAGCAAGGCCGGGCAATGCCCGGCCTTCTTCATTGCGTCCCGCCGCTTCAGCGCACCCGCATGCCGGGTTGCGCGCCGGGGAAGGGCTCGAGCACGAAGATGCCCGGGTTGGCCTTCTCGTCGGCGTGGCTGGCGGCCAGCACCATGCCTTCGCTGATGCCGAACTTCATCTTGCGCGGCGCCAGATTGGCCACCATCACGGTGAGCTTGCCTTCCAGATCTTCCGGCTTGTACGCGCTCTTGATGCCGCTGAAGACATTGCGCAGGCGGCCTTCGCCGACATCCAGCGTCAGACGCAGCAGCTTGTCCGAGCCTTCGACAGGCTCGGCCTTGACGATCTTGGCGATGCGCAGGTCGACCTTGCTGAAGTCGTCGATCTTGATCTCGGGCGCCAGGTCCTCGCCGCCCGGGATGAGCTTGGGCGCAGCGGGCGGCTCGAACAGGGCTTCCAGCAGCTTGGGGTCGACGCGCTGCATCAGGTGCTCGTAGGCGCCGATCTGATGGGCGCCCAGCGCGCGTGCCGCATCGCCGAACTGCAGCGGCTCGATCTTCAGGAACTGTTCCACCTTGGCGGCCAGCGCCGGCAGCACCGGCTTCAGGTAGAGGGTCAGCAGGCGGAAGGCCTCGATACAGACGCTGCAGACATCGTGCAGCACCGTGTCCTTGCCTTCCTGCTTGGCCAGCTCCCAGGGTTTGTTCTGGTCCACGTACTCGTTGACGCGGTCGGCCAGCAGCATGATCTCACGCAGCGCCTTGCCGAACTCGCGCTCTTCATAGAGCTCAGCGATGGCCGGCGCATGGGCGCGCAGACCGTCCAGCAGCGCGCGGCCTTCGACGCCCAGATCGGCCGACAGCCGGTTGTCGAAGCGCTTGGCCAGGAAGCCGGCGGCGCGCGAGGCGATATTGATGTACTTGCCGACCAGGTCTGAATTGACGCGGGCGACGAAGTCCTCGGGGTTGAAGTCAAGGTCTTCAACCTTGCTGTTGAGCTTGGCGGCGATGTAGTAACGCAGCCATTCAGCGTTCATGCCCAGATTCAGGTACTTCAGCGGGTCCAGGCCGGTGCCGCGGCTCTTGCTCATCTTCTCGCCGCCGTTGACGGTCAGGAAGCCGTGCACGAACACATGGTTGGGCGTCTTGCGGCCGCTGAAATGCAGCATCGCCGGCCAGAACAGCGTGTGGAAATAGGTGATGTCCTTGCCGATGAAATGGATCTGCTCCACCGACTCGTCGGCCATGAAGGCCTCATAGTCGCGCCCGGTCTTGGCGAAGTAGTTCTTCAGCGACGCCAGATAGCCGATCGGCGCGTCCAGCCAGACATAGAAGTACTTGCCCGGCGCGTCCGGGATCTCGATGCCGAAGTAGGGGGCATCGCGGCTGATGTCCCAGTCACCCAGGCCGCCATTGCCTTCCTCGTCCTTGGTGAACCATTCCTTGATCTTGTTGATCACCTCGGTCTGCAGGCGGCCAGGGGTCTGTGTCCATTGCTCCAGGAACTCGACGCAGCGCGGATCGCTGAGCTTGAAGAAGTAGTGCTCCGAGCTCTTCATCACCGGCGTCGCGCCGGTCAGCACCGAGAAGGGGTTCTTCAGCTCGGTGGGCGTGTAGACCGCGCCGCAGACCTCGCAGCTGTCACCGTACTGGTCCTTGGCGCCGCACTTGGGGCACTCGCCCTTGATGAAGCGGTCCGGCAGGAACATCGACTTCTCGGGGTCGAAGAACTGCTCGATGGTCTTCACCGAGATCAGCTCGTTGGCGCGCAAGGCCTTGGTAGATGTCCGTTGGAG
>JACDQM010000048.1 GCA_015657635.1 Roseateles sp.
ACGATGACCAAGTGCAGCAAGTGCGGCGGCCACTTCGTGACGCATCCGCACGAGATCGCACGCCACTATGTGTGCGGCCTGTGCAACCCGCCGGCCCGTGCTGGCAAGGGCCGCGCCGCTGGCGCGCTGCAGATGCACTGATCCAAGGCCAGGCATGCTGTCCGTGGCTGGATCGCCCTCAGGCCTGCAAAACTGGCTGCGCTGGCCGCTACCAGCCCTGCTGAGCTGGGCGCTGGCCTGGGCGGTCTACCTGGTGCTGGGCGCCTTGGGATTGCCGGCCCTGGCGGCACTGGCTGCCGCCAGCCTGCTGGGTCTGGCGCTCGCGTTGATCCACGACAGCCGCTGGCGCCGCCTGATGGTGGCGGGCGGCTTCCCGCTCTCACTGCTGCTGAGTGGCAGCGCGACTGCACTGCCGGGCTGGGCCTGGCTGCTGCCGCTGGCGCTGCTGGCGCTGGCCTATCCGCGCCATGCCTGGCGCGATGCGCCACTCTTTCCCACCCCCCGTGATGCCTTGCTTGAACTGGGACGACTGGCGCCCTTGCCAGCCGGCGCCCGCGTGCTGGATGCCGGCTGTGGCCTGGGTGCCGGCTTGCTGGAGCTGCGCCGCGCCTACCCCGAGGCCTGCATCAGCGGTGTCGAGTGGAGCCCGCTGCTGGCTCGCTTGGCGGCCTGGCGCTGCCCCTGGGCCGAGGTGCAGCGCGGCGATATGTGGGCCCAGTCCTGGGCCGGCTTCGATCTGGTGTATTTGTTTCAGCGCCCCGAATCGATGGCACAGGCGCTGAGCAAGGCGCGCGCCGAACTGCGGCCGGGCGCCTGGCTGGCCAGCCTGGATTTCGAGCTGCCCGAGTTGGCGCCGCTGGCGGTCGTCGAGCTGGGGCCGCGGCACCGCCTGCTCTTGTATCGACCGCTGCTCAAGAAAGGCGCTGAGCGACCGAAATAAGGGCTGACGAAGTTCTTCTTGTCTCCTCCTGGCACCTCGGTGGTGCCTTGCGGCGGCGCTCTCTCGAAGCGGAGCGGCCGCCGCTTCTTTTGTGCCGGGAATTCCCGCTTGTTGTCCTCATTGGGGGCGCAAGGGGCGCTCCATACTCAAGTGACTGCCCGCAGCGCCGATATGGTCGGAGAGAGAGCGGGCTTGTGCGGCCTGATCCCAGGACAGCGAAACGGATTGGTTCATGTTTGTCATCATTGGTTGGGTCGTGGCCATGGCTTGCATCTTCGGCGTGTACATCGCGCACGGAGGCAATATGGGCGTGATCTTGAAGGCCTTGCCCTTCGAGATGACGACGATCTTCGGCGCCGCCATTGGCGCCATGCTGGCCACCAATCCGCCCAAGGTGATGAAGGCCACGTTGAAGGGCTTGGGCGCCTGCTTCAAAGGCGGCAAGTACACCAAGGCCCGCTATATGGATTTGCTGGCCTTGCTCTACGACATCCTGCAGAAGGCGCGAAAGGAAGGCCTGATGTCCATCGAGAAGGATGTCGAGGACCCGCACAGCTCGGCGCTGTTCCAGAAATACCCGATCGTCGGCAATGACCACCATGTCGCCGAGTTCATCACCGACTACCTGCGCATGATGGTGTCGGGCAATCTGAATGCCCATGAGATCGAGTCCTTGATGGACAACGAGATCGACACCCACCACCACGAGGCCTTCATGGCGGTGCAGGCCATCCAGCGTCTGGCCGGCGGTCTGCCGGCCTTCGGCATCGTGGCCGCGGTGCTGGGCGTGGTGAACACCATGGGCTCGGTGGGCCAGCCGCCTGCGGTGCTGGGCGGCATGATCGGCTCGGCCCTGGTCGGTACCTTCCTGGGCATCTTGCTGGCCTATGCCTTTGCCGAGCCGCTGGCCGGACTGCTGGAATCCAAGGTGGATGAGGACGGCAAGGAACTGCAATGCATCAAGACCACGCTGCTGGCGTCGATGCAGGGCTATGCGCCGCAGGTCGCGATCGAATTCGGCCGCAAGGTGCTGTACTCTACCGAGCGGCCCACCTTCGCCGAGCTCGAAGGCCATGTGAAGAAGAAGTGATGATGTTGTTGCTTGCCTTCGCTTCGCTGCTGTCTGTGCGTGCTGTTGCTGGCGTCCTGCCAGTGAGGCCGCTGCTGGGAGCCCGCCATGGCCGGTGATGCCAAGAAGCTCCAACCCATCATCATCAAGCGCGTCAAGAAGGGCGGCCATGCCGCTCACGGCGGCGCCTGGAAGATTGCCTACGCCGACTTCGTGACGGCCATGATGGCCTTCTTCCTGCTGATGTGGCTGCTGGGCTCGACCACCGAGGGCGACAAGAAGGGCATTGCCGACTATTTCGCCTCGCCGCTGAAGGTGGCGATGCTGGGCGGCTCTGGCGCCGGCGATGCGTCCAGCGTCGTCAAGGGCGGCGGCAAGGACCTGACGCGCCAGACCGGCCAGGTCAAGGAAGGCGATGTCGAAGCGCCCAAGCACAGCTACAACCTGCGCGCACTCAAGGAAGAACAGCGCCGCGCCGAGCGTGCGCGGCTGCAGCAGCTCAGCGACAAGGTCAAGGAGGTGCTGCAGGAGAACCCGCGCCTGGCCGCGCTGGGCGGGCAGATCCGTCTCGACATGACGGCCGAAGGGTTGCGCATCCAGATCGTCGATGAGGGCAATCGACCGATGTTCGACAGCGGCAGCGCCGTGGTGAAACCCTATATGCGCGAGCTGCTGCAGGAGTTGGGTTATGTGCTGACCGAGGTGCCCAACCGCCTGACACTGGAAGGCCATACCGATGCCCAACCCTTCTCGTCCGGCGCGCGCGGCTACAGCAACTGGGAGCTGTCGGCCGATCGCGCCAATGCTTCGCGCCGCGAGCTGGTGACTGGCGGCCTGCCAGAAGCCCGCGTGCTGCGCGTGCAAGGGCTGGCGGACAGCAAGCTGCTGGAGCCCAAAAGCCCCCAAAGCCCTTTGAACCGGCGCATCAGCATCATCGTGATGAACCGTGATGCCGAAGACGCCGTTTTGAAGGACTTGCGTCCGGAGCCCGATGAGGGGGAGGATGCGAAGAATGTCACGACAAATCCCTCAAGCTCGGCCCCAAGCGGCCGATAAGATGCCTTAGACCTGCGAGGAACGCCATGAGCACTGAAATGAAATTCTTGGTTGTCGATGACTTCTCGACCATGCGCCGCATCGTGCGCGGTCTCCTCAAGGAGATCGGCTACAACAATTGCGAAGAGGCCGAAGACGGCGTCGAGGCCCTGAGCATGCTCAAGGCGGGCAAGTTCGACTTCGTCGTCAGCGACATCAACATGCCCAACATGACGGGCTTCGAGTTGCTCAGCGCCATCAAGGCCGATCCGGGCCTCAAGCACCTGCCGGTGCTGAT
The DNA here is from genome assembly GCA_015657635.1 of Roseateles sp. Classification (GTDB taxonomy): domain Bacteria; phylum Pseudomonadota; class Gammaproteobacteria; order Burkholderiales; family Burkholderiaceae_C; genus JACDQM01. The sequence goes on from JACDQM010000048.1 coordinate 3,343, forward strand.
GGTCACCGCCGAAGCCCGCAAGGAAGACATCGTGCTGGCAGCGCAGAGCGGCGCGGCCGGCTATATCGTCAAGCCCTTCACCAAGGCGACGCTGGAAGAGAAAGTCCAGAAGATCATGCAAAAACTGGCTGCGGCCGCTTGAGGAGACAGGCCATGAAAGCCGAAGATTTCGCCAAGCTGGGCCAAGGCTCTGAGCCGCTGAGCGTCTCGCCTGAGGTGTTCCAGCAGCTGGGCAGCATCACCCGGGTGCTGCACGACACGATGCAGCAGCTGGGTGTGATGCCCAAGCTGCAGACGGCCACCGATGGCCTGCCGGACGCTCGCAGCCGCCTCACCTACATTGCCACCAAGACGGCTGACGCTGCCAACAAGGTGCTGAATTCGGTCGATCAGGCCAAGGCTGAGCACGCCCACATCTCTGCGGCTACCAACGAGATGGCCAAGGCCATCATGGCCGATCCGGTCAAGGCGGTGGCCACTGGCGCGGTGTTCAACTTCGTCAAGGAAGTCGAGAAGTCGACCACGCAGATCGACCAGCACCTGACGGACATCATGATGGCGCAGGACTTCCATGACCTGACCGGCCAGGTGGTGGCCAAGGTCGTGACGCTGGCCAATGATCTGGAGGACAGCCTGGTCAAGCTGCTGGTGCAGATCGTGCCGCCCGAGCAGCGCGAGAAGGTGGACCCGAACATCCTGCAGGGACCTGTCGTCAATCCGGAAGGCCGCACCGATGTGGTGGCCAACCAGGGCGAAGTGGACGACCTGCTCGCCAGCCTGGGTTTCTAAGACCCCGCGCCTGCGCGCTGCGCGGGACGACAACATGACCCGCTGCGGCGGGTCGCTTCATTTCCGGGCGGGCCGTGCTGCAGATCACGGCTGCTTTTGCCCGCCTTATCTGGCTTAAGTTTTCCACCCCCCCGGCCAACAATGACCGGGCGCCCCTCCAGGTGCCCTCATTGCCATGGCCGACCAAGACGCACAAGACAAGAACCTACCGGCCTCAGCCAAGAAGATCGAGAGATCGCGGGCTGAGGGCCAGGTGCCGCGTTCCCGCGACTTACCGCATTTCGCGGTGATGCTGGGCGGCGGAGCGCTGCTGTCCGCCTTTGGCCCGGAGCTGATGGCCTGGCTGCAGCGCATGCTGGCCAACAGTCTGCGTTTTGATGCACAGATGCTGGGCACGCCCGGCTTTCTCACCTCGCGCCTGTCCGAGTTGGCCGTGCAGGGCCTGCTGTTCAGCCTGGGCATCGGCTTTGTGCTGATGCTGTTGGCGATCGCCAGCAACCTGGCAGCCGGTGGCTGGAACTGGACCTTCAAGCCGCTGGCGCCCAAGTTCTCCAATCTCAACCCCTTGACCGGCCTGGGCCGCTTGTTCGGCTGGCAAGGTCTCAGCCAGGCGCTCAAGGCTTGCCTGCTGGCGCTGCTGCTTGGCGTGGTCGGTGCGATGGTGCTGAAGGACCGCATGGCCGCCTATGTCGGCATCATGAGCGTGCCGCTGCCGGCAGCGCTGGCCTATGCCGGCCAGCAGCTGATGAGCGGTCTGGCCCTGGTGGCGCTGGCCTTGGCTCTGTTCGCCGTGATCGATGTGCCCCTGCAGCGTCATCTCTTCCTCAAACGCCTGCGCATGTCGCGCGAAGAGGCGAAGAAGGAGATGAAGGAGCAGGAAGGCAATATGGAGATCAAGGCCAAGATGCGCGCCAAGATGCGCGAGATGGCCAAGCGCCGCATGCTCGCAGCCGTGCCACAGGCCGACCTGGTGGTGATGAACCCGACCCACTATGCCGTCGCGCTGAGGTACGAGGAAGGCAAGATGGCCGCACCCAAGGTGGTGGCCAAGGGCGCCGATCTGCTGGCCATGAAGATCCGCGATCTGGCCACCGATGCCAAGGTGCCGGTGCTGCAGTCGCCAGTGTTGGCGCGTGCCCTGTATGCCCACGCCGAGATCGACCGCGAGATTCCCGCTGCGCTGTTCGCTGCCGTGGCGCAGGTGCTGGCCTATGTCTATCAGCTCAAGGCCGCGATGGCCGGCCGCGGCGCCACGCCGGTGATGCCGAACCCGCCGGTGCCACCCGAGCTCGACCCGCACAACAAGCCGGTGCCCAAGCGCGACGGCGACGACGATCTGGAGGATGAGGCATGAATGCGCTGATGGCTCAAGTGCAGGCTTTGCTGGGTCCGCGCGCTGCGGTGATCAGCGCCCTGGGAGCGCCGCTGGCGGTGATCCTGATCCTGTCGATGATGGTGCTGCCGCTGCCGCCCTTCGTGCTGGATCTGTTCTTCACCTTCAACATCGCCATGGCCATCATGGTGATGATGGTGGCCTCGCACATGCTGCGACCGCTGGACTTCGCCGCCTTCCCGACGGTGCTTCTGCTGACCACGCTGATGCGGCTGTCGCTCAACGTGGCCTCCACCCGGGTGGTGCTGCTGGAAGGCCATACCGGGCCGGGCGCTGCCGGCCAGGTGATCGAGGCCTTCGGCCACTTCCTGATCGGCGGCAACTTCGCGGTCGGTCTGATCGTGTTCGCGATCCTGGTGGTGATCAACTTCATCGTGGTCACAAAGGGTGCGGAGCGCATCGCCGAGGTCGGCGCGCGCTTCACGCTGGATGCGATGCCCGGCAAGCAGATGGCGGTGGATGCCGACCTGAATGCCGGCCTGATCGACGAGAAGGAGGCCAAGCGCCGCCGGGCCGAACTGTCCGACGAAGCGGACTTCTTCGGCTCCATGGACGGTGCCAGCAAGTTCGTGCGCGGCGATGCGATCGCCGGCATCCTGATCCTGTTCATCAACATCATCGGCGGCTTCATCATCGGCGTGGTCCAGCATGGCCTGTCGGCCGGGCAGGCGGCCGATGCCTACATCCTGCTGGCGGTCGGCGATGCGCTGGTGGCCCAGATTCCGGGTCTGCTGATCTCGGTGGCGGCCGCCATGGTGGTGTCGCGTGTCGGCAAGGACAAGGACATCGGCTCGATGATCGGCCGCCAGGTCTTCGGCTCGGTCAAGTCGCTGGCGATCACGGCGGGGGTCATCGGCCTGCTCGGTGTGATTCCGGGTATGCCACACCTGGTCTTCCTGCTGATCGCGTCGGCCATGGGCTATGCCGCCTGGTGGTTGCGCCGCAAGGAGCAGGCGGCCGAAGCCGCCGCCAAGGCGCCAGCCCTGCCCAGCGCCGCGCCCGAGGCCAATGTCGAGGCCAGCTGGGACGATCTGGTGCCGGTCGACACGCTGGGCCTGGAAGTGGGCTATCGCCTGATCACGCTGGTGGACAAGAGCAAGGAAGGCGATCTTCTCAGCCGGATCAAGGGCGTTCGCCGCAAGTTCGCGCAGGAAGTCGGCTTCCTGCCGCCGCCGGTGCACATCCGCGACAACCTGGAACTGCGCCCCAGCCAATACCGCATCACGCTGCGCGGCGCCGTCATCGGCGAGGCCGAGGCCTTCCCCGGCATGTGGCTGGCGATCAATCCGGGCCATGCCAGCCAGAAGCTGATCGGCACTCAGACCACCGATCCGGCCTTCGGCCTGCCGGCGGTGTGGATCGAGGATCGCCAGAGGGATATGGCCCAAATGGCTGGATTTACCGTGGTTGATTGTTCGACCGTCGTGGCGACCCATCTTTCACACTTGATGCAAGTCCACGCGGCCCGTCTCCTGGGTCGGGTGGAAGCCCAGCAACTGGTGGAACACCTCACCAAGCAGGCCCCGCAACTGATTGAAGACGTGATACCCAAAATGGTCGGCATCGCCACACTGCAAAGAGTTCTCCAGCTGCTGCTGGAGGAGGGCGTGCACATCCGCGATATGCGCTCCATCGTCGAGTCCATCGCCGAGAACGCCGCCGTGGTCAGCGACCCGGCCGAGCTGGCCCGCCGTATCCGTACCCACATCGCCCCCGCCATCGTCCAGCAGATCTACGGCCCCGTGAAGGAGCTGGATGTGATCGCGCTGGAGCCCGAGCTGGAGCGCCTGGTGACCCAGGCCCTGAATTCGCCGCATGGCGCCGCACTCGACCCGGGCGTGGCCGACACGCTGGCCCGCAGCGCCGCCGAAACCAGTCAGACACAGGAAGACCGGGGTGTGCCGGCCTGCCTGTTGGTGCCGGATGCCATCCGCGCACCGATGGCGCGCCTGCTCAAGCGTGCTGCGCCGCGCCTGAAGGTGCTGGCGCACAGCGAGATTCCTGAAACCCACACCATCCGCATCGGTTCGATCATTGGAGGCACGGCATGAATGTGAAGCGCTTTACCGCCCGTACCTCCCGGGAGGCCATGGCCCTGGTTCGCCAGGCCTTTGGTGACGATGCCGTCGTGCTGTCCAACAAGCCCTGCGCCGAAGGCGTCGAGGTGCTGGCGATGGCCCCCGAGGGCATGTCCCAGATCGAGAAAGTGGCCGCCCAGGCGCCCAAGGTCAGCGCGCCCAGCCGCGTGCAGGCCCGCCCCGCTGCGGCTGCGCAGGCGCCTGCCGCCAAGGCCGGCCGACTGGCCGAGCGTGCAGCCCGCCAGGTGCCCAATGTCGACGTCAATGACGATGTGCAGGCATTGGCGATGAGCACCTTGTCCTTCCAGGACTATGTGCGCGAGCGCATGCTCAAGCGCCGCCAGGCCGAACTGAGCGGCCGCACCGAACCCAGCCTGGACGCCGCAACCACCGCCGCGCAGCAGCCGGAACTGCCGCCCGAGGGCGTGGCTTCGCTGGCGACCTTGCGCAAGCAGCGTGCCGAAGCGGCAATGCAGGCGATGGCACCGCGCCGCCCCGAATCCAGCCCGCCACCGGCCCCGGCTCGCTCGGCGCCGCCGGTGCTGCGCGACGAGATCCGTGTGCCGCAGGGCACGCTGTCGCGCGAAATGCCCGAGCTGGCACAGGGACCGCGCGCGACCAGCAGGACATGATGAACGAGCTGCGCCAGGTGAAGGGCCTGATCGAGGAGCGCTTCGGCGCCCTGGCCTTCATGGAGAAGCTGCAGCGCCAGCCGGCCCAGGCCCGCCTGACGCAGAAGCTGCTGGACGTGGGCTTCTCGCCCGCTCTTGTGCGCAAGCTGGCCGAAAGCCTGCCGGCCGACTTCAAGCAAGGCGCCCCCGACGAAATGGGCTGGGCCGCCAATGTGCTGTCGCGCAACCTGATCACCGATGAAAACAGCCCGCCGCTGGAAGAGCAGGGCGGCGTGTTCGCGCTGATCGGCTCCACCGGCGTGGGCAAGACCACGACGACGGCCAAGATCGCTGCCGCTTTCGCCACCCGCCATGGCGCCGGCCAGCTGGGCCTGATCACGCTGGACGCCTATCGTGTCGGCGCCCACGAGCAGCTGCGCGCCTATGGCCGCATCCTCGGCGTGCCGGTGCATACCGCCCATGACCGCACCTCGCTGGAGGATCTGCTGGATCTGCTGGCGGGCAAGAAGATGGTGCTGATCGATACCGCCGGCATGGCGCAGCGCGACAGCCGCACGGCCGAGCTGCTGGACATGCTGTCGCACCGCAGCCTGCGCAAGATCCTGGTGCTGAACGCCGCTCAACAGGGCGAGACCATCGAGGACGTCGCACTGGCCTGGCGTGCTGCCGAGTGCCAGGGCGTGGTGCTGTCCAAGATCGACGAAGCCGTCAAGCTGGCGCCGGCGCTGGACACGGTGATCCGCCACAAGCTCAAGGTGCTGGGCGTCACCAACGGTCAGCGTGTGCCGGAAGACTGGCACCGCTTGTCGGCCCCGGCCCTGGTGCAGCGCGCACTGCGCAGCACGGCCGCCGCGGCCTGGCGCATGGACAGCGCCGACATCAATCTGATTTTTGCCGGCGGTCCTGCGCTGGCCGCCGCCCAGCCTTCGGCCCTGGGCGCTTTCTGAACACGAATCAGCAGCCAGCCATGCGTGACGCCTTCCGCCCCAATCCCGTGCAAGACCAAGCCGATGGTCTGCGCCGCCTGTTCGCCAGCTCGCGCGTGCGCTACATCCCGGTCTTGAGCAACCCGCATGTGCTGAGCTCCGGCGTGCTGCTCGAAGGTCTGTGCGCCGCCTTCGCCGAGCTGGGCCTGCACACGCTGGTGGTTGATGCCGGCGAGATGTCGCCGCAGCCGACCGAGCTGGCGCAAGTGGACCTCGGGGCCTGCGTCGAACACCTGTCGGCGCATGTCTCCTATCTGGCCGCACGCGGCCTGCCGCTGCGCCACATCAATGCCCACGGCTCGGCCGCCCAGTTCCTTGAAGTTGTGGCCGATGCCGCACCGTTTGCCGACGTCGTACTGCTGCACGCCAGCGCCGCCGAACTGGCGCGCATGCTGGCCAGCCGCGAGGTGCGCCCGGTGCTGCTGGCCGATACCGATACCCAGAGCGTCACTCACGCTTATGCCGGCATGAAGTGGCTCTCGCAGCGCGCCGGCCTGATGGTCTACAGCCTGTTGATGGCCTGCCCGCCGCAGCTGCGTCTGGCCGAACGGATTGCCCAGCAGATCAGCTCCTGCGCCGATGGTTTCCTCGGTGCGGTGCTGCGCGACTGGGCCTGCATGGACCCGCGCCAGCCGGCCTCGGCGCCGATGGCGCCCGAGTTGCGTTACCTGGCCCGCGAGTTGCTGATGGCTGCGCCCCCCGGGGCGATGCTGGCGGCACCGGCCGATGCGATGCCGCTGCGTCCGCTGCTGCGCAAGTCCCGTACCGACGCTGTCGCTGTCCTCTGAAAAGCCGCTGGAGCTGATCATGTATACCGCCAAAGGTCGCCTCGATAACTCCTCCCTGATCCGCCAGCACAGCCCGCTGGTGCGACGGCTTGCTCATCAGATGATTGCCAAGCTGCCGGCCAATGTGGAGCTGGACGATCTGATCCAGGTCGGGCTGATCGGCCTGACCGACGCGCTGTCGCGCTTCGATGCGGCGCAGGGCGTGCAGTTCGAGACCTTCGCCACCCAGCGCATCCGCGGCGCCATGCTCGACGAGCTGCGCGGCGGCGACTGGATGAGTCGCGGCACGCGCCGCCAGCAGCGCTCGATCGAGAGCGCCGTGCACAAGCTGGAGCAGCGCCTGGGCCGCGCGCCGCAGGAAAGCGAGATTGCCGCCGAGATGGGTGTCAGCCTGGGTGAGTACCAGGACCTGCTGTCCAAGGTGCGCGGCACGCAGCTGGTGTTCCTCGAAGACATGTCTGGCGACGAGGGCGACGAGGACTACCTCGACCGCCACGTGGCCGATGCAGCCAGCAACCCGATGGCCCTGCTGCAGGATCACCGCATGCGCGAGGCCTTGGTGGCAGCCATCAAGAACCTGCCCGAGCGCGAGCAGTTCGTCATGTCCATGTATTACGAACATGACATGAACCTGAAAGAGATCGCTGCTGTCTTAAAAGTGACAGAGTCTCGGGTTTGCCAGTTGCATAGCCAGGCGATTGCACGCTTGCGCGTTAAGCTGCGCGACTGGTGAGGACACCCGAAGCAGCCACAACGAGCTGCACGGTCGCCAGGAGACAAAGACCATGTTCGATCGCTTGCGCAGGCGAGGGGTGCCCGAGAGTGCGCCCACACTGCCGACTGAAGCCGTTGATGCTGAGCGCAAGGCGCTAGGCACCGTCAAGAAACTCTCCAGCATGGTTTCCACGCTGGGGCGTGATGCCGCCGAAGTGCGCGGCGTGCTTGAGGACACCCAGAAAGCCGTGGAGTCGCAGGGCCATGCGATGCATGCCCTGGCGGAGCAGTTGGGGCAGGTGCAGAGCGCCCAGCAAGCCATTGGTGCGGCCACCGGGCAGACCCGCGACGCGGTGGCGCAGGCGCGCGCCGCACTGGCCAATGTGGGCGAGGAAGTCGGCGGCATCGTGCAGACGCTGCGCAGTGTCTCGGATGCGGCCGCAGCCATCACCAAAATTGCCTTGCAAACCCGGCTGGTGGCCTTCAATGCCTCGGTCGAGGCCAAGCGTGCCGGCGAGGCCGGTCGCGGTTTTGGAGTGGTGGCCGATGCGGTCAAGGACCTGGCGGGCCAGGTTGAGGCCTCATCCAAGGCCATCATCGGCTCCATCGTTGCACTGGATGCCCGCGTCGAGACTTTCAGCCGCGAACTGCTGGCCGATGCGGGCCACGGCAAGAGCCAGAGCAGCATTCACAAGGCGTTTGCCCTGGTCGAGAAGGACGTGAGCCTGATCGCGAGCTCCGCTGAGCAGAGCCGCAACACCAGTGCCAGCCTCAATGAGCGCGCAGCGGTGCTGGAGGGCGAGGTGCAGCAGGTGATCCGCGGTTTGCAAACCGCGTTTGCCTGCAGCGACCGCTTTTTGCGTCTGTCTGAGGCCTTGATCGAGCAGATCGCCGAATCAGGTGTCGAGGTCGACGACTCGGCGTACATCCGCGGTGCCCAGCAAGCCGCAGCCGACATCAGCGGCCTGCTTGAGCAAGCCGTGGCCAGCGGGGCAATCCGGCTGGATCAGTTGTTCGACGAGCAGTACCGGCCGATTGCCGATACCAATCCGCCTCAGCATCAGACCGCGTTTGTCGAACTGGCTGACCGCTTGTTCCCGCAGGTGCAGGAGCGGCTGCTGACCTTGAGCGACAAGGTGGTCTACTGCATCGCGGTGGACCGCAACGGCTATGTGGCGACCCACAATCGCAAGTACTGCCAGCCGCAACGGGCTGGCGATGTGGTCTGGAACACGGCCAACAGCCGCTACCGTCGCATCTTCAATGACCGCACCGGCCTGGCTTCGGCGCGCAATCAGCGGCCCTTCCTGCTGCAGACCTACCGGCGCGACATGGGTGGCGGCAAGTTCGTGCTGCTCAAGGAGGTTTCGGCGCCGATCATGGTGGCGGGACGGCATTGGGGTGGCTTGAGGTTGGCGTTCAACTTCTGAGTTTCATTTGTGCCGCTGTCGGTGGGTCGGCTGGTGTTCTTCGAGAGAGCGCGCCGGGTGTTCGCCCCGGCGGGCGACTCCCTTTCTTTGCTGGTGCAAAGAAAGGAAGCAAAGAAACACCCGAAGACGATTCGACCGAGCGCCACGCTCGCTACGCTCGGCTCGCGCGCCGGCCCGAGGCACGATTCGGGCCACTCATCCGCTCGTTAGCTAAGTCGCTCGCCGGGTACGGCTCGACTCCACGTTGCTGGATGGTGCAATGCCGTCACTGGCGCGGTTCGCACGCAGCCCAGATTGTTCAGCGCTTGCTGTGGGCATGCTGACAGTCTGGAGTCGAGCCGTACTTGGCGAGCGACTTAGCAAGCGAGCGGTGGAGCGTCCTCGCTCTTGCCTCGTGCGAGTGCGCGAGCCGAGCGCAGCGAGCGGTTCGCTCGGTCAAATCGGTATTGAGGTGCTTCTTTGCCTTCTTTCTTGCACCAGCAAGAAGAAGGTCGCCCGCCGGGGCGAACACCCGGCGCGCTCCCTCGAAGAACACCAGCCGAGCCGCGGATAGCGGCAGCACACGCGCAACTAGAAGGAGACGAACTCAAGGCGCCACGCAGGCCCTGTTCTTCCCCGTGTGCTTGGCCTCATACAAAGCCACGTCCGCCCGGTCCAGCGCGACCTCCAGCGTCTCGCCCGGCCGGTACAGCGTGATGCCCGCCGAGAAGGTGACGAACACGTCCTTGCCCTCGTGGATGAACAGCGCAGCTGACAAGGAACGCTGCAGCCGTGTCAGCACCGCCTGCGCCTCGTCCAGCGGCGTGGCCGGCAGCATCAGCACAAACTCCTCGCCGCCGTAGCGCGCCACCAGATCGCCGGGGCGCAGCAGCTGTGACACCCGCTCGGCCAGCGACTTGAGCGCCATGTCTCCCGCCGCATGGCCCAGCGTGTCGTTGAGCTTCTTGAAGTTGTCGATGTCCAGCAGCGCCAGCGCAATGCGGCTGCCTTCGCGCTCCTGCTTCGCCTGCTCGACGCCGAAGGCCGCAATCAGGCCGCGCCGGTTGGCGATCTGTGTCAGCTGGTCGGTCTGCACTTCCTCGGACAGTCGGCGCAGTTCGTCCTCAAGGTCGCCCACGCGCTTGTTCAGTTGCGCGGCACGCTCATGCTCGGTAGAGAGGCGCTGCTGCGTCTCGCGGACGAGAGCCTGCACGCTGCGGCTCTCTTCCACCATCTCGCGCACCACGCCGGTCAGGCTTTCCAGCGAATCGGCCTTCTCGATCACCTCGGCATAGCGCCCCACGCTGTCCTGGAAGCGGTCGGTATGCGCGCCCAGCTCTCCGAGTTCGGCCAGCATCTTGTGGATCAGCGACTTCAGCGAGTCGCGCGCCTTGGAGCGTTCATCGCGCAAGGTGCGCTGGCGCTCCCGCGTGTTGGTCAGCAGCTCCGACACCGAGCGCACCCCGCGGGCCGACAGGCCGGTCTCCAGCGTCTGGTTCATGGCCGCGCACTGGCCGCGTGCCCAGGAATCATCCTCGGCCAGATCGACCAGGCTGCTGCTGAGCTCGCGGCACAGCAGGCCCAATTCGCCGAACAGGTGCTGGCGGTGGTCCAGCAGACGGCGTGCGCGCTGGCACAGCGCTTCCATGGCGAGCGCACGCTCTGCATCAGCCCCCTGGGCCGCCAGTTCGGCTTGAGCCGACAGCAGCTCGCTCAGCAGGTCGTCCACCAGACCGTCGGGCTCTTGCGCGGCTTGGGCGTTGTGCAAGGCATGGCTGACGGTGGCCTGCAGGCTGCCCGAAATCTGCGTCCAGGCGACCGGCGGCACCGCCTTACCGCTGGCATCGGAGAGGCCTGCGGCCTTGCCCTCCAGATCCGCGGCAAACTCGGTGTCGGTAAAGAACTGGCTGG
>JACDQM010000049.1 GCA_015657635.1 Roseateles sp.
CGGCTACGGCGGTGGTGGCGGTGGCTACGGCGGCGGCGGCGGTGGCCGTTCCGGCGGCGGCTACGGCGGCGGTCGCTCGGGTGGCGGTGGCTACTAAGCCAAGCCAGCACAGACCGGCTCACTGACCCTTGGATGACAAGAGTTGGTGAATGCCAAACAAAAGGCGCCCTCGGGCGCCTTTTGCGTTTCTGGATGACGGGCTGCTCACACCAGGCAGCGCTCGAACGCGGCGCGGCTACTCGCCCTGCCGGTGCTTGCGCGGCCGCCCTGCCAGCAGGCGGTCGAACCAGGCGTTGGGCAGAGCCTTCATCAAGCTGGCCAGCACGCCCATCTGCCAGGGGATGACGCGATAGCTGGCGCCTGCGTCGATTGCGGCGAAGGCGCGGGCGGCAAAGTCTTCGGGCTGCATCAGGAAGGGCATGCGGTAGCGGTTCTGCCGCGTCAGCGGGGTATCGATATAGCCCGGCAGCAGGGTGACCACGCGGATGCCGTCCGAGCGGCATTCGCCGCGCAGGCTCTCGCAATAGCTGATGACTGCCGCCTTGCTGGAACAGTAGGCCGCATGACCCGGCAGGCCGCGGATGCCGGCCACGCTGGCGATGCCTACCAGCGTGCCGCTGCCGCGCTGGCGCATCGCAGCGATGAAGGGCTGGAAGGTGGCGGCCAGGCCGATGTTGTTGGTGGCATAGATGCGGCGCATCACCTCAAGGTCCTCGAGGATGGCGGTGTCCATGCCGATGCTGATACCGGCATTGGCGATCACCACATCGGGCAAGCCTTGCGCGGCGATGCAGGCGCGTCCGGCTGCGGTGATGGCGTCGATGTCGCACACATCGGCAGCGTGAATGGCATAGCGGTCGGCGCTGAGTCCTTGCGCCTCGGCCCAGTCCTGCAGTTCGGCGCTGCGCCGCGCCACCAGGGCCAGTCGCCAGCCCATTTGGTAGAAATGCAAGGCCAGCGCCTGGCCGATGCCGCTGGAGGCGCCGGTGATGTAGACCAGCCGGGTCGCCATGTCAGCGGCCAGGCGGCGGGCGCCGCGGCTCGAAGCGGGCCGTGCTGTGCCCGGTGAAGCGCAGCTGGCCGCGCAGATGGTCGTACTCGATGCCCTGCGCGCGCACCTCGCCGCCGCTGTAGCGCAGCTTCACCGGCAGGTGCGAGCGCAGCAGCTCACGGTTCAGGAAGGCATGCAGGAACTCGCCTTCGATCTCAAGCTGCGGGACGGTAGAGAGCACCTTGTTCGGACCTGGCTCCAGACGCCGGACGCGGACCTCGCCGAGCAGCTGCAGCTCGCTGCCGTCGGCATTCGAGAGCGCACGCAGCGCCGTGGCTTCTGTCACCGCGCCATCAGCACCCAGGCCGCGCAGGCGCACGCCGTCGATCTCCATGGTGTCGGTGTCGGGGTAGTGGCGCATCTCGCGGCCCTCGATGCGAAAGCGCAGCGCGCCGTCGCTGTCGAAGCGCTGCAGCTCGAAGCCCTGCATCAGATAGTCCGGCACATGCCGCGGCGGCACCGGCTCGGTCGGGCCTTCGAGCACCGGCGTGTTCTTCACCAGCCACCAGCTGCCGGCGGCCAGCAGGGCCATCAGCAGCAGCGGCAGATAGGCCGACAGCAGCGACTGCAGGCGCCACAGCCAGGAACTCGACAGGCGGGGTCGCGCCGGAGCGGGCGGGGGCGCCAAGGTGACCATCAGCGCGAGCTTCCGTCCAGCGTGTCGAGGTGGCCGTTCAACAGCGCGGCGTAGCGGCCGGCGGCCATCAGCAGCAGGTCGCAGCACTCACGCGCCGCGCCATGCCCTCCGGCTGCCGCTGTGATGTGGTGGGCGATGGCTTTGACCTCGGCATGGGCCTGTGCCGGTGCGCAGGCAAAGCCGGCCCGTGTCATCAGCGGCAGATCGGGCCAGTCGTCGCCCATGGCCGCCACCTCGGCCCAGGCCAGGCCGAGCTGGTCCAGCAGCGGCTGAGCCACGGCCAATTTGTCCTTGGCGCCATAGACGGCATGCCTGAGGCCCAGATCGGCCACGCGGCGCCGCACGGCCGGCGAATCGCGGCCGGTGATGATGATGGGCGTGATGCCGCCCTGGTCCAGCAGTTTCAGGCCGTGACCGTCCAGCGTCGAGAAGGCCTTGAAGCTTTCGCCCTGTTCGCCGATGTAGATGCGGCCGTCCGTCAGCACGCCGTCCACATCGAAGATGGCGGCCTTCAGGCCCAGACCCGGCCCCTGGGCCTTGATCAGCAACTCGGTCGAGAAGCGCAGCGCGGGCGTCAGCGTGCTCATCAGATCACCTTCGCGCGCATCAGGTCGTTGATGCTGATCGCACCCAGCAGCTTGCTCTGGGCATCGACCACCAGCACCAGCGTGATGCGTGCCTCTTCCATCAGGTCGGCGGCATCAACGGCGAGCGCATCCACCGCCACGGTGCGCGGCTTGGGCGAGGCCACGTCGCCGGCCTTCAGCGCGCGCAGGTCCTGGCCGCGCTCGATCAGGCGGCGCAGGTCGCCGTCGGTGAAGATGCCCTGCACGTGGTCCTCGGCGTCGACCACCACGGCCGCGCCCAGTCCCTTGGCCGCCATCTCGCGCAGCAACTCGCTGAAGCCGGCTTCGGGCGCGATGCGCGGCAACGCGTCGCCGCTGCGCATCAGATCGCGCACATGGGTCAGCAACTTGCGGCCCAAAGCGCCACCGGGGTGCGAGCGTGCGAAGTCCTCGGGCTTGAAGCCGCGTGCATCCAGCAGCGCCACGGCCAGCGCATCACCCAGCGCCATCTGCGCCGTCGTGCTGGCGGTGGGCGCGAGGTTCAGCGGGCAGGCCTCCTGGGCCACGCCACTGTCGAGCACCCAATCGGCATGACGCGCCAGGCTGGATTCGGCCCGGCCGGTCATTGCGATGATGGTGACCCCCAGGCGTTTGAGCACCGGCAGCACGGCGTTGAGCTCGTCGCTTTCGCCCGAGTTCGACAGGGCCAGCACCACGTCCTTGGCTGTCACCATGCCCAGGTCGCCATGACTGGCCTCGGCCGGGTGCACGAACAGCGCCGGCGTGCCGGTGGAGGCCAGCGTGGCGGCGATCTTGCGGCCGACATGGCCGCTCTTGCCCATGCCCATCACAGCCACGCGGCCGCTGCAGCCCAGCACGGCCTGCACGGTGCTGGCGAAGTCCTCACCCAACCGGGGCGAGATGGCGCTCAAGGCATCGGCCTCGATCTGCAGCGCGCGGCGTGCCATTTCGACCGCTCGCGCGGCATCGAATTGCTGGACTTCTTGACTCATGCGGGCAGTGTAGCGGGCCAGGCATTAGCCGGCTGTTACCCACGCAGCGGGTCGCGTTTTCACAATCGATCGCAGCGCACGGCGCAGTGCGCCTGAGCTCGACCCATACCAACCAAGGAGACAAACATGAGTGCAAAAAAGCTGTTGCTTCTGGCCGGCGACTATGTGGAGGACTACGAGATCATGGTGCCCTTTCAGGCGCTGCAAGCGGTGGGCCATCAGGTGGATGCGGTGTGCCCGGGCAAGGTCTCGGGCGACTTTGTGATGACCGCCATCCATGACTTTGAGGGCGCGCAGACCTACTCTGAGAAGCCAGGCCACCGCTTCGTGCTGAATGCCACTTTCGCCGATGTGAGGCCCGAGGATTACGACGGCTTGGTGATCCCCGGTGGGCGAGCGCCAGAGTACCTTCGTGGCCAGCCTGGCGTGCTCGCCGTGGTGCAGCATTTCGTCAAGGCTGACAAGCCGGTCGCGGCGATCTGCCATGGGGCGCAGTTGCTCACGGCGGCTGGCGTGATTCGCGGCCGCAAGGTTTCTGCCTACCCGGCCTGCGCCGCCGAGGTTGAGCTGGCCGGTGCCAGCTACGCTGATATTCCGGTGGATCAGGCGCTGACGGATGGCAAGCTGGTCACGGCGCCCGCCTGGCCGGCGCACCCGGCCTGGATTGCGCAGTTTCTTGCCGTGCTCGGCACGCGCATCAGCCACTGACAGCGCGCAGAATCGCCCCATAGCAAGGAGCCGCCCATGTGCGAAGTCTTCATCAGTGCCAGCCCCGAGTCCTACGAGTCGCGCACGCGCTCAGTACGGCTGCATGGTGTGATCACCAGCATCCGCCTGGAAAATCTGCACTGGGAAGTGCTGGAGGAGATTGGCGCAAGAGACGGACTGAGCGTCACCCAGCTGATCGAAAGGCTGTACGACGAACTGGTGCAGGCGCGCGGGGCGGTCGGCAACTTCGCCTCCTTCCTGCGTGTCTCTGCGCTGCGCTATATGGCCTTGCAGGCGCGCCAGCGCATCCCCGCAGACTTGGCGGTGCCGATACGCTCGCTCGACGCCAGCCAGGTGCTTCAGGACCTACCGGCAAGTTGGGCGCGCGCCCCACAGCGGCTCGGTCTCTAAAGACAAAAAGGCCCTTTCCGGGGCCTTTCTGCGCGGGTGCTGGCTGTTCTCAGGGATACAAACCGCGCTCCTCGCGCGCTTCCAGCACCCGCGTGCAGGCCACCACGAAGGCGGCGGTGCGCAGCGGGATGCGGTGCTGTTCCGAGGTCTCCCAGATGCCCTTGAAGGCGCCGGTGATGATCTTGTCCAGGCGGACATTGATCTCGTCCTCGGTCCAGAAGAAGCTGGAGAAGTCCTGCACCCATTCGAAGTAGGACACCGTCACGCCGCCCGAATTGGCGATCACGTCGGGCACGACGATGATGCCGCGGTCGGCCAGCACCTGGTCGCCGTCCGGCGTGGTCGGGCCGTTGGCGCCTTCCAGCACCAGGCGGGTGGAGATGCGTTGGGCGCGTTCGGCGCTGATCTGGCCTTCCAGGGCCGCGGGGATCAGCACATCGGTCTTGACGTCCCAGAAGTTCTCGTTGTCGATGCGGTCGGCACCCTTGAAGCCGCCCACGCCGCCGGTTGCCGCGACATGGTCCAGCAGGTCCTGCATGTCGACGCCCTTCTCGTTCAGGATGGTGCCGGTGTGGTCCTGCACCGCCACGATGCGGGCACCGTTGGCGGCGAACAGCTTGGCGGCGATCGAGCCCACATTGCCGAAGCCCTGCACCGCCACGCGCGCGCCTTCCATCGGAATGTTCAGGCGGCGCATCGCTTCACGGCCGATCACGAACACGCCGCGGCCGGTGGCGGCCACACGGCCCAGCGAACCGCCCAGCGGGATCGGCTTGCCGGTGACGACGCCGGTCGCGGTGGCGCCG
Organism: Roseateles sp.; assembly: GCA_015657635.1. Classification (GTDB taxonomy): domain Bacteria; phylum Pseudomonadota; class Gammaproteobacteria; order Burkholderiales; family Burkholderiaceae_C; genus JACDQM01. The sequence continues at coordinate 5,193 of JACDQM010000049.1, forward strand.
GTGTTCATCGAGTAGGTGTCCATCATCCAGGCCATGATCTGGCCATTGGTGTTGACGTCCGGCGCCGGGATGTCCTGCTGCGGGCCGATGATGATGCCGATCTCGCTGGTGTAGCGGCGGGTCATCTTCTCCAGCTCCTTGAGCGACAGCTGCTTGGGATCGACACGGATGCCGCCCTTGGCGCCGCCGTAGGGCAGGTTCACTGCGGCGTTCTTGATCGTCATCCAGGCTGACAGTGCCATCACCTCTTCCAGCGTCACATCCGGGTGGTAGCGCACACCGCCCTTGCCGGGGCCGCGCGTCAGGCTGTGCTGCACGCGATAGCCCTCGAAGTGGGCGATGGTGCCGTTGTCCAGCTCGATGGGGATGTCGACGATCAGCGCGCGCTTGGGTCGGCGCAGCGTCTCGACCCAGCGCGCCAGGTGACCGAGGTAGGGTTCAACGGCGTCGATCTGGGACAAGTAGGTCCCCCAGGGGCTGTTGCGTGTCGGCGAGACGAAGGACAGGTTGGGCATTGTGTGCTCCGGTGTTTTCGGTGGCGCGAACGGTATCGCGAAGCGAGCCCTGCGCGCCAGGGCTTTCCAAAGCCGAGTGCACATGCGCCCATGCGGCTTGCGCATAGAGTGCGCAGCGGGCCTTTAACATCGGCCCATGACCTCGCTGGATCTGGCCCTGCTCTATCTTGTCGCCGCCGTCGCCGGCGTGGTGATCTGCCGCATGCTCAAGCTCCCAGCCATGCTGGGCTATCTGGCTGTGGGGGTGCTGATCGGGCCGAATGCGCTGGCGCTGGCCAATGACACCGCCAGCATCCGCTATCTGGCCGAGTTCGGCGTGGTCTTCCTGATGTTCGTGATCGGGCTGGAGTTCAACCTGCCCAAGCTGCGCAGCATGCGCAATCTGGTGTTCGGCCTGGGCCTGCTGCAGGTGACGATCACGATTGCCGGCACCCTGGCCGGCCACTTCTTTCTGGAGTGGGCTTTTGCCTTCTTTGGCAGCCGCTGGGATCTGTCCTGGCAGGGCGCGCTGGTGCTGGGGGCGGCGATGGCGATGAGTTCGACCGCCATCGTCGTCAAGCTGATGGCTGAGCGGCTGGAGCTCGAGAGCGAGCATGGCCGGCGCGTCATCGCGGTGCTGATTTTTCAGGACTTGGCGGTGGTGCCGCTGCTGGTGCTGATTCCGGCGCTGGACAGCGACGCGCAGACCATGGCGCAGTCGCTGGCCTGGGCTGGCGTCAAGGCACTTGTGCTGCTGGGCCTGCTGTTCTGGGGCGGGCAGAAACTGATGCGCTGGTGGCTGACGCTGGTGGCCCGACGCAAGAGCGATGAGCTGTTCATGCTCAACCTGCTGCTGGTGACGCTGGGTCTGGCCTGGCTGACCGAGCACGCCGGGCTCTCGCTCGCGCTGGGCGCCTTTGTGGCCGGCATCCTGATCGCCGAGACCGAATACAAGCACCAGGTGGAGACCGACATCCGGCCCTTCCACGACGTGCTGCTGGGCCTGTTCTTCATCACCATCGGCATGAAGCTGGACTGGCGACCGGTGCTGGAGCAGTGGCCCCTGGTGCTGGTGCTGACGGTGCTGCCCATCCTGGCCAAGTTCGTGCTGATCGCCGGCCTGACCCGGCTGTTCCAGGCGCCCACCGGCGTGTCGCTTCGCACCGGCCTGTATCTGGCCCAGGCCGGTGAGTTCGGCTTCGTGCTGCTGACGCTGGGCGCACAGCAGCAGCTGATCGCGCCGCAATGGGTCAGCCCGGTGCTGGCCAGCATGGTGCTGTCGATGCTGGCCACGCCGGTGCTCTTCATGTATGCCAACACCATCGTGATGAAGCTCTCGGCCAATGACTGGATGCTGCAGTCGGTGCAGCTGACCTCGATCGCCAAGAAATCCATCAAGGCGCAGGCGCACGTGATCATCTGCGGCTATGGCCGCAGCGGCCAGAACCTGGCGCGCATGCTCGAGAAGGAGCAGATCCCCTATATGGCGCTGGACCTGGACCCCGACCGCGTGCGCCAGGCCGCCGCAGCCGGCCAGAGCGTGGTGTTCGGCGATGCCGCACGGCTGCAGAGCCTGATGGCGGCCGGCCTGGCCCGAGCCAGTGCGGTGGTGGTGACCTATCACGACACGCCATCGGCGCTGAAGATCCTGCAACTGGTGCGCTCGCATGCGGCCCAGGTGCCGGTGGTGGTGCGCACCATCGACGACAGCGATCTTGAGCGCCTGCGTGCGGCCGGCGCCACCGAGGTGGTGCCCGAAGCCATCGAGGGCTCGCTGATGCTGGCCAGCCATGCGCTGGCGCTGGTGGGCGTGCCGATGCGCCGTGTGATCCGCCTCACACGTGATGCCCGTGACGCCCGCTACGGCCTGCTGCGCGGCTACTTCCACGGTGCCGATGACGACACCGTCGAGGAACGCCAGCAGGAGCGCCTGCGCTCGGTCAGCCTGCCGCAGGCCAGCCCCTTCGCGGGCGAGCGCCTGGGCGATCTGGCGCTGCACGCCACCGGCGTCGGGGTGGTCTCGCTGCGCCGCGCCAATGGATCGGTGGTGGACGCCTCGGACGAGCTGCTGCTGGCCGGCGGCGACACGCTGGTGCTGTCCGGCCTGCCCGAGGCGCTGGCACTGGCGGAAGAGAAGCTGCTGCGGGCTTGATCCTGCGCAGGTGTGCACTGCCGCCTGCGTGACAGGCAGGCGCTGCCGAATCACGCACACTGCGTGCACGGCGGGCGGCAGCACAGCGGGTCCGCTCCACGACGCAAAGGACCTCTGCGATGAACTTCGATTACAGCCCCAAGGTGCAGGAGATGCGCGAGCGCCTGCTGGCCTTCTTCGACGAACACATCTATCCGAACGAGCGTCGCTTCATCGAAGAGGTCGAGGCCAACCGGCGCGCGGCAATGCCTGGATCCCCACGAAGCTGATCGAAGAGCTCAAGCCCAAGGCGCGCGCGCCGGGCTGTGGAACCTGTTCCTGCCGCGCTCGCCGCGCGCGCCGGAAGGCCTGTCCAACCTGGAATACGCGCCGCTGTGCGAGATCATGGGTCGCGTGTTCTGGGCCGCTGAGGTCTTCAACTGCTCGGCGCCCGACACCGGCAATATGGAGACCATCGAGCGCTACGGCAGCGAGGCGCAGAAGGACCGCTGGCTGGAGCCGCTGCTCAAGGGCGAGATCCGCTCGGCCTTCCTGATGACCGAGCCGGCCGTGGCCTCCAGCGACGCCACCAATATCGAATGCTCGATCGAGCGTGACGGCGATGAGTACGTGATCAACGGCCGCAAGTGGTGGTCCTCGGGCGCTGGCGATCCGCGCTGCCAGGTCTACATCGTGATGGGCAAGACCAACCCCGAGGCGGGTCGCCATGAGCAGCAGTCGATGATCCTGGTGCCGGCCAACACGCCGGGCATCCGCGTGATCCGGCCGCTGACCGTGTTCGGTTACGACGATGCGCCGCACGGCCATATGGAGATCGAGCTGAAGAATGTGCGCGTGCCGGTCGACAGCCTGCTGCTGGGCGAGGGCCGTGGCTTCGAGATCGCGCAAGGCCGCCTGGGCCCGGGCCGCATCCACCACTGCATGCGCTCGATCGGCGCCGCCGAGCGCGCGCTGGAACTGCTGTGCCAGCGCGCCATCGCGCGCACCGCCTTCGGCAAGACCATCGCGCAGCAGACCGTCACCCAGGAACGCATCGCCGAGGCGCGCTGCAGCATCGAGCAGCGCGCCTGCTCACGCTCAAGGCCGCCTACATGATGGACACGGTGGGCAACAAGGTCGCCAAGGCCGAGATCGCGATGATCAAGATCGTCGCGCCGAACATGGCGCTCAAGATCATCGACTGGGCGATTCAGGTCTATGGCGGTGCCGGCGTCTCCGACGACACGCCGCTGGCCTATATGTGGGCGCTGCAGCGCACGCTGCGCCTGGCCGATGGCCCGGACGAGGTGCACCGCAACTCGCTGGCCAAGCTGGAGCTGGCGCGCCACATGAAGCTACCCACCGACAAGGTGCAGATGCCGATCACGCGCGGCGCCTGAGCGCCCACAGCGCCGGCATGCATGGCCCGATAATCCGGGCCATGCCCGAATTCGCTGCCGACTACATCAAACGCCACATCCGCACCGTGCCCGACTGGCCGGCGCCGGGTGTGCAGTTCCGCGACATCACGCCGCTGCTGTCGAATCCGCGCGTGTTCCGCGTGCTGATCGACCAGTTCGTGCACCGCTATTTCGATGTGCGTCCGGCCGCTATCGCGGGCCTGGACGCACGCGGCTTCATCATCGGCTCGGTGCTGGCCTACGAGCTGAACGTCGGCTTCATCCCGATCCGCAAGAAGGGCAAGCTGCCCTACACCACGGTCGAGGAGACCTACGAGCTGGAGTACGGCAGCGCGACGGTGGAGATGCATACCGATGCCGTCGCGGCGGGCGACCGCGTCGTGCTGGTCGACGATCTGGTGGCCACCGGCGGCACCATGCTGGCCGGCGCACGCTTGTTGCAGCGCCTGGGCGCCGAGGTGATCGAGTGCGCGTCCATCGTCGACCTGCCCGAGCTGGGCGGCTCCGCCAAGATTCGGGACGCGGGGCTCAAGCTCTTCACCCTGGTCGACTTCGAAGGACATTGATGGCCAAGCCCATTCCCCGCCTCAGCCCGGACGAGATCCAGCGCGTCATCCAGACCGCGTTTGCGGACCGTCCGCCCTACAACCGCGTGCTGATGGAGCATGGCCTGGGCCAGGGCGAGCTGGTGCAGCTGATGAAGCGCGAGCTCACCTCCAGCGCCTACAAGCTCTGGGTGGCCCAGGGCAAGGGCGTCAAGGCGCCCACCACCAAGGCCAAGTGGCCGCATGGCCGCTAGGGAAGCTCAGGCCGGCGCCTCCGCGCGGCGCCGCAGGAAGCGGCCGAAGCCGCGCTCGCGGCCCAGGCCGGGTGCGGGCTGATCGTCGGCAAAGGCGATGCGGCCGTTGATGATGGTGGCCTTGACGACGCCGTCATTGCGGTTGACCACGCGGCGCAGCCCGCCCAGCTCTTCGAAAGCCGCCTCGGCGTAGCCGTCCATGCGGGTGCGCTGCAGCGCGGCCGGGTCGATCAGCACCATGTCTGCCACGGCGCCTTCGCGCAGCCGGCCGGCATCGATGCCGAACCAGTCGGCGATCTCGCCGGTCAGCCGCCACACCGCTTTCTCAGGCGGCATCGCCGCGCCCTGCCCCAGGCTCAGCTGCAGCAGGCACAGGCCGAAGTTGTAGAAGGCCATATTGCGCAGATGCGCGCCAGCGTCCGAGAAGCCGACGATGGCCGAGGGGTCGTTCAGATTGGCCGCCACGCGCAGCGGGTTGTGATTGCCGATCACCGTGGACCAGCGCAGTGCACGGCCATGCTCGATCAGCAGGTCGAGAAAGGCCAGCGCCTCATGCTCGCCGCGCGCCTGCGCCACCTGCTGGATGGTCTGGCCGATCAGGCGGCGGTCGGGGCAATCGATGATGTGGGCGTCGCCGAAGTCGCGGTGCCAGACGCGCCCGCCCCAGCGGCGCTGGTATTCCTTGCGGAAAGTCTCGCGGTAGGCGGCGTCGCTGAAGAGGCGGTTGCGGTCCAGGTCGCGCGTCAGGTGCAGCGCGGCTTCGCCGGCCGGGAATTCCTCGAACACTACGAAGTCGATGCCATCGGCATAGACCTTGAACGGCTGCGGCAGCGCCTGCAGCCGGAAGGCCGCGCCCAGCACCTGGTTGAAGAAGCGCGCGCCAGCGGCCGTCAGGCGGTCCAGCCCCGGCCTGGCCTTGATGTCCATCAGCGTGATCAGCGTGGTCTTGAGCTTGCGCCGCAGGCCCAGGCCGGCGGAGGTCAGCATGTAGAACACCGCGTTGATCGGGTTGTTCAGATTCGGTGCCGACTGCAGGATGGCGCCGCGCCGGCGCAGCAGCCGGTGCAGGCGGCGGTATTCGCGCCAGCTCGCATAACTCGATGGCAGCGCGGCCGAGCGGTGGCGTTCGCCGTCCACCTTGTCCCAGGGGTTGGTCATGGCCGACAGGCCCAGCAGCCCTTCGTCGATGGCCTGGTTCAGCAGGCGTTCCATCTGCTGCATCTCGGCCTCGCTGGGACGCACCTTGGGGTCTACCGAGCGACCCAGGCCCATCACGGCAGCGCGCAGGTCCGAGTGGCCCAGGAAGCTCGCCACATTGGGTCCGAGCGGCAGGCTCTGCAGGTGCTGCACAAAGCCCTTTGCATCGCGCCAGGTCTTCAGGCGCTGCAGCACCGGCAGCACCTGTTCGCGCGGGATCGACTCGACCCGGGTGAAGATGTCCGAAGCATCCTCGGGCTCGCAGCAGATCATGCTGATCGAGCAACTGCCCACGAAGCAGGTGGTCACGCCGTGGCGGACCGATTCCTGCAGGCTGGGCGCGATCAGCAACTCGGCGTCGTAGTGGGTGTGGATGTCGATGAAGCCGGGCGTCAGCCACAGGCCCTCGCCCTCGATCACCTGCTGTGCCTGTGCCGCATCCAGCGGCGTGTCGCTGATGGCGATGATCTTGCCCTCGCGCACGGCCACGTCGGCCAGGCGGGGCGGGCTGCCGCTGCCGTCGAACACCTGGGCGCGACGGATCAAAAGCTCATAGGGTGCTGGCTGCATGCATGTCTCCTCGGCCCTGAAGGGCTCGTCTGGGCCCGGTGGAACTCCGGGTCTTGCCTCTTAAGGGCGGCTGAGCGCTGATGCTAGATTCGCCCAAGCCCCAAGACTTGACCTTTGGAGACAGCATTTGGCGCCCCTTGAGCACCGCAGCGCTGCGGACCTGCAGCCGGCATGACGGCACTTGTACGCGCCGCCAGCCTGCAGGGCTATGAGGGCCTGGCATCGGCGCTGGGCCTGGACGGCCGCCTGGCGCTGCGCCGCTTCGGGCTGGCTGGGCCGGGCATGGCGGATCCCGGTGCGCTGGTCTCCTACGCGGCGGTGGTGGGCCTGTTCGAACACAGTGCGCGCGAGGCCGGCTGCCCCGACTTTGGGCTGCAACTGGCCGCCCGGCAGGGGCTGGGCATTCTCGGCCCGGTGCTGGGACTGATCCGCCATGCACCGACGATCGGGGATGCGCTGCAGCTGGCCTCGCACTATCTGTTCGTGCACAGCCCGGCCGCCCGGCTGCGTGTGCAGCCTGTGGCCGGCGACGCCCACAGGCTCGACCTGTGCTTCGAGATCGACATCGCCGGCCGCCCTGCCTGCGCACAGGCTTATGAGCTGTCTCTGTCCCTGCTGGCCCAGGGCCTGGCCGTCTTTGGCGAGGGCCAGGTCCGTCCCTGCCTGGTGACGCTGCCCCACCAGCGCCTTGGCGCCAGCAGCGCGTACGTGCGCGCCTTTGGCTGCGAGTGCAGCTTCGGTGCCGGGCAGGCCGCGCTGCGCATCGAGCAGAGCGATCTGGCACTGCCGCTGTCTGAGCAGAACCCGCAGCTGCAGCAGCTCACGCGCGATCTGGCGCATCACCGCTTTGCGCGCTCAGACGCAGCCGCATCGCTGGCCGAGCAGGTGCGGGTGCTGGTGCGCCAGGGCCTGGGCGCTGGCGACTGTTCGCGCACTGGCATCGCTTTGGCCCTCGGGCTGCACCCCCGCACGCTGCAGCGCCGGCTGGAGGCCCAGGGTCAGCGCTTCGATGTGCTGCTGGATGACGTGCGGCAAGAGATGCTGCTGAGCCTGATGTGCCGGCATGCGGCGCTGCCGCTCGGCCAGATGGCCGCCATGCTGGGCTATAGCGAACAGTCCGTGCTGAGCCGCAGCTGCCAGCGCTGGTTTGGCTGCAGCCCGCGCGAGCTGCAGCGGCGCCACGCGCCGGCCATCAGGCCGTGAGGTACTTGCTGGCGCTACTTGCCAATGCAAAAGCTGCTGAAGATCACGCCCAGCAGATCGTCGGCCGAGAAGCTGCCGGTGATCTCGCCGAGTGCGTCGTGCGCCAGGCGCAGCTCCTCTGCCAGCAGGTCCAGCGCTGGCATGGCTTGGGTGACCAGCTGGTGCGCTAACGTCAGGTGTTCGCGCGTGCGCTTGAGTGCCTGCACATGGCGCTCGCGGGCGATGAACTGGCCTTCCGGCGTGGCATGCCAACCGACCTGCTGCAGCAGGCGCTGGCGCAGCGCGGCCAGCCCGTCACCGGTCTTGGCCGAGAGCGTGATCGCATCCGCCGGCAGCGCGTGCGGCGCGCCGGCATCGGCCTTGTTGAAGACCTGCAGGATGCGGCTGGCGTCGATGCCGGCCAGCCGGGCGTTGATCAGCGCGTCTTCGGCTTCGTAGTCGGCCTGCCCCAGGCGGGTCAGGTCGTGCAGGAAGAGCACGACGTCCGCGTCGGCGATGGCGTCCCAGCTGCGCGCCACGCCGATGCGCTCCACTTCATCCTCGGTCTCGCGCAGGCCAGCGGTGTCGCTGATGTGCAGCGGCACGCCCTCGATCTGGATGGTCTGGCTGACCTTGTCGCGCGTGGTGCCGGGGATGGGCGTGACGATGGCCAGCTCGGCGCCGGCCAGGGCGTTGAGCAGCGAGCTCTTGCCCACATTGGGCTGGCCGGCCAGCACCACCTTGATGCCCTCGCGCAGCAGCGCGCCCTGGCGGGTGCGGTCGAGCACTGCGTCGAGCTGGGCAGTGAGTCGCTGCAACTGGCCCAGCGCGTCGGCCTGCTGCAGGAAGTCGATCTCTTCCTCGGGGAAGTCCAGCGTGGCCTCGACCAGCATGCGCAGCTTGATCAGCGCGTCGCGCAGCGTCGTCACCTCGGCCGACAGCGCGCCGGAGAGGGCGCGGCTGGCGCTGCGTGCGGCAGCTTCGGTGCTGGCGTCGATCAGGTCGGCCACCGCCTCGGCCTGGGCCAGGTCGAGCTTGCCGTTGAGAAAGGCGCGTTGCGTGAATTCGCCGGGCTCGGCCAGGCGCAAATGCTTGAGCGCATCGGCGGTGGAGCCGGCTTCCAGGCAGCGCGCCAGCAGCAGCTGCAGCACCACCGGGCCGCCATGGGCCTGCAGCTCCAGCACATGCTCGCCAGTGTAGGAATGCGGCGCCGGGAACAGCAGCGCCAGGCCATGGTCGATCGCCTCGCCATTGGCGGCGCGAAAGGGCAGATAGGTGGCCTCGCGGGCTTTCAGTGTGCGGCCGCACAGGGCCAGCACCAGCGGGGTCAGGTCTTGCGGCGACGACACGCGCACGATGCCCACGGCCCCGCGTCCCGGGGCGGTGGCGATGGCGGCGATGGGGTCTTGGTGGCGCGCAAGCATCGCGCGATTCTCGCTGATGCTTGGCCGGTGTATGGCGCGGGGGAGGCCGGGCACAGCGCTCTCGTGAACCTGTGCTTCGGGCCGGTGTCCCGCGCCGCTTGCTGCTGTTGCGGCCGGGAGCTCTCTGCCCCGCATGGGATGCATTTAAGTCCCGGCACCGCCAAGAAAAAAGCCCCCAAGCAGGGGGAGCTGCCAGGGGGCCGTGATCAATTTGGGGGATTTCGCCTAGTGCTTGATGCCCAACTGCTTGTTGATCATCCATTGCTGGGCGATCGACAGGATGTTGTTGACCAGCCAGTACAGCACCAGACCTGCCGGGAAGAAGAAGAACATGAAGCTGAAGGCCAGCGGCATGATCCACATCAGCTTGGCCTGCATGGGGTCCGGCGGCGTCGGGTTCAGCCAGACTTGCAGCAGGCTGGACAGCGTCATCAGGACGGGCAGCACGAAGAACGGGTCCTTGGCCGAGAGGTCGGTGATCCACCAGATCCACGGTGCGTGGCGCATCTCGACGCTGGACAGCAGCACCCAGTACAGCGCGATGAAGAAGGGCATCTGCAGGAAGATCGGCAGGCAGCTGCCCAGCGGGTTGATCTTCTCTTCGCGGTAGATGCGCATCATCTCCTGCTGCATCTGTTGCGGCTTGTCCTTCAGACGCTCGCGCATCTCCATGATCTTGGGGTTCACCGCCTTCATCTTGCCCATGCTGCGATAGGCGCTGGCGTTGAGCCAGTAGAAGGCCGCCTTCAGCAGCACCACCAGCGCGATGATGGCCCAGCCCCAGTTGCCCAGCAGCTTGTGCAGCTGGTCCAGCAGCCAGAACAGCGGCTTGGACAGGATGGTGAACCAGCCGTAGTCCTTCACCAGTTCCAGGCCAGGCGCCAGCGCGGCCAGCTTCTTCTCTTCCTGCGGTCCGATGAAGAGCTTGTCGTCGGCCGTCACTGCCGCACCCGCGGCCACCTGGGCCATCGGGAACACCATGCCGACCGAGTACAGATTGGTGTCCACCTTCTTGGCGTAGAACTCGCGCGGACTCTGTGCCGTGCGCAGCCAGGCGCTGGCGAAGTAGTGCTGAACCATCGAGACCCAGCCCTCGCTGGCGTTCTTCTCGTGTTCGGCCTTGCCCTTCTCGATGTCCTTGAACTCGATCTTCTGGAACTTCGACTTCTCGGTGTACAGCGCCGGGCCGGTGAAGGTGAAGTAGAAGCTCGATTCATTGGGCGGCGGGTTGCCGTCACGCACCAGCTGCACATACAGCTGCGGCGTCACAGCGGCCTGGCCGACGTTCTGCACCTCGTGCTTGACATCCACCGTGTAGTCGCCACGCTTGAAGGTGTAGGTCTTGACCAGCTTCAGGCCGCCCAGTTCAGGCGACTCGAAGCGCACGGTCAGGCTCTGCTCGCCATCCTTCAGCTCGCGGCTGCCTGCCACCAGGGTCATCGGTGTCAGATGGTTCGGCGCGCCAGCGACGCCCACCAGGCCGGACTGGGCCAGATAGGTGCGCTGCGCGCTGCGGTCCAGCACCACCACATTGCCGCTCGGGTCGGTTTCGTCCTTGTGCTTGAGCAGCTCGACGCGCACCAGGCTGCCGCCCAGGCTGTCCAGCGTCGCCTTGACGACGTCGGTGCTGATGGTGACTTTCTCGCTGGTCGCGACAGCGGCGGGTGCCGTCGGGGCGGCGCCACCGGGGGCGGCCGCCGCTGCGCCGGGCAGGGCGGCGGGTGCGGGCAGGCCAGCCGGCGCCGAGCCGGCCGCGGCCACGGGCTTGGGTGGCGTCGGGCTGAACATCGACGGGTGGCCATTGTGCTTTTGCCAACCGTCCCACAGCAGGACGAGCGACATGGTGAACACCACCCACAGTACGGTGCGGCGTATATCAGTCATGGGGAAGCTTCAGGATTGGAGGTAGGGGGTCGCGCCGGTCCACCGCAGCCGAGGCGGGTGAACAGGCCGGGCGCATTGTCGGGCACAGGATCATGCCCGCCACAGCTCAGGGGGTTGCAGCGCAGGATTCTCGCTGCAGCCAAATAGGTTCCGGCGCAGGCGCCGTGCTTTTCCAGCGCCTGCATCGCATAGGCCGAGCAGGTCGGCGAGTAGCGGCAGCCGGCATTGAGCCACGGGCTCAGCAGCAGCTGATAGCCGCGCACCAGCCCCATCAGCAGGCGCTGCGGCAGGGTGCGTTGGATCGGCTTCGGCGCGTCCATGGTGCGGCTCGCTCAGGCGGCGCCGGACGCGACCGGTGCCGTGCGCCGCAGCAGCTTGGCCACCAGCTCTGCCAATTCAGCGCGCACGGCCGCATTCAAGGCGTCTGAAGCCGCGCTGGGGAACTGCTTGGGCTCGAACGGCGCGCGCAGCCGCACCACCCAGAGTCCGGGCGGCAATGCAGCGGCAGCCGCTGAGCCGAAGGCCGAGCGGATCTGGCGTTTCATCAGCGAACGGGTCACCGAACGCTTGGCGTTGCGCTTGGGCACCACGCAGCCCAGCCACATGCGGTCGGGCGCAAGGACGACCGACGGTTCGGGCTGTGCGTTTTGCGCTGCGGCCACAGGCGATCCGTCCACAGGGCTGTGGACTGCCGGTGCATCAGTTGTTGATAACTGTGCCGAGGCTGTGGAAAACCTCTTGCCCGGGACGCTGGGCCTGGCCGTGATGTGATGCACGGCGAAATGGGCGCTGCGGGCGCGGCTGGGGCTGCCCAGCACGCGCTCAAAGTCGGCCGATCGCTGGATGCGGCCGATCATGTCTCGCGATCCGGCTTAGACAGCCAGGCGCTTGCGGCCCTTGGCGCGGCGCGCAGCGATCACGGCGCGGCCGCCACGGGTCTTCATGCGGACCAGGAAGCCGTGGGTACGGGCGCGACGGGTCTTGGATGCTTGGTAAGTACGCTTCATGCTGAACCTCTTCTAGAGCAAAGTGCGCCGCGAGCGCCCTGGAAGGCGTCTTGGCAAATGTGGGCACATCGGTCAGGTGCTGACCCTGTTTGGCCGTCGGCACCGCCCGACCGGAGTCGAGCCATGCCTGACCGCCACCGATGTGCATCGCGCTGACACGGCACATCGCTTCAGTCTTTCTTGCATTCGCCCGGAGGCATGGGCAAAGCCCATGCGCCCAAGCGCAAGCCGTCCAGCGCCCGGAAAACCCGCGATTACACCAAAGATCTGCACTCGGGTCAAACCCGGGGAATCAGAGACTGGGGATTCCCGGGGCTTGACCCCGCAGAAAATCTGTGGATAACCCTCTCTTCGCGGCCGCCGATGGGTACAATTTGGCCGCTCAAGAACAAGTTTTCCACAATGAGCGCAGAGATGTCTGGGGCGGAACTATGGCAGCGCGGCTGTGAGCGGCTGGCAGCTGAAATCCCCGAACAACAATTCAATACCTGGATCCGTCCACTGCCGCCGGCAGATGTGGCGGAGGCCGCAGGGCAAGGGGGCGAGCACGGGCTGGTGGTGTCGCTGCGCGTGCCCAATCGCTTCAAGCTCGACTGGATCCGCAACCAGTACGCCGGCCGCATCGAGTCCATCCTCAGTGAGCTGGCGGGCCGCCCGGCCAAGCTGGAACTGGCGCTGGCACAGCGCGAGGCGGTGGGCCGCGTGCCTGCCTTGCCGTCCAGCCAGCCGATTGCCGTCGGCCAGGTTTTGCACAACGGTCTGCGTCCGGTGTCGCCGCCTGTGGTTGTCGTTGGCGAAAAGCTGGCTGCGGCCTCGCCTCAGCCGTCCGGCCCGGCCGCGCTGGGGCCTCCGCCCAGCGCCTCGCGCCACCGCATCAACCCGGCCCTGACCTTCGACACGCTGGTGCCGGGCCGTGCCAACCAGATGGCGCGCACCGCGGCCTTGCATGTGGCCGGTGCGCCGGGCCAGATGTACAACCCGCTGTTCATCTACGGCGGTGTCGGCCTAGGCAAGACCCACCTGATCCATGCGGTGGGCAATGCGCTGCTGAAGGACAAGCCCGATGCCCGCGTGCTGTACCTGCACGCCGAGCAGTTCATCTCAGATGTGGTCAAGAACTACCAGCGCAAGACCTTCGATGAGTTGAAGGCCAAGTACCACTCTCTGGACCTGCTGCTGATCGACGATGTGCAGTTCTTCGCCGGCAAGGACCGCACGCAGGAGGAGTTCTTCAACGCCTTCGAGGCCCTGCTGGCCAAGCGCGCCCACATCATCATGACCTCGGATACCTATCCGAAGGGCCTGGTGGACATCGACGAGCGCCTGACCAGCCGCTTCGACGCCGGCCTGACGGTGGCGATCGAGCCGCCCGAGCTGGAAATGCGCGTGGCCATCCTGATCAAGAAGGCGGAGGCCGAACAGACGCCCATGCCCGAGGACGTGGCCTTCTTCATCGCCAAGAACGTGCGCGCCAATGTGCGCGAGCTCGAAGGTGCGCTGCGCAAGGTGCTGGCCTACAGCCGCTTCAGCCACAAGGAAATCAACATCCAGCTGGCGCGCGAGGCGCTTAAAGACCTCTTGTCGATCCAGAACCGCCAGATCTCGGTGGAGAACATCCAGAAGACGGTGGCCGATTTCTACAAGATCAAGGTCGCCGACATGTACAGCAAGAAGCGCCCGGCCAGCATTGCGCGGCCGCGCCAGATCGCGATGTACCTGGCCAAGGAGCTGACGCAGAAGAGCCTGCCCGAGATCGGCGAGCTGTTTGGCGGCCGCGACCACACGACCGTGCTGCATGCGGTGCGCAAGATCGGCGGCGAGCGCCAGAAGAACACCGAGCTGAACCAGCAGCTGCACGTGCTCGAGCAGACGCTGAAGGGCTGACGCCGCGCACGGGGCCCGGAAGGGGCCCGTGGCTGCGGAAGGCCCAGCCGCGATACAAGCGGACGGGCTGACGCCGCCGCAGGCTGCCCAAGCGCGCCAGTGGCGTGCTGCTGGTGCAAAGACATGGTTTCCACCCCCGGGAAATACCCCATTCCTGGGTGAAAATGCGCGCTGTTTCTCGCGCGCGCGTCATTCCTGATCGGGCGGGGCTGCAAGCGAGGCGCATAACGCCCTCAGAACAAGTGGAGAGAGGTTGACATGATTGTGTTGAAAGCCACCCAGGACAAAGTGCTCGCCGCGCTGCAGGCCGTGTCCGGCATCGTGGAGCGCCGCCACACCCTGCCCATCCTGGCCAATGTGCTGATTCGCAAGCAAGGCTCGCAGGTCGAGCTGACCACCAGCGACCTCGAAATCCAGGTGCGCACCACCGCCGAGTTCGATGGCGACGCCGGCAACTTCTCCACCACCGTGGGCGCCCGCAAGCTGATCGACATCCTGCGCTCGATGCCGGCTGACCAGACCGTCAGCCTCACCGCCAACGGCAGCAAGATGACGCTGCAGGGCGGCAAGAGCCGCTTCACGCTGCAGACCCTGCCGGCCGATGACTTCCCGCTGGTGCAGGAAGCCGCTGACTTCGGCCCCGCCTTCAGCGTGCCGCAGAAGACGCTGAAGGCCCTGATCAACCAGGTGCACTTCTCGATGGCGGTGCACGACATCCGCTACTACCTGAACGGCATCCTGTTCGTTGCCGAAGGCAAGAACCTGACCCTGGTGGCCACCGACGGCCATCGCCTTGCGCTGGCCCAGGCCACGCTGGAAACCGACATCCCCAAGCAGGAAGTCATCCTGCCGCGCAAGACCGTGCTGGAGCTGATGCGCCTGCTGAAGGACGGCGGCAAGGGCGAAGAGGAAAACCAGCCCATCGAGATGCGCTTCGCCGGCAACCAGGCCAAGTTCACTTTCTCGGGCATGGAGTTCGTCACCAAGCTGGTCGAGGGCAAGTTCCCCGACTACAACCGCGTGATCCCCAAGAACCACAAGTTCCGCGTGACGATGGGCCGCGCGCCGCTGTTGGCCAGCCTGCAGCGCGCCGCCATCCTGACCAGCGAGAAGTTCAAGGCCGTGCGCCTGTCCTTCGAGCCGGGCCTGCTGAGCATCGCCTCCAGCAATGCCGAGCAGGAAGAGGCCAAGGAAGAGATCGAGATCGACTACGGCGGCGACCTGATCGAGACCGGCTTCAACGTGACCTACCTGATGGACGCGCTGCAGAACATGAGCCAGGACATGGTCAGCATCGACCTGAACGACAGCTCGGCCAGCGCGCTGATCACCATCCCTGAGCAGACGGGCTTCAAGTACGTCGTCATGCCCATGCGGATCTGACGATCCGCATGGGCTGCGCCCTGAATATGGCGCACCCCC
>JACDQM010000050.1 GCA_015657635.1 Roseateles sp.
CGCAGCTGACGCTGTCGGCGCTGATGATCTGCTTCGGCATCGGCCAGCTGCTGCTGGGCCCGGTCAGCGACCGTTTCGGCCGCCGCCCGGTGCTGCTGGCCGGCTTGAGCCTGTATGTGATCGCTGCCATCGCAGGCGCCATGGCGCAGAGCATCACGCCGCTGCTGTTGTGGCGGGCGCTGCAGGGCTTGGCGCTGGCGGCCTCGGTGGTCGGCGCGCGCTCGATGCTGCGCGACTGGTTCGCACCGGCCGAAGGCACGCGCATGATGGCGCGCGCGCTGGGTGGTCTGGGCCTGATCGCGATGCTGAGCCCACCCCTGGGTGGCCTGCTGGCCGGCTGGCTGGGCTGGCGCTCCACGCTGCTGGCCACTGGCGTGATCGGTGCGTTGACGCTGGCCGTGCTGGTGGCGCGCATTCCCGAGAGCCTGGCAAAACCTGACCCTGCCGCGCTGCAGCCAAGCCGCATCGTTGCCAATTGGCGCACGCTGCTGGCGCATCCCAGCTTTCGTGCCTACACGCTGCTGACCTGCCTGGCCTACGCCACGCTCTACACATTCCTGGCCAGCTCGGCCTTTGTCTTCATCGACGTGCTGGGCCTGAGCCGCCAGCACTACGGCCTGGTGGTGGGCGGCGGCGCGCTGGTGTACTTCATCGGCACCCTGCTGTGCCGGCGCTGGCTGCAGCGCCTGAGCGTGCCGCAGACGGTGCGGCGCGGCGCCTGGTTCAGCTGCATCGGCGCCCTGGGCATGGGTCTGGCCGCCTGGGTGTTCCCGCCCTCGGTGCCAGCACTCCTCATTCCGCATGTGTTCGTGATGCTCGGCCATGGCGTGCTGCAGCCCTGTTCACAGGCCGGCTCGGTCGGCCCCTTCCCGCGCCAGGCCGGTGCGGCGGCCGCCCTGTCCGGCTTCGCCGTGGCGCTGGTGGCCTTTGCGCTCGGCGGCTGGCTGGGACTGAGCCTGGACGGCACGGTACGGCCGATGGCGCTGACGATGATGGTGATGGGCCTGGGCGCCGCACTGTGCGGCTGGACCCTGGTGCAGAGCCAGGAGCGCCAGGCCGCCGCAATGGCGGCGACAGGGCGATGACAAGGCCCATGCAAGCCCTGCCCCCCATCTGCCTGGCCGGCCCCACCGGCTGCGGCAAGACCGCCGCCGCGCTGGCGCTGGCCGAGCGCCTGCCGCTGGAGATCATCAGCGTCGATTCCGCCCTGGTCTACCGCGGCATGGACATCGGCACCGCCAAGCCCACGAAGGCCGAGCTGGCAGCCGTGCCGCACCACCTGATCGACATCCTGGACCCGCTGGAGTCCTACTCGGCCGCACAGTTCGTCGCCGACACCCGACGCCTGGTCAGCGAAATCCAGGCCAGGGGCCGGCTGCCTCTGCTGGTGGGCGGCACCATGCTGTATTTCAAGGCCTTGTTCGACGGACTGGCCGAGATGCCGCAAGCCGATGCCGCGCTGCGTGCCGAGCTGGACGCCGAGGCCGCGCGCCTGGGCTGGCCCGCGATGCATGCCCGGCTGGCCGAAGTGGACCCGCCAACGGCGGCCCGGCTGGCCCCCGGCGACTCACAACGCATCCAGCGCGCGCTGGAAGTCTGGCACTTGAGCGGCCGGCCCCTGTCCGAGCTGCATGCCGAACAGCAGCGCAACGGTGGGGTCGACTGGCCCCTGCTGTCGCTGGAGCCGACCGACCGGGCCTGGTTGCACCAGCGCCTGGCACAGCGTTTCGAGCAGATGCTGGAACAGGGCCTGATCGAGGAAGTGCAGTGCCTGCGCGCGCGCGGCGATCTGCACCTGGGCCTGCCGTCGATGCGCTGTGTGGGCTACCGTCAGGTCTGGGAGGCGCTGGACGAAGCCCAGGCCAGCGCCAGGCCGCTTGACCGCGCCGCGCTGGCCGAGCGCGGCATTGCCGCCACCCGACAGCTGGCCAAGCGCCAGGTCACCTGGTTACGCAGCATGCCGCAGCGCCGCGTCATCGACTGCCAGGCGGCTGACGCGCCGCTCCAGTTGCAAGCGGCGGTGCAGCGCCTGATCGGTCAGGTGCCATGAGCACCGTGCTGCAGGCCCGCGGCCTGGCCAAACGCTATGACGACAGCCCTGTGTTCAGCGACATCGAGCTGAGCCTGAAAGCCGGCGAGTTGGTGGCGCTGCTGGGCGAGTCGGGCTGCGGCAAGTCCACGCTGCTGAACTGCCTGGCCGGGCTGGACCGACCTGACGAGGGTCAGGTCTTGCTGGCCGGCGAGGACATCGCGGCGCTGCCCGAGCCGGCGCAGGCGCGGCTGCGC
>JACDQM010000051.1 GCA_015657635.1 Roseateles sp.
GGCCAGATCCGCCTGACCGAGCAGGGCGAGGTGATCGCCTCCAAATACGCCAATCCCGAGATCGGCCGGCGCAACCTCGAAACCCTGGTCGCCGCCACGCTGGAAGCCACGCTGCTGCACCCGACCAAGAGCGCGCCCAAGAGCTTCCTCGACGCCGCGCAAGCGCTGTCGGATGCCAGCTTCCAGGCCTACCGCGGCCTGGTCTACGACACGGCGGGCTTTGCCGACTACTTCTTTGCCGCCACGCCGATCCGGGAGATTGCCGAGCTCAACATCGGCTCGCGCCCGGCCTCGCGCAAGCCCAGCCGCGCCATCGAGGATCTGCGCGCCATTCCCTGGGGCTTCAGCTGGGGCCAATCGCGCATCGCGCTGCCGGGCTGGTGCGGCTTCGGCTCAGGCGTCGAGGCCTTCCTGGGCAGCGATGCTGCCGCGCGGGCGCAAAACCTGACCCTGCTCAAGCGCATGCACAAGCAGTGGCCGTTCTTCCGCACCCTGCTGTCCAACCTGGACATGGTGCTGGCCAAGACCGATATCGGCATTGCCGAGCGCTATGTCGAGCTGGTGGAGAACAAGCGCCTGGGCAAGAAGATCTTCGCCGCGGTGCGGGCCGAGTTCGAGCGCACCCAGCAAGCCCTGACCCTGATCACCGGGGAGAAGCAGCGCCTGGCCGCCAACCCGGCGCTGGCGCGCTCGATCGAGCACCGCTTCCCCTATATCGACCCGCTCAACCACCTGCAGGTCGAGCTCATGCGGCGCTACCGCGCCGTGCCGGCCGACAAGCGCGCCGAGGACCCCAGCATGGAGCGCGTGCAACGCGGCATCCACCTGTCGATCAACGGCATCGCGGCCGGGCTGCGTAACACCGGCTGAAGCGGGCGCGGCGGTTCAGAGCGGCTAACAAAAGCCAGCGGAGCGGTTCTGGCTAGGCGTCCTGGCGCAGACAGTACATGCAGGTACGGCAAGCCAGGGCAACGACGGCAGAAGGGTATTGTTAGCCGCTCTCAGCGGCCCGCCGCCAGTGCCTCGCGCACCGCCGCAACCTGGCGGCGCGACACCGCCAGCCATTCATCGACATGGGCGATGCGCACAGCCCAGCCGGGTTCACCGCCCTCGCCTTCCTCCGAGCCTTCGCCGGGCAGGGCATGGCGCTCCAGCTCGCGCACCGCGGTCTTGGCCACCAGCGCATTGCGGTGCACGCGCAGAAAGCGTTCGCCCAGGCGCTGCTCCAGCTCGGACAGGCTGCCATCCATCACATAGGCATGGCTGGCGGTGCGCAGCGTCAGGTACTTGAGCTCGGCCTTCAGGTACAGCACCTCGCCCAGCGGAACCCGCAGCAGACGGCCACGGTCATTGATCGTCAGCACCGGCGCTTCGCCATCGCTGGCCTCGCGCTGGCTCTGCGCCGCTGACCGTTCCGCCACACGCTGCGCCACGCGCGCCAGCGCCGCCTGCAGCCGCTCACGGCGCACCGGCTTGGTCAGGTAGTCCAGCGCCTCCAGCTCGAAGGCCTGCAGCGCGTGCTCGGCATGCGCGGTGACGAACACGATCTCGGGCCGCAGCGCACGGCCGCGCAAGGCATCGGCCAGCTGCAGGCCGTCCGGGCCGGGCATCTGCACATCCAGCAGGATCAGGTCGCAGCCATGGTCCTTCAGCCAGGCCTGGGCCTGCGAGGCGCTGCCGGCCTCAGCCACCACCTCGGCGCGCGGCTCCAGGCAGGCTTCGACCAGGCCGCGCAAGCGCAAGCGCGCCAACGGCTCATCGTCGACCAGCAGGACTTTCAGGGCAGGCGTCGCGTGCATGGGGAGGAGCCTAACAAATCCGCTCAGCGTGGCAAGACGATGCGCACGACAAAGCCTTGCTCTTTGCGCTCGATCTCGAAGCGTGCCGCCACATCGTGCATCAGGCGCAGGCGCTGGCGCACATTGCGCAGCGCCAGACCATGGCCCGGCTGGCGGCTGGCGGCGCCGACGGTGTTGCGCACGCAGATCTCGACTTCGGCGCCACGGCTGCGGGTCAGGATCTCGACATCGCCGCCGCCGTCATTGGGTTCGACACCATGCCGCACCGCGTTTTCCACCAGCGGCTGCAGCAGCAAGGGCGGCACGCGCGCCGAGCCGGCCGCCGCATCCAGCCGCCACTGCACGCGAAGGCGATCGCCAAAGCGCAGCTGCTCGATGGCGAGGTAGCGCCGCGCCAGCTCGATCTCGTCATCCAGGCTGACCACCGAGCCGGTCTCGGCCAGCGCCACGCGGAACAGTTCCGACAGGTCTTCCAGCACGGCTTCTGCACGCTGCGGATCGACAGCCACCAGGGCCATCGCAGTGTTGAGGGTGTTGAACAGGAAGTGCGGGCGGATGCGCGACTGCAACTCCACCAGGCGTGCCAAGGCATCGGCCGGCCTTTGCAGGCGCTCGCGCAGCTTCAGCCAGTACAGCAGCAGCGCCGCCAGCGCCGCGCCGCTGGCGGCCACACCCGCCAGGCGGAACCAGCCGCTGGGCTCATCGCTGGCCAGGTTCAGCAGCTGCCAGCCGGCCAGGCCGCAGCCCGCACCCAGCGCCAGCACGATCAGCCATTGCAGGGACGCACTCAAGCGCGCCAGCGGCCGCTTGGCCGCGCACAGCAACAGCAGCCACAGCAGCACGCCAGTCAGCGTCACCACCGTGCCGCTGGCCATGCCCAAGGCCCATTGCATCGGGCTGCGCACCGCCAGCGCCACGCCCAGCGCCAGCAGCAACTGCACGCCCAGCACCGCGCGCAGCACCAGGCCGACATGACAGACATCGAAGACGCGCGCGGGGTCGAACAGCGGCGCGCCCTCGTCCTCCAGTTCCATCATCGGCGGTGCCAGACCCAGCAGGCTGCTGAGATTGCTGCTGTCGGCCCAGTCATGCCGCCTGCCATCACCGGCATCCCGCCGCGCCTGTCCAGATCGCCTGCCCGTCATGCTGTATCTGCCCCCCGATAGAATCCGCCATCCCGATTGTGATGATTGTCATACCGGCACGGGCCTGCCTCCATGCGGGCCTGCCCGCCCTCACCGCGGCGCCCGCGCGCCCATGCCACCATGTCCTCCAGCAGCAAGCCCGCCGACAACCAACTCGCCAACAAAGCCCAAGCCTGGTCCGCGCTCTTTTCTGAGCCGATGAGCGAGCTGGTCAAGCGCTACACCTCCAGCGTGTTCTTCGACAAGCGCCTGTGGTCCGCCGACATCCAGGGCAGCCTGGCGCATGCCGAGATGCTGACTGCCCAGGGCATCCTGAGCAGCGAGGACCATGCGGCCATCCAGCGCGGCATGGCGCAGATCCAGGGCGAGATCGAGGCCGGCCAGTTCGAGTGGAAGCTCGATCTGGAAGACGTGCACCTCAACATCGAGGCCCGCCTGACCGAGCTGGTCGGCATCCCGGCCAAGCGCCTGCACACCGGCCGCAGCCGCAACGACCAGGTCGCCACCGACGTGCGCCTGTGGCTGCGCAGCGAGATCGACGAGATCAGCGCCCTGCTCTCGGCGCTGCAGCTGGCCCTGGTCGAGGTGGCCGAGAAAAACGCCGAGGTCATCCTGCCCGGCTTCACGCACCTGCAGGTGGCGCAGCCGGTGAGCTTTGGCCACCACCTGCTGGCCTATGTGGAGATGTTCGCGCGCGATGCCGAGCGCCTGGCTGATGCGCGCCGCCGTGTGAACCGCCTGCCGCTGGGCGCCGCCGCGCTGGCCGGCACCAGCTACCCGCTGGACCGCGAGCGCGTGGCCAACACGCTGGGCATGGAAGGCGTGTGCCAGAACAGCCTGGACGCCGTCTCTGACCGCGATTTCGCAATCGAGTTCACCGCCGCGGCCTCGCTGGTGATGGTGCACATCTCGCGCCTGTCGGAGGA
>JACDQM010000052.1 GCA_015657635.1 Roseateles sp.
AATGATGGCTGGCTGAGCAGCCGCAGTGGCGGCCGCACCGAACAGGACTGCCGCGATAGCGGTTTGGGCGAATCTGGTAAAAGCAAGCTTCATGGCGTACCCATCAAGGCTGGTTAGGACTGAGATGCTGACTCGGCTAGCGGCGCCACGACGAAACGTCCTGAAGCTGCACAGCGCATTGTAGGAAGCCGCAGTGTAATGTCTGGTCATGGAAAACGCTAAACGTTTGCGCCCCAGTATTCATGCGGGTATTGCCATCCTGACGCGGCGCCGCTGCGCGCTCCTGCGCAGCTGGGCTTGAGCCACATTCCTGCCCCGACTCGGCAGCTCGCAAGTCAGGGCTGGAGCAGGCGCGCCACGGCCGCGCTCGGGATGGCGTAGCTGATGCCGCTCGGGTGCGTCAGCGCGGACTCCTTGCTGCCTTTGACCAAGACCATATTGATGACGCCGACGACGCGACCGGTCGCGACATCGAAAACAGGCCCTCCGCTGTTGCCAGGGTAGGCCGTCCCGTCAAGCTGGAGCACTTCAAAGCTGCCCTCACGCAGTCGGCGGATCGACGCCTCGTTGAGTCCTTGCGCTCCGGCCTGGGGCTGAGCGACCGGCACGATGGAAGAGATCATGCCTCGGTGCGTGACAGGCGCAAAGCCGAGCGCATTGCCGATCGGAAAGCCCATGAACGCAATCTGCAAGCCCTCACGCACTTCATCGGCAGGCGCCAGCGCCAGCGCTGGTGCGGGCGGCCCGTCGAAACGCAGCAAGGCCAGATCACGCGACCGATCCACAGTCAGCACCGAACAGGCACGCATGCTCCACTGGCCGCGGCCCGAAGGCACCTGAACGACCACCCGACGGTCCGAGCCATCAAGGCGAGCGGGTGGCGGCAGGACGTGGGCGTTGGTCACAGCCAAATTGCCGTCGCCCACGACAAAGCCGGTTCCACTGAAGCCGAATCTCGGGCTATCCGTCTCACCAAAAGTGCCGACCAGCAGGACCGAGGGCTTGCTGCGCTCGATCAAGCGCACATAGTCGGCAGCGCGAGCAGCGCCAGGAATGGCGTACGCGGCAGCGCTGGCCAGCAACAGGGATCGACGCTTCATCTGGCCAGGTCCGATGCAGTTAGCCCGGTTTCGAGCGCTGCAACGCACTCTCGCCAGACCCGGTCAGGCTCTTCGAGACGGAAGCCAACGAAGGTACTGCCCTCGCTCTCTTTGCGACGAACGGCGGTCGCGTGCACGTGCGCGCGCTCAGCTTCACCCAGGGCGATCACGGCCTCACCCATCGATCCCACCGGCAGGTCGAGTTGACACTCGGCCTGGAAGCCCAGCAGCGAGATCTCGATCACCTGAAGCCTGAAGGCCTTGGGACCCGACGGCCCAGTGATCGTGATTTCCCCCGGGCAACGGATCGAGTGCCGCTGATGCTGCCGCAGCGGGTGCTGAGCGGTGCCGCCGCCAAACTCTGAGCTGGCATCGCTGAGCATGGGCAACACACGGCGGTACTCAACCATGCTGTAGATCGACCACAGCAAGGCCTTCTTTCTGTCATCCAACTCGGAGAAGCGCTGGGTGCGCTGATTGAAGAAGTAGTCCAGCAAGCCAGGCGTCATGACCGCATCATTGGTCGTGAAGTACCGTCGCTTGGGAACCTTGATGTTCTCGAGCCGGGTTTGGAAAAAGTACTTGTGAAGGTTCTTCCGGGCCGCCTTGCCCTTGTAGCCGGCTTTGAACACCTCCGAGGCTTGCTTCAGGTCGAGCGTGGCACCGACGGCAGGAGCGCCATTGGCAAAGTCGTAGTTGTCCACGGTGCGCTCCTGCAGCCGCTGGAAGAACAAGAGCGCCTCGTACAACTCAATACGATCCGGGTTGACTGCGATCACCAAGTGCCTTGTGTCGAAGTACTCCGTGCAGTACTCGTGCATGAACTTCATCAAGGGGAACAGGATCGCGCCCCCGGTCTTGCGAAAGTCCGGATGGATCGCCAAAGCCGAAATCTCAGCGATGTTCCCCCCCTTGGCACGCACATGCTCCAGGTCGAACACCGCCTGCAGAGGAAAGCCGAACACGCCTTCGCGGATCATCGAAATCGTGCCGACGACTCGCCCGTCGTACTTGGCACACAGCGTCGTCGTGGTCGGCAGCGCGTGGTAATCCGTGACGCGCATGCCAGACGGGTCGGGCTTCATAAAGCCGCTGCCGACATAGGCATCGTGCAGGATGCGAAAGCAGTCCTCAAGCTCCTCCCGCGTCTCAGCAATCTTGAGTTGCAGGCGGGCATCGGGCTCGGGATCGCAATCCACCATCGAGCGGTAGAAGCGATGCCGGACGGACTGGGGCAGATGCGCGAACAGATCGCGCAACCACTGATGGAGTTTCTTCCTGAAACTAGAGCGCCGGATGTGGGTCATACCTCGTCTGAGTAAGGAGCACATGGCGACAGTCAGGACCTGCCTGCGCCCGGGCGTTTTCTTAGGCTAGCAGAGGCATGGTCCTGTAACAAGCCGTAGTGGAGGCAATGGCTACAGCTTGGCCTGGAGTCGCTTGACTTCGTCCTGACGTGGGAACTTGTCGCCCAGCGCAGCCAATTGCTTGAGCTCTTCCGCAGCCTCGGCCTTCTTTCCAGCTCGCACATAGAGATCGGCCAAGTGCAATCGATGGGGATGGAATCCCGGCTCTAGCGCCACCGCCTCCTTCTGCAAGCTCACAGCCTTCTCGATCTGCCCGTTGGCAGCAAGGATCTCGGCCAGTGTGTCCATGAAGGCAGAATGCTTTGGCCGCAGCTCGTTGGCACGTTGCGCCATTTCAAGCGCACCCGGCTTCCCGGACTTGTGCAGCAGCCAAGCAATGTTGTTCATGGCGACCGAATGATCGGGTTGCATCTTCAGCACCGTCTGATAGCGCTCCAGTGCCACGACCTGATTGCCCTGGGCCAGGGCCTGATCAGCCCGGTAGAACATGAAGGCCGGGTCCTTGGGATTACGAGCCAGCCATTGCGCTTCATGGCGTTTGGCCTCGTCCGCCTTGCCATCTGCACGCAATGCCATGTCGATCTTGATGGCCAGCGGCGCTGCGCTCTCTCGCTCCAGGCCCTTGCGGTAAGCATCGACCGCTGCAGCCCACTTCTTGTCAGCGTACTCGATGTCACCCTCAAGAGCGTATGGCGCCGAGGACTTCGGGAACTGCGCCTGCATCGTTCGCAGCACGGCCTTGACCTCAGCCGCCTTGTTCGACTCGCGGAGCACGGCAATCAGCATCGGGTAGGCCTGCTGCAAGTCTGGCTTCAACGCGATCACACGCTTGAGCGTCTGTGCCGCGCCGTCGTAGTCCTTGCGAGAGACCTGCAGCTCAGACAAACGCAACAGCGGCATCGGCGAATCGGGCTGGATCGAGACGGCCTTGTTCGCGGCCGTCATCGCTTGGTTGTAGTCGCCCGCCGCCAACTGCGCCTGGCTCAATGCACCCAACAGGTCCACATTGTCAGGAATCGCTGCTACCGCATCCTGAGCAGTCGCCAACGCCTGCTTCGCGTCCTTCTGATCAAGCTTCAGTCGGATCAGCGCCAGCCGCAGCTGAGGCGCTTGCGGGTTCTGCTTGATCGCCTTGTTCAGGCGCTCAGCCAATTCCTCGGGCTTCGCACCCAGTTGCGCGCGCAGGCCGATCAAGGCGACCTGAGCGGGCACGTTCTGCGGCGCCTTTTCGACGACCGCTTCGAACCGACGCACGGCGTCCTCCGGTTTCTTGGCCGCCATGTCCAGGGCTGCCAACGAGGTCAGCGCGGGCATATAGGCAGGCGATACCTTGAGCGCCGCATCAAAGCCCTCGCGCGCCTTGGCGGTGTTGCCGCGCAGCAATTCAATCCGGCCCCGCAGAGCGGCCGCAGTCGGCTGACCGGGTTGCTTGCGCTCGACCGCGTCAACAGCCTTCAAAGCCTGGTCAAACTCCTTCTTTCGCACCAGGGTGCTGATCAGGGCCATGTCAGCCAGCACACTCTCGTCAGACACAGCGATGGCGCGCAACTCGTCCATCCCCTGCTCGCTCTGCCCCTTGTCAATGGTCGCCATCGCAAGCGCAGTACGGCTGCGTGAGTCATTGGGATTGAGTTTGACAGCCCGTGCAAAGTAGCTCTCCGCCAGCTTCGCATCGCCCTGCTGAAGCGCCGCCTCTGCCAGTATGGACAGCGCCTGGGCGTTCGGCTCTTTGCCGTCCACCAGGTCCTGCAGTGTCGCCTGAGCCTTCTTCGCGTCGCCGCTACGCAGATAGGTTCGCGCAAGGGTCAGCTTGGCCGGCAGCGAGTTCGGTGCAGCCTGCAGGGCTTGGCGTAGATAGTTTTCGGCTTGGATCAGTTCGTTGCGTCGATACGCAACCGCACCTGCAATCTGCAAGGCGTTGGGATTCTTAGGCGCCAGCTTCAACAAGGCCTGCGCCTGCTCGTTTGCAGCTGTGAGGTCATTGCGCTGCAGCGCCAGACGCGTCGCAAAGTAGCGCACCTGTGGCAGATTCGGCGCAATGGCCTGCAATTTGCCCAAGGCGTCCTGCGCGGCATCGTTGTCAGGCTTGGCAAGATTCAGCAGGAACAGGCCTGACAGCGCACCGATGCTCTTGGCGTCGTGTTTGAGTGCCTCACGGTAGGCGGCCAGCGCGTCCTCCGGGCGATTCAGCGCACCCGCCAGGATGTCCCCCTTCAACTGCCAACCCTGGCTGAAGTCCGGCTTCTTCGCCAAGACCCCGTCCAAGGTCGCCAGAGCCTCCTCAACACGCCCCTGCGATGCACGCAGACGCACATCCAGCAGCTGGGCCTGAGAGAAGCTCGGATCCGCCTTGAGAGCCAGATCAACGCTCTCGCGCCCCTTGTCGGCCTTGCCGGTCGCCAGATAGGCCCCCGCCAAGGTGAGCTTCAGATCAGCCTGCTGCTTGGGATCGCTCAGCGACATTTCGGCGTACTCGGCCAGCACCTTGTCTGGCTGCCCCTTGAGGAGCAATACTTTGGCGAGCAATGGAGCAAGCTGCTGGCTGTCGTAGTTCAGCTCTTTGGCCTTGCCCAGTTCAATGGCAGCGCCGTTGACATCGCCCCCCTCAAGCAAGAGCTTGCCGAGCAGGAAGCGCGCTTCGGCGGATGAAGCGTTCTTCTGCAAGGCGTTCTTGAGTTGGATAACTGCAGCCTTGCTGTCCTTCTTCTCGATGTGTGACTTGGCCGATGCGATCAGCGACTCCGGGGAATCACCAAAACAAGCCGCCAAAGCAACTGACAGTCCGACTGCCATCATCAGGCCGGCACGTTGATTCAAACGTTTCACAGTCTCTCCCTTGTTCCAGTCTTTGCGCTACTTGATCTGCAATCGGTTCATCAGGTCGTAGAGCGTGGGGCGGCTGACGCCCAGGATCTCTGCAGCCTTGACGATGCTGCCCGCTGAACGTGCAAGCGCAGAAACAACGGCGTGACGCTCTGCGCGTTCGCGCACGCTGCGCAGATCCAGCGACGCAAGCTCCTGGTCATCGGCTTCGGCGCCAGGCGACGGCAGACCGATGTCCTCGGCGGTGATCCGGTCGCCCTCCGCCATGATCGAGGCCCGCTTCATCAAGTTCTGCAACTCGCGCACATTGCCGGGCCAGCCGTAAGCTTCAATCGCCCGCGCAGCATCCTCGCTCAAGGTAAGCGCCGGCCGCCGCTGCTCTGAAGCAAATCGCTTCAAAAAGGAATTGCAAAGCAGTACGGCATCCCCTTGACGCTGCCGTAATGGCGGAATGTCGACCACGATCTCCGCCAAACGATAGTAGAGGTCTTCACGGAAGCTGCCTTGGCTGATCAGCTGGCGCAGATCCTGATGCGTCGCGCCGACAATGCGGACGTCGATGGGAATTTCCTGGCGCCCCCCCACCCTCTCGATGGCTCGCTCCTGCAGAAAGCGCAGCAACTTGGCTTGCAGCGGCAGCGGCAAGTCACCGATTTCATCGAGCATCAAGGTGCCGCCGTTGGCCGTCTCGATCTTGCCGATGGTTGTCTTGCTGGCGCCTGTGAAGGCGCCTTTCTCATAGCCGAACAACTCGCTCTCGAGCAGGTTCTCCGGAATCGCGGCGCAGTTGATCGCCACAAAGCGACCCTTGCGCTTGGAGGCGTCGTGCAGCCCTTGTGCCAGCAGCTCCTTGCCGGTACCGCTCTCTCCAAGGAGCAAGACAGTCGCATTGCTGGGGGCGACCTTCTCGATGGTCCGGCAGATCTTGAGCATGCGCTCATCGCGAGTGATGATCCCCCCGACGGTGTCGGAACTCTGCTGGGCCTGCAGGCGCCGATTCTCTTGCTGCAACTCGTAGAGGCGAAACGCGCGCTCGACGGTGAGGGACAGGACATCCGGATCAACCGGCTTGGCCAGGAAGTCATACGCACCCAGGCGAATTGCGCGCAGGGCATTGGTCTGATCGTTCTGCCCGGTCAGAACAATGACTTTGACACCCGGATCAAGCTCGATCAACTTTTCGAGCAACTTGAAGCCTTCCGACACCGAGTCCTGATCCGGCGGCAGACCCAGATCCATGGTCACGACAGCCGGCTGATGACGACGGAACTGCAGTTGCGCGGAAGGCCCGTCGTCGGCCAGGACGGACTCGAATCCGTCCAACGACCACTTCAACTGCTTCTGAAGTGCAAGATCGTCCTCGACGATCAGCAAGGGTTGGGTTCGAACCGAACTCATTGGGCGCTCAACATGCCGAGATCAGATGCCTGGCCGGCGTGGAACAAGGGCAACAGGATCGTCACCTTGGTGCCTCGGCCGATTTCACTTTCCACGTTGATCTTCCCCCCAAGTTCCTGCAAGTACTGAAAACTCTCGAATGCGCCAATGCCCATGCCATGCGATTTGGTGGTTTGAAAGGGCTTGAACAAGCGCGTACGGATGAACTCGTCACTCATGCCGCAGCCAGTATCTCCGACTTCGATCCATGCATTGCTCCCTTGCCTGTCCATGGTCAACCAGACCCGGCCTTCTTCGGGCGTTGCATCGAAAGCATTTTGGACAGCATGGCCAATAACTCGCTCAATGCGCTCCTCATGACCGCGTGTACTGACAGAGGATCGGATTTCAAGCGCCAGGTGCCTGCCCTTGCTGCTCGCAGCTGCGGCCAAGCGCTTGGCTACCGGCGCCAACTCGACACCTTGGGAAACCCCATGCGGCGTCGATCCCTCGCGCAACTGCAACATCAACTGCCGCATCTTCTCCAACGAGTTCTCGACCGTGGCCAGCATATCCTCCTGGAACTCCGGGTTGTCGCGCAGCCTGCGCGCGTTCTTCATCATCAGGGACAACTGCGTCACGATGTTCTTCAAATCGTGCACCACGAAGGCCGACATCCGATTGAAAGCGTCAAACTTGCGCGACTCCAGCAATGCCTCGGTTGCCATCATCTGCGCAAGATAGCTTGCAGCCTGACTGCTCGCAGTGCGCAGCAAGTCCCGAACCTCCCAGTTCACATCAACCGGTGTGCGCGGGCGCCCCAGCACTGCAAAGCCGATCAAGACGCCCGCTACAGGCAAGGGCACAAGCAGCCAGTAGCGCTCGTCATCACGCATCCACTCTGGAACTTCAAGCCCCGGATAGCGTTGCCGTTCGTTCCGCAACTCATCAAGGTCGACAATCCAGCCCGTCTCTTGCAGAAAGGCTGCAAATCCAGCTTCAGCTGGTTCGGACTGACGGCTCTCCGGAAGGTTCCAGCGCGCAGACTGCTGGTAGTCACCAGCTCCGCCATGGCGCAGCCACAACACGCCTGAGGGACTCTCGACAAGATTCGCCAACCCTCGGATCGCCGAAATACCCAATTCCTGGGGGGAACTCTGAGAGGACAACATGGCCGTGAATCGGAGCCACTCCTCCCGGTAGTCGTATCGGTAGCTAAAGAAGTGCTTGCTGATGTAGACACGCAGCTTCGCCCGCATCGCCCCCGACAAGAGCACAAACAGCAAGGTCAGCAGACCGACCGCCATCAGGGCAATCTGCATGGCCCGGCCCCAGTCCCCTCCTGTATAGCGGACGTAGTAGCCCACCCCAGACACCAGCAGCAGGTAGAGACCCGTAAGCAGCATCGTCGCCGAGTGGAAGACGACCGCGCGCGAGACATGCAGCTTGCTGACCCAATCAATGTGGCGTCGACTTGCAAGGTAGAGCAGGGGCACCGCAAAACTGTGTATCAGCGGACGGACGCCGAGCGCATCAGGGTCGATGCCCTGAAACAGAGCCGCCTGCGAGTACAGGTAGAGGTCAAAGATGAAGACAACGCCCAAACCCAGACAGACGGGCTTGGCTCCCCAGCGGGCATCACTATCGACATTGCGAAGCAGTTGCTCAACCAGCAGCAAACCGAGCACGCTCAGCGCCAGCCACGCATAGGCAAGCGGTCGCATCCAGACAGCGTCTCGCAAGCCGCTGAACTCTCGACCCAGGTTCAGCAGCAGCACCGCCGACAGCGCAAGCACCGTGCCCAGCTGCAGCAGTCGCCGCGTCCCATCGGCAGGCTGCGCAGCGTCTGGAACGCGCAGCAAGAGCAGTACAAAGCGCAGCAGCAGCGCATAGCGTAGCCAGTCAAGCCATGGAACAACAGAGACTTGGAGAGTGCTGGATGAGGCCAACTCAGACAACAGCCCAGTGACAGCCCAGGCAGCACCCGAAACCATCGCCGCCAGGAAGACCAGCCCCGCCCGACCACCGCTGGTCGGCGAGCGGCGGATGCGCCAAACATAGGCCCCGAGAAAGGACAGGTA
Source organism: Roseateles sp. (assembly GCA_015657635.1). Lineage (GTDB taxonomy): Bacteria > Pseudomonadota > Gammaproteobacteria > Burkholderiales > Burkholderiaceae_C > JACDQM01. The sequence goes on from JACDQM010000052.1 coordinate 8,749, forward strand.
TGCGAGCGCGGCCGTCCCAAAGGAGAACAAGCTCAGATTGAAGTGTGGCTCAAGCATGAGCTATTGAATCATGCTCTTGAGCGACCCAATGCAATATGGACGCCGAGGAGGGGCGTCCATAACAAGAGAGCCGGCAGTCCCAGAAAGTCGCAAGCGCAAGGCCTGGCTGATCAGCGCGCGCCTTTGCCCGTCAAGACGACAGCCACGGTTTCCAGCAGGATCAACAGGTCCAGGAACAAGGTGTGATTCTTGACGTAGTACAGGTCGTACTGAAGTTTCTCGACTGAGTCCTCGATGGTTGAGCCGTACTCGTAGCGCACTTGCGCCCACCCGGTCACGCCCGGCTTAACGCTATGGCGCACAGCGTAGTAAGGAATCTTTGCAACCAGTTCGTCCACGAAGTACTGACGCTCTGGCCGAGGCCCAACCAAGCTCATCTCGCCCCGAAGCACGTTCAGCAGCTGCGGCAGTTCATCGATGCGCACGCGCCGGATGAAGCGCCCCACCTTGGTAACACGGTCATCGTTAACCGTCGCCCATCGGGGCTTGCCGTCCTTCTCAGCATCGGTACGCATGCTGCGGAACTTGATCACTTCGAAGACTTTGCCATTCAGCCCCACCCGCTCCTGGCGATAGAACACCGGCCCGCGAGACTCGAACTTGATAACCAGCGCCGTGACAAGCATGATCGGCAGAGCCAACAGCAGGATCAGCGACGAGAAGAGGATGTCGAAGACCCTCTTGACACCGGTGCGCAACACACCCTGGTTGAAGCCGTCACCAAAGATCAGCCAACCCGCATTCACATGGCTGATCTTGATTTGAGCCAGCGTCTTCTCGAAATGAGTGGCGATATCAACGACCCGAACGCCGTAGAGCTTGCAGTCGAGCAACTGACGCAGGGGCATGCTGCCGCCACGCCGCTCAGACAAGGCAACGACGATTTCGTCGATGCCCAGCTTCAGGGCGGTTTCTGTGAGGCTGCCCTGCGGTTCGATGATCTCGGCGCGTGCCACTTGCGGATCCGTTTCGTTCGGCCCAGGGAAGTAGCCCACGATTTGTGCATGCGGATCCGCGCTCTTCAACGTGTTGCCGACAGCCCGGGCAACTTCGCCAGAACCGAAAATCAAAATCTTGGTGCGATTGCGGGACTGGGCAATCGAATGCGCTGCATAGACACGGTGAACCAGCACGGCAGCGACAGCCGCCATCGCCGCCATCGTCATCAACTCGCGGCTTTCACTGACGTCGGCCGGCAAAAGACTAAAGATCCCGTACGCAACCGGCAACGCCAGCAGCAAGGCCAGCAATGCTCGGGCGCAGGACTCAGTCACTGAACGGTTGTGAACATGCTGGTAGAAGCCGGTCGCCGAGTTGATCACAAACACGCAACCGGCCAGGGACAGGCCATGGGAGGCAGCGAATGGGATCACATGACCGACCTGCTCCCCCTGGCTCAGCGTCACCGCGAGCAGGGCGAAGATGATCAAACCAAGGTCAAAGAAGACCTGGAGCAGCGTCCGCCTGTGCAAGTAGTGATTGAAAACTCGAATCATGTTCTTTCCCCAAACGCTCTGCTCAAGCAACCCGAAGGACTACCCGAACGGACTTCCCTGTCATCTCTGGTGCAGCAAGACAAGGACCGACTGCTTTGGCTCCGCTGCCTGCCGGGTCCGTCCCAGTCACGCTCCGAAACGTGAACCAGAACCACCCGTTTGACTCAGTCAGTCCGCCATGCCCAGGGAAGCTTTCTTGCTGAAGGATCATGCCCTCCTGATCGCCTCTTGAAAGCCCCCCGTTTAGAGGGTTACCCTGCCTGGATGCCAACTCATACCGGCAACCAGTCTGCACCCACAGACGCAAGCTGATCACCGGGACCGGGCGCAGTAGATCGCAAACGAGCCAGGGCACCGCGTGAGGAATTCACAAGCAGACAAGCTTGTAGCCAACTTGTATGACGCCTACACGGGGACCATGCATTTCGCCGCAGTTCCCAGAGACGCCACTGCGGCGATTCTGCAAAAAGGCCGGGCGCAATTGAAAGGAGCGTCCACCTCCCGGTGGACGCTCCTTAGGCTCAGCTACTGCCCGGATATGTCCGGACAGCGCTCAGCTTCGCGCAAAGGCGATGGCTGCTTCGATCAGCGCACCACAGCGAGCTGCTCGCGTGCACCGGCCTTGTAGGT
>JACDQM010000003.1 GCA_015657635.1 Roseateles sp.
CCGCCCGAGTCCGCGCGATCACGGACCGCGTTGATTTGTGCAGAGCTTCCCTAGCGCAGGTTGCCGGTGTGGCCCAGTGAGTAGCGCCCGGGCTGCGGCCAGACCGTCAGGCCGTGCGGCTCGATGCCCACCGGGATCTTGTCGACTTTGCCGCTGGCGGTTTCGAAGCGATACACCACGTTGTCATAGCGGCCGGACAGCCACAGGTATTTGCCGTCAGCACTGACATTGCCCATGTCCGGGCTGCCGCCGCCGGGGATGCCCCAGTGCGCCACCACTTTCTCGGTGGCGAAATCCATCACCGAGACGCTGCCCGGGCCACCCTTCTTGTCGCGGATGCGGTTGCTGCCGCGGTTGGCCACATACAGCTGCTTGCCGTCGCGGCTCGGGTACAGGCCGTGCGCGCCCTTGCCGGTGCGCAAGAAGCCCAGCTGCTTGAAGGAAGCAAAGTCCACGATGTGCACGCCGTCCACCATCATGTCGGCGATATAGAACTTCTTGCCGTCCGGCGAGATGCGGATGTCCTGCGGCATGCCGGGCGTGGTGCAGATGTCAGCCGTCGGGTCGATCGGGTCCGGCAAGCGCTTGGCCTTCTTGCCCGGCGCGTCCAGCAGGGCCTGCACCTCGGGGCGGTTGATGTAGGCATTGAGCTTCAAGGAGCCCAGCACCTTGCGATCGACCAGATCCAGCTTGACCACCGTCCCGGCGAATTCGCAGGTGAATAGCGCGTAACGGCCGTCGATCGAGAAATCTGCGTGGTTGATGCCCTTGCAGCCCGGTACCGTAATCGAATACTCAAGCTTCATGCTCTGCGCGTCGCGGAAGTCCAGGCGCTCGAAGGCTTCCGCCACGACGATGGCATAGCGACCATCCGGCGACCAATACATGTTGTACGGGTCCTCGACCGGCACTTCCTTGCCGGGTTTGCCGGTCTTGGGGTCGATCGGAGTCAGGCTGCCGCGGTCGGTGCCCTCGGCATTGTTGGCCACCCACAGCGTCTTCAGGTCGTAGGACGGCACCACATGCTGCGGGAACAGGCCGACGCGGAAGGTCTTGACCACCTTCAGCGTGTGCGGGTCGATCACCGACACGGTGCTGACGGCACGGTTGGGCACGTAGATGCGTTCCAACGCGCCTTCGACGGCCGGGCTGAAGCGCCCAGCCACGGTTTCGCTGTAGACGTTGAGCGGGTCGCGCACCGGAGGCATGCCAGGCACCGGCTGGACTGCCGGTGTGCCCGCCGGCAGCGCGGCCGACCGGCTGCTCTCAGCCGCTTTGGGCTGCTGCGCCCAGAACACCCCGCCCGCGACGGCCACGGCCGCCATGCCCACGCCCAACCATGCTCTCGTCATCGAATGTCTCTTTCGCTTCGCAACAGATGTCCGGAACATTATTGCCGGCGCCGCAGCAGCGATTTCAATGCGCCGTCGTCAGCCCGCCACGCTCAGGCCGAGATCGCGCCGGATTGCTCACCCTCCGTGCTGCTTTCCGCCGACTGATTGCGAACCAGCCGATCCAGCACCAACAGATGGTCCTCGATGAACTCCTTCTCGCACTGCTGACGCTTCATGCGGGCATCCAGCTCAGCAATCTGCTGACGCAGTCGCGCTGCCTCGCCGACGGCGACCTCGCCCGATGACTCGGCCAAGGCGGCGCGTGCCTCGGCATGCCTGAGCATGTCCTTGCACTCGGTCAGCAGCAACTGGGTCTGATGCAGCTGCTGATGCAGCGACTTCAGCTCGGTTCGCTCGCGCAGACTGAGGTCGCTGCGCGTCCGGCCGGCCTGGCGCTCGGCCTCATCGGCACGTCGTCGGACGGCGTCGAGTTCCTGCTGCAAACGACGCCGCTGGTGCAGCACGCGCTCCAGCTCGACCTGCTGCCGGCGGCGCCACTGCTCGTACTCGGCTTCGCTGACGCCGGCCAGCGACTCGAAGCCGCGCAGTTTCTCGGCGTCCGGCTCCTCGCTGTCGAGCTCGAACGACGGGGCAGCGGCACCGGGCTCCAGCGTCTGGCGCTGCCAGGCCACCGAGCGATCAGCGCGCTCGATCATGCGCATCAGCTCGCGCGCCACGCCGCGCAGCTCAAGACCGGCATCACGCGACTCCGCCAAGGCGTGTGCCAGATACTGCTGGCGGCGCGACTCGTGGGTGTTCATCTTCAGATAGCCGGCCACGGCAATGATCATGAACACGGCGTTGGCCGTCAGCACGCCGACGCTGGCCAGGACTTCGAGGTCCATCGCGCCGGCCCTACAGAATGAAGAAGCTCATGCGACCTTCACCCAGGCCGCTCAAGCCCAGCTCGAAGTCGCTGCGTCCATTGTTGTTCGCGATCAGCGCCGCCACCTTGTCGAAAGGCTGCACGGCCATCTTGGCGGCGCTGAAGGCCGGCACGTCGGCCGGACTGCGCTTGTGCAGCAGTCCGGCGACTGCCAGCATGAAGCGCTGCACATGCTCGAAATGGCCGGGGCCGGGCTGCGCCTTGCTGATCATCATGCGGATCTCGTCGGGGCTGTTGCCTGCGGCCATGCCACCGATGAGGCAGCTAGCCGAAGCGTCCAGCAGCCCCAGCGCGTAAGCGCCCTTGCGTCCGGCGCTGCTGTAGAGCACCACCATCTGCGGCGTCTGCTCGACAAAGACGCCCTCGCAGTGACGCTTGCTCAGCACAAAGCTGCGCGTGCCCAGATGGGTGAACAGCAACTGCTGCAACTGGCTCGCCGAATCGAGCGCGGCCACACGCGGCGATGAGGAATCGGCCGTCGGCGTGGCCATGGCCGGCCTCAGGCATTGGCTGACGGCTGCGCGCAACTCGTGGTCCTGGAACGGCTTGTTCAGGACAAAGGCTGCGCCATTGCGGCGCGCCTGCGTCAGGCAGTCGCTCGCGGTCTCGGTGGTCACGAAGCCGAGCGCGATGTCGGCGTGCCCCATCTGGCGCAAGGTCTGCAGCATCTCGATGCCTGAGACGCCTGGCATATGCCAGTCGGACAGCACCAGATCGGGTCTGAAGCTATCGACCTGGGCCAGCGCCTCGGCGCCGCTGCTGGCGCACTGAACCTGCAATTCATCGGCCTCGCCAGTCTCCAGGATACGGCGAATGATGGCCTGGATGGCCCGGCTGTCGTCAACGACCAAGACGCGCCGCGGCGTGGCGCTGGCCTGCGAGTTCTGCATCAACACTGCTCCTGGGCCCTGGCTCGCTGTCCGGGACCATGTGGCAAAGCGGAGCTCCCTGAGGCTCGGGCGCAAGAGCCGAGCCTGAACACCTGCCCCCGTCATTGGCTACCCCGGGGATCTCATGTGCGAGCGGAGTGTCTGTCCGCTACACGCACACACGCTTTGAAAAAGCAGTGAAGTTCAGCCCCAATTCGAGCCGAGGAGGGCCAAGCGTGAGCAATTGCGCAAACGGCGGACAGCTTGCTGTTGGGGCCGCACGACGGCTGCATCGTAGCGAGCCCTTGCCGTCGTTCTCAAAGGCCGGACAAAGCGACAAGGGCGGCCTTGATGCCGCTGCTCAATTCGGCGCGGCCAGCGCTCGGCGCAAGGCCAGCACGCTCTGACGCACGATCAGATCCGCCCCCTCGCGGCCCAAGGCAGCAGTCGCAGCGCGCGGATCGCCGGTGACACCGTTGTCCGGGCTATGGCGCGCGGCTTCACCGAGTTGATCGCCGCGCACCATGCCGGGCACGGTGGCCATCAGCAGCGCGGTGTCCAGCAAGCCGGCATGCACGCCGATCTCGGCCTCGCTGTGGCCCAGTTCGCGCAGGCGCTGGCGAAAGGCAGCCAGGGCCTCGCGGTAATAGACGCCGACGTAGTGCACGCGGGCCGAAGCCCCCCCGCCTTTGTGCTTCCATTCGCGGCTGAGTTGCTCAGCAAGCTGCTGCAGCTGGCGCTGATAGTCGCCTGAGTCACCGATCAGCACGATGTCCAGGAAGCCGCCGCGCCGCAGGCTCTGCGCCGCCGCAGCGAGCAGAGCGCCGAAGGCCGCGGGTGGCGTATCGAGGGTGCCGGGAAAACGCAGATGGCCCGGCGACTCGGGCACATAGGCCAGCACTGGCGCCACCACCGCCTGGCCCAACTCTGCGGCGATGCGTCCGGCCAGCACGCGCACCCGGGCGTTGTGCTTGCCCAGTGCCATATGCGGGCCGTTTTGCTCGGTGCCGCCGATCGGAATGATGACGGTCGTCGCGCCTTGGCGCTGCGCTGCCTGCAGCTCAGGCCAGGTCAGCTCTTCAAGATAGACGCTGGGCAGCGCCGCCTGTGCGGCGCCCTGCCCTGCAACAAGCATCAGCGCGGCCAGCAGCGGACGCCAGCCGCGCCACCCCATGCTCACTCCCACTCAATGGTGGCAGGCGGCTTGCTGGACACGTCGTAGGTGACGCGATTGATGCCGCGCACTTCGTTGATGATGCGGCCCGAGGTGCGCTTGAGCAGGCTGTAAGGCAGCTCGGCCCAGTCGGCAGTCATGAAGTCGCTGGTTTGCACGGCGCGCAGCGCCACCACATAGTCATAGGTGCGGCCGTCGCCCATCACGCCCACGCTCTTGACCGGCAGAAAGACGGTGAAGGCCTGGCTGGTCAGCTCGTACCAGGTCTTGCCAGTGGCTTCGTCCTTGGTGTTGCGCAGTTCCTCGATGAAGATCGCGTCGGCCCGGCGCAGCAGGTCGGCGTAGTCCTTCTTCACTTCGCCGAGGATGCGCACACCCAGGCCCGGCCCCGGGAAGGGATGGCGGTAGACCATCTCGGGCGGCAGGCCCAGGGCCACGCCCAGCTCGCGCACCTCGTCCTTGAACAGCTCGCGCAGCGGCTCCAGCAGCTTCAGGCCCAGTTGCTCGGGCAGGCCGCCAACGTTGTGGTGGCTCTTGATCGTGGTGGCCTTCTTGGTCTTGGTGCCGCCGCTCTCCACCACATCGGGGTAGATCGTGCCCTGGGCCAGGAAGGTCGCGCCCTTGTGGCCCTGGTCGCCGGCCTTCAGCTTGGCGGCCTCGGCCTTGAACACATCGACGAACAGGCCGCCGATGATCTTCCGCTTCTTCTCGGGATCGGTCACGCCGGCCAGCTGGCCCAGGAACAGATCAGCCGCGTCGACGCGGATCACCTTCGCATGCAGCTTGCCAGCGAACATGTCCATCACCATATCGCCTTCGTTCAGGCGCAGCAGGCCGTGGTCGACGAAGACGCAGGTCAGCTGGTCACCGATGGCGCGGTGGATCAGCGCCGCAGCCACCGAGGAATCGACGCCGCCGGACAGACCCAGGATCACCTCTTCGTCGCCCACCTGCTCGCGGATCTTCTGGACGGCTTCCGCGATGTAGTCGCCCATGATCCAGTCGCCCTGGCAGCCGGCAATTTCACGCACGAAGCGCGTCAGCATCGCCTGACCCTTGACGGTGTGCGTCACCTCGGGGTGGAACTGCACGGCGTAGTAGCCCTTGTCCTCATTAGCCATGCCGGCGATCGGGCAGCTGGGCGTGGAAGCCATCAGCTTGAAGCCCGGCGGCAGCACGGTGACCTTGTCGCCATGGCTCATCCAGACCTTGAGCATGCCGTGGCCTTCCAGCGTGGCGTGATCCTGGATGCCGTCCAGCAGCCGGGTGTGGCCATGGGCACGCACCTCGGCATAGCCAAACTCGCGCTGATCACTCCACTCGACCTTGCCGCCCAGCTGCACGGCCATGGTCTGCATGCCGTAGCAGATGCCCAGCACCGGCACGCCCAGATCCCACACCGCCTGCGGTGCGCGCAGCTCATGGTCCTCATAGGTCGAGGCATGGCTGCCCGACAGGATGATGGCCTTGGGGGCGAAGCTGCGGATGAACTCGTCAGAGACGTCGTTCGGGTGGATCTCGCAGTAGACATGCGCCTCGCGCACGCGGCGCGCGATCAGCTGCGTCACCTGGGAGCCGAAATCGAGGATCAGGACTTTGTCATGCATGGTGTTCAATCCGGTCATCAGGACGCCTGGGCCACGGTCGCGTCAGCATCAGGGCTGCGCGAGAAGTGCCGCCAGGCAAAGAAAAGCGACAGCGCCTGCAGCACCGCGCAGAAATAGAACGGAGCGCCGATGCGCCAGTCGCCACGCGGCAGCTCCGAAACGAAATACATCAGGCCCGAGCCCAGCACCGGCGCCAGCACGGCCATCACGCTGTTCAGTGAAGCCACGGCGCCCATGGTCTGGCCCTGCGTGCGCGCATCGGCGGCGTTGGAGATCAGGCTCTGCATCACCGTGCCGGCGGCGAATCCCAGCACGTTGAAGACAATCACCGCATACATCATCCAGCCCGCGGTGGCACCACCCCAGACCAGATTGGTCAGCACGCTGGACGCCAGGCCCAGCATCACCAGACGCGGCCCAGAAATGTGCTTGATCAGATGCTTGAGCAGGAAGCCCTGCACCAGCACCGACATCACGCCGACGGCGAACAGCGACATCCCGTTCTCTTTGGGGCCCAGCCGAACTTGAAGGTGGTGTAGAGCACCCAGCTGGTGTGCAACACCAGCTGCGCCAGACTGCTCAGGCCGATCACGAACACCAGCCCGCCCACGCCCTTGAGCGCGCTCAGCTTGCGCAGCGAAGTCACCGGGTTGGCGGCGCGCCACTCGAAGGGCCGGCGATTCTCGGGCTTGAGCGACTCCGGCAACACGAAGTAGCCGTAAACCCAGTTGGTCAGCGCCAGCACGCCGGCTACGTAGAAGGGCAGGTGCAGGTCGATATCACCCAGGATGCCGCCCATCACCGGGCCGAGGATGAAGCCCATGCCGAAAGCGGCGCCCAGCATGCCGAAGCGCTTGGCACGATCCTCGGGCGCGGTGATGTCGGCCACATAGGCATTGGCGACCGAGGCATTGGCCTGCATCGCACCACTGAACAGGCGCACCAGCACCAGCATCCACAAGGCGGTGGCCATCGCGGTGGTGAAGAAGCTGAGCGCCAGGCCGGAGAAGCCGATCAACATCACCGGGCGACGGCCATAACGATCAGACAGCGCGCCCAGCACCGGCGCACCTATGAAGTTGGCAATGCCAAAGGCGACGGTGACGGCCAGATAGGCCAGCGTGTGCTCGGAAGCGCTGCCGGCAAAGGTGCCGACCAGCGGAGGCAGCACCGGGATGATCAGGCCGATCGAGATCATGTCGATCAGCACCGCGATCATGATGAAGCCCATGCCGGCCGCTCGCTTGCCTGTGCCGCCCTGGACTGCGCTATCGCTCACTGCTGCTCCTTGTGACGTGCTGCCGGAAGAAAGCGAAAGGGGCCGAGTCTTCGCAGCCTCCGCCCCTTTGCCCTCAGGCCTGAGCCTTATTCCGAACGGTAATTCGGCGCTTCCTTGGTGATCTGCACATCGTGCACATGGCTCTCGCGGATGCCCGCCGAGGTGATCTCGACGAATTCCGCTCGATCATGCATCTCGGCGATGCTGGAACAGCCGCAGTAGCCCATCGACGCGCGCACGCCACCGGCCATCTGGTAGACGATCGCGACCATCGAGCCCTTGTAGGGCACGCGGCCTTCGATGCCCTCGGGCACCAGCTTGTCCGCGTTGGGGTTGGTGGTCTCGTCGTTTTCCTGGAAGTAGCGGTCCGCCGAGCCGGCCTTCATCGCGCCGATCGAACCCATGCCGCGGTAGCTCTTGTAGGAGCGGCCCTGGTACAGGATCACCTCACCCGGGGCTTCCTCGGTACCGGCGAACATGCCGCCCATCATCACGGTGCTGGCGCCGGCCGCGATGGCCTTGGCGATGTCGCCCGAGTAGCGGATGCCACCGTCAGCGATCAGCGGCACGCCCGTGCCCTTGAGCGCGGTGGCGACGAAATCAATCGCGGTGATCTGCGGCACGCCCACGCCGGCCACGATGCGGGTGGTGCAGATCGAGCCCGGGCCGATGCCGACCTTGACGCCGTCGGCGCCGGCTTCCACCAGCGCCAGCGCGGCCGCGCCGGTGGCGATATTGCCGCCGATGACTTCGATGTGCGGATAGTTCTTCTTGACCCAGCGCACGCGCTCGATCACGCCGGCGCTGTGGCCGTGCGCGGTGTCGACCACCAGGGCGTCGACGCCAGCGCGCGACAGCAGCTCGACGCGCTCTTCAGTGCCCTCGCCCACACCCACCGCGGCGCCGACGCGCAGCTTGCCGAGCGCATCGCGCGCGGCATTGGGGAAGTTGGTCTGTTTGGTGATGTCCTTCACCGTCATCAGGCCGCGCAGCTCGAAAGCATCATTGACCACCAGCACGCGCTCCAGCTTGTGCTTGTGCATCAGGGCCTTGCCCTCGTCGATCGTGGCGCCGTCCTTGACGGTGACCAGACGCTCGGCCGGGGTCATGATCTCGCGCACCGGCGCATCCATGCGGGTCTCGAAGCGCAGGTCACGGCCCGAGACGATGCCGACGACCTTCTTGCCTTCCAGCACCGGGAAGCCCGAGATGCCGTGCAGCTCGCTGAGCGCCTTGACCTGGCGCACCGTGGTGTCGGGTGTGATGGTGATCGGGTCGCGCAGCAGACCGGATTCATAGCGCTTGACCTTAGCCACCTCGGCAGCTTGCTGCTGGGCGGTCAAGTTCTTGTGCACGATACCGATGCCGCCCTCCTGGGCCATCGCAATGGCCAGACGCGCTTCGGTGACCGTGTCCATGGCCGCGGAGACCAGGGGCAGATTCAGCCGGATGTTGCGAGTCAGTTGGGTGGCAAGGCTGGTGTCGCGAGGCAACACCTGGGAGAAGGCTGGCACCAACAACACATCGTCGAAGGTGAGCGCTTTACCAAGAAGGCGCATGTGGGAAGCTCCAGTCGCAAAGCGGCATTATACGGAAGCCGCGGCCCTGCCCTCGGGGCTACACTTTCCCGCACCTCTCCGCGACTGACTATCACCACCATGCCGAAGCTGCTGTACACCTTGCGTCCCGCCCTGCTGGCCCTGCTGATGATCGGCGTGGTGCCGACCGCGATGGCGCAGTGGAAGTGGCGCGATGCCAACGGCAAAGTGCAATTCAGCGATCTGCCACCCCCTCAGGGCACGCTTGAAAAAGACATCCTGCAACGCCCGCCGAACGCGCGCTCCGTTGTAGTGGTGCGACCGCTCGTCTCGGGCGCTCCAGCCGCCGAGGCCGCCCCGGCTGCCAGCGCGCCTCGCGCACCCACTCGTGCCGAGACCGAGCAGGAGGCTCGCAAGAAAGCCACCGAGGCTGAAAGCATCAAACGGCAGAAGGAAGAAGAGCGCAAGCACGCGGAGTTGCGTGCCGAGAACTGCCGCCGCGCCACCGCACAGCTCAAGCTGCTGGAAGACGGCGTGCGCCTGACCCGTCGCAATGAGGCCGGCGAGAACATTCCACTGGATGACCGCATGCGCGCTGACGAGATCCGCAACACCCGCAGCGTGATGGCCGCGGACTGCAAGTAAGTACAGCCAGCAACTGCGCTTTGTGCCTCAGGCCCGTGTCTTGCCAGCCAGCGGGCGATGGCGCGAAACAATGCGCTCGCCTGCCGCACGGTAGCGCTGACGACGCGCTTCCTTCGGATCCACTGTGAGAGGCCGGTAGACCTCAATGCGGTCGCGCTCACGCAGCACCGTATCGAGCTCCTTCACCCGCCCCCAGATGCCGATCCGCAACTCGGCCAACTTCGGCAGTTGTTCGGCGAAGGCCTCGCAAGCGCGCAAGGCCTGCTCAATCGTGCAGCCCTGATCAAGCTGCAGCAACTCGTGCCGCACATCGCCCGCCTGCGGACTCCAGACCAACTCCACCGTCAGGCGCTCAGCGCTCATCTCAGCGCGGGCCATAGACACCTTCGGCGCGCTGGACGAAGCTGTCGACAAAGGTATTGGCGATCCGATCGAAGACCGGACTGACCACCGTCTCCAGCGCCTTGCTCGAAAAGGCGTAGCGCAGCTCGAACTCGACCTTGCAGGCTTCAGGCTCGCTGCCGTCGTCGCTGCTGCCGGGCTTGGTGAGCGGCAGGAAATTCCACACACCGTCGAGCAGCGAGAAGGGACCGTCCACCAGCGCCATCTCGACGCGTCGTGCGTGCTGATGGCTGTTTCGCGTGGTGAAGGCGTGGCGCACGCCGGCGTAGGCCAGCGACAAACGCGCGGTCATGCCTTCGTCGCTTTGGTCCAGCACCTCGGCCTGCTGGCACCAGGGCAGGAACTCCGGATAGCGCGTCACGCCGGTCACGAGCTCATACATCTCGCGCGGCGAGTACCACAGCAGAACTGACTTCTTGACGTGCTTCATACAATGCCGGGATTGTATTGGCCCCTCCCGGCCCCAGATCGATATCCATGTCCATTGCAGAAAACCGCCGCGCCCGATTCGAATATCACATCGAGGAACAGTTCGAGGCGGGCATCGTGCTCGAAGGCTGGGAAGTCAAGGCCATCCGCGCCGGCCAGGTGCAGCTGACCGACGGCTACGTGATGATCAAGAACGGCGAGCTCTATTTGATCGGCTGCCGCATCAACCCGCTGCGCACCGCGTCGACCCATGTGAACCCGATGGCCGACCGGACCAAGAAGCTGCTGATGAAGAAGGACGAGATCCGTCGCCTGGTCGGCAAGGTCGAGCAAAAAGGCTTCACGCTCGTTCCGCTCAATCTGCATTACAAGGGCAGCCATGTGAAGGTGGATGTGGCCCTGGCCAAGGGCAAGGATCTGCACGACAAGCGCGAGACCGAAAAGAAGCGCGATTGGGAGCGCGAGAAGGGGCGACTGATGCGGCATGCTGTTCCATCCAGGTCGAAGGACTGAGCGCGCAGCGCTATCAAGGTCAACACCATGCACTCACCAACGCCCGACTTCTCACGCATCCCACGCAGCGCCCTGCCCGCCTTGCTGGCTGCCGCGCCCAAAGCCGAGCTGCATCTGCATATCGAAGGCTCTCTGGAGCCCGAGTTGATGTTCGCGCTGGCGCAGCGCAACGGCATCACCCTGCCCTATGCCGACGTTGATGCGGTGCGGCGCGCCTATGCCTTCAGCAATCTGCAGAGCTTTCTGGACATCTACTACGCGCGCCGGCGTGCTGCTGACCGCACAAGACTTCGAGGATCTGGCCTGGGCCTATTTCGAGCGCGCCGCGGCTGACAAGATCCGCCGCGCCGAGATCTTCTTCGACCCGCAGACGCATACCGCACGCGGCATCACGCTCGATGTCGTCATGACTGGCTTCACGCGCGCGATCGCGCGGGCCGAGCGTGAGCTCGGGCTGAGCGTGGGCTTGATCGCCTGCTTCTTGCGCCACCTGAGCGAAGAAGATGCGCTGGCTACGCTGGAACAGCTCACACCCTACCGCGGGCAACTGCTGGGCGTCGGCCTGGACAGCAGCGAGCTGGGCCATCCACCGGAAAAATTTGCGCGCGTTTTCGCCGCGGCCGGTGCGTTGGGCCTGCACCGCGTGGCCCATGCGGGCGAGGAAGGCCCGCCCGCCTATGTGTGGGGCGCGCTGGACACGCTGCAGGCCGAGCGCATCGACCACGGCGTGCGCAGCCTTGAAGATGCCGCCTTGGTGGCCGAGCTGCGCCGCCGTGCCACGCCGCTGACGGTGTGCCCGCTGTCCAACCTCAAGCTCTGCGTCGTCAATACGCTGGCCGAGCATCCGCTGCCGGCGCTGCTCTCACAGGGCTTGAAGGCGATGCTGAACTCGGACGACCCGGCCTACTTCGGCGGCTACCTGGGCGAGAACTTCCAGCAGTGCTTTGCCGCGATGCCGGCACTCGGCGCAGCCGAGGCCTACACACTGCTGCGCAACGGCTTCGAAGCCAGCTTCGCCCCTGAAGCGGACAAGGCGCGCTGGATGGCCGAACTCGACGCGGTGTTTGCCAGCGTCGCCGCGCGCGACACTGAGCAGCGGATCAGGTCCGCAGCTGGCTCAAGGCCTGCTGCAGATCGGCGCGCAGATC
>JACDQM010000053.1 GCA_015657635.1 Roseateles sp.
CATCGGCGCGCCGAGCTCGGCACGCAACTCCGGCAGCGCGGGCAGGTAGAGATCGGTGCTGACCGGCTGCAGCCCCAGCAGCAGGGCCAGCGCAAGAATCTGCCAGCCCGGGCCGGGCGCTGTGCTGCTGCGGGCCTCGCTCAATCGAAGCGCTCCCAGGGGGTCAGGTAGCGCCACTGGCCGGGCGGCAGGTGGCCGAGGTTGATGCGACCGATGCGCACGCGCTTCAGGCCGACCACGGTCAGGCCGACCTGCTCGCACATGCGGCGGATCTGGCGCTTGCGGCCCTCGCGCAGCACGAAGCGCAGCTGGTCTTCGTTCTGCCAGCTGACCTTGGCGGGCTTGAGCTGCACGCCGTCCAGCTCCAGGCCATGGTTCAGCAGGGCCAGGTCTTGCGCCGGGAAGCGCTCCATCGGCGAGCCTTCGCCCTGGTACTCAACGCGCACCAGGTATTCCTTCTCGATCTTGGAGTCCTCGCCGATCAGCAGCTTGGCGACGCGGCCGTCCTGCGTCAGCACCAGCAGGCCGGTGGAGTCGATGTCCAGGCGGCCGGCCGGGGCCAGGCTGCGGCTGTGGCCGATGTGGTACTTGATGCCCGAGGCATCGTCCTTCCAGTGGTTGGCGCTGCGCACCAGCACCGACGCGGGCTCATAGCCGTCCTCGGCCTGGCCCGAGACATAGCCGATCGGCTTGTGCAGCAGGATGGTGACCTGCTTGGCCTGCTCCTTGTGGGCCGCCTGATCGACCTCGATCTTGGCGTCCGGGCCGACACGCTGGCCCAGCACCGCGAGCTTGCCGTCCACCCGCACCCAGCCGGCGGCGATCCACTCGTCGGCTTCGCGGCGCGAGGCCAGGCCCAGCACGCCCATGCGCTTGGACAGGCGTTCGCCCTCGCTGCTGGGGTCGCGGAAATCGTCGTCGTCATCATCGTCGTCGCGCTGCGGCGCACGGCGTGCGGGCGCGGCGCGCGGCTGCGGCGGGTAAGGGCGTGCCGGTCCGCCGGCCGGGCCTGGGCGCGGGCCGGTGGCGCGGCGCTGGTCGCGGCGGGGCTCCTGGCGACTGTCTTGGCGGCCCTCCTGGCGCGGGTCCTGACGGCTTTCGAAGCGGCCGTCCGGGCGCCGTGCAGGGCCTTCGCCACGCCGGCTGTCCTGACGCCCCGGACCATCGCCATGCGGCTCGAAGCGCGGACGCTCGCCCGGGCCTTCGCTGCGCGGGCCGCGCCCACCCTGCGGGCCGCGATCACCGCGGGCCGGGCCTTCGTCCTGGCGGCGCGGCGGGCGGCGTTCTTCAAAGCGCGGGCCTTCGTCGCGACGGAAACCGCCCGTCGACTTGGCACCCGGGCGACTGCCGGGCTTGGCATTGGGTCGGTCGCCCGGACGGCCGGGGCGATCACCTGGCCTGTCTCCGGGCCGGGCCGAGGGCTTGCCGCGGGCTGGCGCTTCATTGCGCTGGGCCTCTTCGGCGCGGCGCTGCTCGAACGCTGCCTGGCGTTCAGCACGATCTGCCTGGGCCGCTTGCAGCGTCTGGCGCGGACGGGACACGCCCTTGCCGCGCACCGGCGCGCGCCGCTCGCCGCTGGGCTCCGGCGCAGCGCCAGGCTTCTTCTTCAACTTCAAGGTGGCCATCGGGGGCTCCAGGTCAGGGGCAGGGCGGAAGCGTCAGCGTCCGCGCAAAAACAGGGCGTCCAGCTCGCGCATGCTGAGCTGGCGCCAGGTGGGTCGGCCATGGTTGCACTGATCGGCGCGCTCGGTGCGCTCCATATCGCGCAGCAGGGCGTTCATTTCGTCCAGGCTCAGCTGGCGGTTGGCGCGCACGGCGCCGTGGCAGGCCATGGTGGCCAGGATCTCATGCTGGGCGCGCTCAATGGCGTGGCTGGCGTCGAACTGGGCCAGCTCGGCCAGCACGCCGCGCGTCAGTTCCACCACATCGCCGCCGGACAGCGCGGCCGGGCGCGCGCGCACCGCCAGCACCTTGGCCGACAGCGGTGCCACGTCCAGGCCCAGGCGCAGCAGTGACTCGGCCTGCGCCTCGGCGGTTGCGATTTCTTGCGCAGTGGCGGCGAAGGTGACCGGGATCAGCAGCGGCTGCGATTCGATGGCGGCCGCGCCCAGGCTGGCTTTGAGGCGCTCATACACCACGCGCTCATGCGCAGCATGCATGTCGACCACCACCAGGCCTTGGGCGTTCTCGGCCAGGATGTAGACGCCTTGCACCTGGGCCAGCGCACGACCCAGCGGCCAGGCCTGATCGGGCAGGGGGGCGTTGGCCGCAGGGCTTGAAGGCGAGAACTGTTGCGGCGGACTTTGTTGCCCATACAGCGTGGCCACTTCGTTCAGCGCCAGCGCGCTCTGGTGGGGCGAAGGCATGGCGCGCCAACTGGCCGGGTCGGCACGGCCCGTTGCATAGGCTGGCGCCGCAGGCTCGCCGGCTGCCGGGGCAAACCAGGCTGGCGGGCGGCCGGCTTCGGGCTTGTAGCCGGGCGCGGCCGCTGCTGCAGCGATGGCGGCCTCAGGCGTGCTGGCGGCTTCCGTTGCGGGCGCGGGCAGGGTGCTGGAACGCGACTGCGCCAACGCATCCTGCACGGCGTAGCGCACCTGCTGGTGGATGCTGCGCCCATCGCGGAAGCGGACTTCGATCTTGGTCGGATGCACGTTCACATCAACCAGCTCGGGCGCGATCTCGATGAAGAGCACATAGCAGGGCTGGCGATTGCCGTGCAGCACGTCTTCATAGGCTGAGCGCACGCCGTGTGCGATCAGCTTGTCGCGCACGAAGCGGCCGTTGACATAGACGTATTGCATGTCCGAGCGGCTGCGCGCGGCTTCCGGCAATCCGGCCCGACCGGTGATGCGCAGCGGGCCAGCTTCGGCCTGCACACCGCGGCTCTCGGTGACGAAGTCGGCACCCAGCACATCGACGATGCGCTGCTCGGCGCTGCCGGCGCGCCATTGTTCAACCAGCTTGCCTTCGTGCCAGACGGCAAAGCCGACATCCGGCCGTGCCAGTGCGTGGCGGCGCACGGCTTCGACGCAGTGCGCCAGCTCGGTGGCATCGGTCTTCAGAAACTTGCGGCGTGCCGGCGTGCTGAAGAACAGCTCGCGCACCTCGACGCTGGTGCCACGCGAGCGCGCGGCCGCGGCGAGTTCGCCCGAGCGGGCGTCGAGCCGGTGGGCGTGTGCGGCGCCTTCGCTGCGGCTGGCCACCGCCATCTCAGCCACCGAAGCGATGGCGGCCAGCGCCTCGCCACGAAAGCCCATGGTGTTGACCGACTCCAGCTCGTCCAGCGTGCGGATCTTGCTGGTGGCGTGGCGCTTGAGGGCCAGCGGCAGCTCTTCGATCGGAATGCCGCAGCCGTCGTCCTCGACGACGATGGCGCGCACGCCACCGGCCATCAGCTTGACGTTGATCTGGCTGGCGCCGGCATCGAGTGCGTTGTCGACCAGCTCGCGCACGACCGAGGCCGGGCGTTCGACCACCTCGCCGGCGGCGATCTGGCTGATCAGTTCATCGGGGAGTTCCCGGATCGCGCGACGGCCCGTGCTGGCGGCGCTGGGGGAAGACAAATCCATCACGTGATTGTAGAAGTCCGGCCGGCCCAGCTGTCATGTCCGGCGCCGATAATCCCGCCCCATGGAACTCATTGCCTATCTGATCGACTTCATCGTCCATGTGGACAAGCACATTGCCGCCTTTGTGCAGGCCTATGGCATGTGGGTCTATGCGCTGCTGTTCCTGATCGTGTTCGTGGAAACCGGCCTGGTGGTGATGCCTTTTCTGCCCGGCGATTCGCTGCTGTTTGTGGTCGGCACGCTGTGCGGTGCCGGCCTGATGAGCCTGCCGTTGGCGATTGTGCTGCTGCTGGTGGCAGCCATCCTGGGCGACCAGTGCAATTACATGATCGGGCGCCACTTCGGACCCAAGGTGTTCCGGTGGGAACAGTCACGCTTCTTCAATCGCGCGGCCTTCAATGCCGCCCACATGTTCTATGAACGCCATGGTGGCGTGACCATCATCATTGCCCGCTTCATGCCCTTCATCCGCACCTTTGCGCCCTTTGTGGCCGGCGTGGCGGAGATGAACCGCAGCAAGTTCACGCTCTTCAATGTGGTGGGCGCACTGATCTGGGTGGTCGGCATCACCGTGGTGGGCTATCTGTTCGGCAACCTGCCCTTTGTGCAGCAGCATCTGCAAAAGATCATCTGGGCGATGATCATCATCCCCGGACTGATCGCGCTCTATGGCGGCTGGAAGGCGCGGCGGATGCAGCAGGCCTGAGCGCCCGCCGCCGCCCGCTTGATCGAACCGAGCGGGCGCTTCCCAGCGCCCGCCTCCTCACCGGCTCAGGCGAACACGCCCGCCGTGTCCAGCATGCGCTGGCTGACCTCGCCGAGGTGATGCAGGCTGTCGCCGAACTGCATCTCCATCGCGGTCAGGCGCTTGAAGTAATGGCTGCTGATGTACTCATCGGTCACGCCGATGCCGCCATGCAGCTGGGTGCATTGCTGGCCGACGAAGCGCGTCGACTGCCCCAGCTGAACCTTGGCCTGCGAGAGCGCGCGGCGGCGCACATCAGCCGGCTCGCCGAGCTTGAGCGTGGCGTAGTAGCTCATCGAGCGCGCCAGCTCCAGCTGCATCTTCACATCCGCCATGCGGTGGCGCAGCGCCTGGAAGCTCGAGATCACCACACCGAACTGCTTGCGCGTGTTCAGGTATTCGGCGGTGATGGCGACCAGCTTCTCCATCGCGCCGACAGCTTCGGCGCATTGTGCGGCGATGGCGATGTCCACCGCCAGTTCCAGCACGGCCAAGCCCTGATCCGGGCCGACCAGCAGCGTGGCCGGAGCCTTGTTCAGGCTCAGCTCGGCCGCGCGCGAACCGTCTTGCAGGCTGTAGGCCCGGGTCGACACGCCGGCCGCATTGCGCTCAAGCAGGTAGAGCGCGATGCCGCCGCCCGAGCGGGCCGGCACGATGAAGGCGTCGGCCATGTCTGCTGCCGCCACCAGGCTCTTGCTGCCGCTCAGTGACAGGCCGTCAGCGACAGTCTCGATCTTGTCGAGCCGGTAGCGCGCGCCACGCTCCTGGTGGGCCAGCACGACCAGGGCCTCGCCGCCAGCGATGCGCGGCAGCCACTGGGACTGCACGCTCTCGGGCGCCTGCGCCAGCACGGCAGGCGCGACCAGCGCAGCCTGTGCAAACGGTTCCATCACGATACCGCGGCCCAGCTCTTCCATCACGACCATCGCGTCGACGGCGCCCAGGCCCAGGCCGCCGTGGGCCTCTGGAACGACCAGGGCCGACAGCCCCAGGCCGACCAGTCCATCCCAGGCTTCGCGGGAAAAGCCACCGGCCTTGACGATGGCGCGGCGGCGCTCGAAGTCATAGTCCTTGTCCACCCAGCGGCGCACTGCGTCGCGCAGCGACTCCTGGTCTTCGGTGAAATCGAAATCCATTGTGGTCTCCTAGCTTTCTATTTGCCTCAGCCCAGCACGGTCTGCGCGACGATGTTGCGCTGGACTTCGTTGGAGCCACCGTAGATCGTGGTCTTGCGGTAGTTGAAATAGTGGCTGGCCAGCGGCGGGCAGTGCGCGGCGCCAACGTAGTCACCTTGCCAACCGGCTTCCATGGCTTCCTGGATGAAGGGCAGGGCGTAGGGGCCAGCGGCCAGCATCATCAGCTCGGTGTAGCGCTGCTGGATTTCGCTGCCGCGGATCTTCAGCAGGCCGGCCACATCCAGCGATTGCTTGCCGGACTTCTCGGCCGACAGCACGCGCAGCACCATCATTTCCAGCGCCACGATGTCGACCTCCAGTAGCGCGATCTGGTCGCGGAAGCGGCTGTCATCGAGCAGGCCTTCGGCCCGGGCGATGCGCTTCAGGCGCTCCAACTCTCGCTTGGCGCGGTTGACGTCAGCGATATTGGTGCGCTCATGGGCCAGCAGGTACTTGGCGTAGGTCCAGCCCTTGTTCTCTTCGCCCACCAGGTTCTCGACCGGCACCTCGACGTTGTCGAAGAACACCTCGTTCACCTCGTGTTCGCCGTCCAGCATGATGATGGGCCGCACGGTGACACCGGGCGACTTCATGTCGATCAGCAGGAAGGAAATGCCGGCCTGCGGCTTGACCGAGCTGTCGGTGCGCACCAGACAGAAGATCCAGTCGCCATACTGGCCCAGCGTGGTCCAGGTCTTCTGACCGTTGACGATGTATTTGTCGCCCTGGCGCTCGGCCCGGGTCTTGACGGACGCGAGGTCAGAGCCCGATCCTGGCTCGCTATAGCCCTGGCTCCACCAGATATCGCCGCTCATGATGCCGGGCAGGTGGCGCTGCTGCTGTTCGGGCGTGCCGAAAGCCATGATCACCGGAGCCACCATCACCGGGCCGAAGGGGACGATGCGTGGCGCACCGGCCAGCGCGCATTCTTCTTCAAACAGATGGCGCTGCACGGCATTCCAGCCGGGGCCGCCGAACTGCTTGGGCCAGGCCCAGCCGTGCCAACCCTGCTTGCCCAGGATCTTGGCCCAGCGCTGCATATCGTCCCGGCTCAGCCGCAGTGCGTTGTGCACCTTGTGGCTGATGTCCTGGGGCAGGTTCTCCGCCACCCATTGGCGGATCTCAGCCCGGAAGGCGAGTTCCTCGGAGGTGAAATTCAGGTCCATGCGGTCTCCTTCTTATCGCTGGACCCTGTTTTAGCACGAGCGTGCTATTTTTTGCTGTCTCGGGAGGGACAACTGTGCGCTGCTGATTGAGCACGCATGGATGCTCGGCATGAAAAGCAGGCGCAAAAGCACAGAAGCGACCCAAAGGTCGCTTCTGTTCACTGGGCGGCAACTAGTAGTGCCAGCTTAAGCCTCAGATTTGTTCAGCGCCTTGCGGCGCCGACTCAAGCCAATCGCAGCCAAGCCGATCACGGCGAGCAGAGCACTTGTGGGCTCGGGGACACCTGACGGTGGCTTCGGGGTAACGGCCAGGAAAGTCTGCGAAGAGCCCAGCGGGCTGGAGGCATACACGGTATAGGTGTAGCTGGTCGTTGCAGTCAGGACGGCGCCGTTGACCAAGCTCCAGGAATCGTTGTTGAGAGCAGTCAAATAAGCGTTGGCTTGCGTCCTGAAGGTGGTACTGGTGCCGGTATGTTGAAGGCCGCCGGCCGTGGCGCTGTACTGGGCCGTGTTCTCACCGAGGATGCTCCAAATTGCGTATTGGAATGCAGCAGATTTTTGCTCGCTGCTCAGGGAATCCACATAGGCGTGCGAATAGAGCTCCACAAGATTGTTGTAGACCTGAGTCTTGTCCCGCATCTGATAGCTCGTGCTATCCGAGCCTGTCACCAGCGTACCGCTGTTATACGGCGACGAGGTGAAAAGGGCTTGGTAGGTTGGCGTGCCAGAGGTCGACTTGACGAAATTCTCCAGACCAACGGTCTGGTAAGTCGTCGGCAAATTGGTGCCATTCAAGGGGTCGAGGCAGTACACCCAAAACGAACCGGTCTTGCTGGAGTTCTGCGACACACTCAGCGCTCCCATGGAGGTACTCGCGGAGTCCTTGGTGCCGAACTTGACCGAATAGGACTCGGTCTTGTTCGCGTCTGAGCCGTTGTAGAGGGTCTGAGCCTGAGCCGACACCGACACAAGGCTCAACGCCGCGAGGCCAAGGCTCAAACCCAGGCGCTTGGCAAAAATGATCGTGTTGTTCATGGCGTTGACTCTTGCAGTGACCAGTGATGGGTACCTTACGTAGGGGGATGTTACAGATGATTTCCGCTCAGCCCGCCCCCCTGGATGCGGGGTCAGCGAGGAATCGAGCAGACATTCAGCACCCGGACATCCTGGGTCGCGGCTCATATCGAGCTCAGCCCCAGCTGGCGAATCAGTGCCTGTACATCCGGGCGCTTAGACAGTTCGGGCGCGAGCCCCAATGCGGCCTTGAGCTCGTCTTTCGCTTCCTGCGTACGCGAGAGTCGCGTCAATCCTGCCGCCAACCGCACCCTCAGCTCGGCAGATGACGGTGCGCGCAGGCGTGCTTCACGCAATTGATGGACACCGGCCTCAATCTGGCCTTGGTTGATCAGCACCAAGCCTATGGTCGACAAGGCATCGGCGCTGCTTGGCGCGAGTTTCACCGCTTTTTCCGCCGCAGGCCTTGCGCCCGCGTCGCCCGCCTTGAGCAGTGCGTTG
Source organism: Roseateles sp. (assembly GCA_015657635.1). GTDB lineage: Bacteria > Pseudomonadota > Gammaproteobacteria > Burkholderiales > Burkholderiaceae_C > JACDQM01. The sequence goes on from JACDQM010000053.1 coordinate 8,171, forward strand.
GCGTACTTGATCCAGAGGCTGGCATTGCCGTCGTCCAACTGGACCAGCCGGGCGAATGTCGCTTTGCTCTCTGTCGTCTGACCCGCTTCCGATTGCACTTCCGCCAAAGCCAGCATTGCTGTGATGTCTCTGGGCTGACGCTTGGTCCAGTCCGTCAGCACGGTCACGGCAGCGCTTGCTTGTCCTGAGGCCAGCAAGCCTTGCGCAAGCAAGATTGCGTTGGCCGTACTGGGCGCCCGATTGAAGACGGTCCGATACGCCTCGACCGCCCGGCCGAACTGGCCACTCCCCAGCGCGGCATGCCCGTTGACGAGCTGCGTGAGTAGCTCGTTGGGATGTCGCGCGTTCAGTGCTTTCAGCGCGGCTTCGGCTTTTGAACGGTCGCCACGCCTGAACTCGATTTCGACCTGCAGCGCCATGGCGCCCAAGTCATTCGGGCGAGCCTGAAGGGCCTTCTGGGCGTTGTAGACCGCTTCTCCAATGCCGCCGGCCGCCAACTGCAGCCGACCCAGCATGACCAAACGTTCCGGATCGAACTCGGCCAGCCGGGAGGCGTCCCTGTACGCTCCTCTGGCCCGCTGCGCCTCGCCGGCTGCCAGGTGTGTTTGCCCAATAGCAACCAGCACATTGATGTCCGAGCCGTGCTGTGCGCCCAGCGATTTGGCAACGCTGAGCGCCTTGGGCAGATCGCCCTGCTTGCGCAGCGCTTCGATCATGGCCAAACCAGCTTTCGGGTCTGTCGGGCCCAGGCTCATCGAGCGTTCCCAGTGCTGCAGTGCCTGGTCAAGGCGTCCCGCGCGGTATTCCAGTACCCCGAGTTGGAACACCAAACCGGAATCTGTGCTGTTTTCCTTGACCAACTGAGTGAGGCGGACGCGGGCTGCGTCGAAGCGCTTTTCCTCAATATCGAGCCAGCTCAGGTTGATCGCTGCCGGGGTGAACTTCGGGTCAAGTCTGAGAATGCTCTCAAAAGCCTCTCGAGCTCCCTTCTTGTTACCGAGTCTTCCCCGCATATTCCCAAGGAAGTTGTGCATCGTCAGATTGCCGGGGTCGGCCTGCACGGCAGCTTCGGCCATCTTGAGGGCCTTGTCCGGCTGCGCCTGACTGCCATAGAGCATGGACAGGCGCGCCATGGTGCCGATGTCCTGAGGATTTTTGACCAGGGCGGCTTCAAGCAGTTCCGTGCCGCGCTTGTCGTTGCCCAGCCCCAACTGACTGAGGCCCAAGTCGCGCAGAGTCTGCGCATTGGGCGTCTTGCTCATCGACTTCTCAAAGTAGTCGCTGGCAAGCTGGTAGTGCTTGCGTGCCAGATGCAGGCTGCCAAGTGCACTCAGCACGGCGGGGTCGTTGGGCGCCTCACGAAGCAGGCCATCGAGCATGGGCTGAGCCAGCCCGAAGTCCCTTGAATCGATGGACAGCGTAGACAGGATGAGCTGCCCGGCATAGTGGCGGGGTGCCAGCGTCAGCAGGTCCTTCAGGTATTCGCGCGCCTTCTCTGGATTGCCCAGCGCCTGATGGGAGAGTGCGGCAGCAAGCAGCACGGTTTCATCGCCCGAGACCACGCCCTTGGGCAGAACGTCGACCTGATCAATGACATCACTGTAGGCCTGCTTGGCCGCCTTGTTGTCGCCCTTGCGCACCGCAATGGTTGCGAGCAGATAGGACGCCCTCGGGTCAACCAGGCCGCCTTCCTTGAGGACGTCCAGCGCCGCCGAAGCTTCGGTGTCACGCCCTTCTTGCAGCAGGAGCGCGCTCTTGGTGATGCGCGCTTCAATCTGCCCCTTGTCCAGTGTTAGGGCGCGGTCAAACGCGGTCAATGCGGCCTTGGTGTCACCCGCGCCACGCAGCACCATGCCCAGGGTCGCCCAAGCTGATGCCAAGCGTGGCTCCAGCTCGGTGGCCCGTGTGGCATTGCTCTTGGCTGCGGTCAGATCGCCAGCACGCAGCTTTAGCATGGCTTCGCCCATCAGCGGAGCGGCCGACTTTGGTGCGGCCTCTCTGGCAAGCTCGAAACTCCGGGCTGCCAGTGTGCGGTTGCCCAGCATGGCGTAGGCTGAACCTCGCAAAGTCAACACCTCTGCCAGCGTTTCCTTGGGCAAATCACTGGTACCGATGACGTCGATGAGCTTCTTGTTCTCTCCGAGCAACAGGTAGACGCGCCCAAGCGGAACAACGATCTCGGCGCGGTTCACCCCCAGGGCCTGGGCTTGCTCAAGGGAAGCCTCGGCAGCCTTGATCTCCCCGGTTCGCAGCAAGGCTTTGCCCAGCAGGAGATGGGCAGCCAGCATCTTGGGCTCTTCCTTGAGCGCGTTCTTCAACTGGACGACCGCGCCCGGCAGGTCACCCTTGCCATAGCGATCCACGGCGTCGTCGTAGTAGCGCCCACCCGGTCCGGCGAAGGTGAGCGACGCGGCCAAAGCGAGCGCTGCAAAAGCGAAGCTGTGGAAGTGGCGATGGCCAAGTCGGTTCATGGTGGGAATCAAATGGGTAGGCGGGAACGGCGCAAGCCGCGAGAGCGCCCGATTGTGGAGCAAGCCCATCGAAGCCGGCTCTCAGTACCGCAGCTCCAGCGTGAGGATTTCATTGTCCCGGCGCATCTGGAACCGGCTCAGAAAGCTGTTGCCCAGCAGCACATGGCTCATCTGCCCTGGCACGACGACGGCATCGACATTGCGGACTTCCACATCACCGATGCGCAGAGTCTCCAGTTGCAGGCGGTGCGCGGGAACCGTGCCGTTGGCGGTATGCGTCATGATGCGCCGGCCCTCGCGAAAGCGCAGACCCAGCCGCTCGGCCTCGGCCTGGGCGATCGCGACGCTGGTGGCACCGGTGTCGACCAGGAACTGGGTGCTGCGCCCATTGATCATGCCGGCGGTGAAGAAATGACCGCCTGCGCCGGAGCTGAGCAGAATCTGCCGTGCACTGCCGACACCATTGATGCCCGGTCCGACGCGTCCGGGCGAGGCGCCGAGCGCCAGGCTGAGGCGCTGGCCATTCAACTCGACCGTCGCCCGACCGTCCTCCAGCGCGATCAGGCGAACGCCGTCGACGACCTGCCCGACCCTCACGGTCCGCGCTTCGCCGTCAATCAGCAGCAGCGCAGCCTGCGAGCCGAGGCTGCCATTGAAGCTGACGTTGGAGGCCGCCTGCGCACCCGCGGCGCCCATCAGCAAGGGCAACAGCAGTAGTGGCAGCGCGGGCAGGCGGCGCATTGCAGTCAATCGCGGAAGTTGCCGCAGTTCAGCGGCATGTCGGCAAACTCTTTCTTGATCAAGGCGATGGCCACTTGCAGATCGTCGCGGTTCTTGCCGGTCACGCGGACGGTGTCGCCCTGGATGGAGCCCTGGGTCTTGAGCTTGGCGTTCTTGATGGCAGCCACGATCTTCTTGGCGAGCTCGGCGTCAATGCCGTTGCGGATCTTGTAGACCCGGCGCACCTTGTCGCCGCCGAGCTTCTCGATCTTGTCCTGCTTGTCGAGGAAGCTGATCACCACGCCTTGCTTGATCAGCTTGGCATACAGCACCGCCTCAATCTGCTCCAGCTGGAAGTCACTGTCGCCGGTCGCGTGGATCTCTTTTTCCTTGTCCTTCAGGCTGACTTCGGCACTGGTGCCCTTGAAGTCGAAGCGGGTCGATATTTCCTTGGTGCTGGTCTCGACGCCGTTCTTGATCTTGACCATATCGGGTTCGAGGGTGGTGTCAAAGCTGGGCATGTTTTTTCGTGGGTAAGGGGCGGGGTGCCCCGGTTGATCTGTGAAAATTCTGCCATGCCCGAAGCCGTACCGAATCCCTTGAGCAGGCGAGACTTGCTGACGATAGAGCATGACGTCAATCTGAAGCCCTACAACAGCTTCGGCCTGCCCGCGCTCGCCCACCGCTTGGTGCGCATCCGCACGGAGGCTGATGTGCGGCGTGTCGTCGACCATCCCGAACTGGGCCGCGCCCAAGTTCATCCTGGGTGGCGGCAGCAATATCGTGCTGACGCGGGATCTTGATGTGGTGGTGCTGAGGATCGAAATTCCGGGCATTCGCCTGCTGGAAGACCGTTCCGATGCCTGGATCGTCGAAGCGGGCGCCGGCGTGGCCTGGCATGAGCTGGTGCAGTGGACTATCGATCACGGCTACCCCGGGCTTGAGAATCTGGCCTTGATTCCGGGCACGGTCGGTGCATCGCCGGTGCAGAACATCGGGGCTTATGGCGTCGAGTTGAAGGATAGGCTGGACAGCGTGGAGGTGATGGATCTGGTCACCGGGCGGCCCGCCTTGCTGCCGGCCTGGGTGTGCCGCTTCGGCTATCGCGACAGCGTCTTCAAGCACAGCAATTTCGGCGGGCTGGCAGGCAAGAGCGTGATCACCCGCGTGCGGCTGCGCTGCCCCAAACCCTGGGTGCCACAGCTGAGCTATCTGGATCTGGCACGCAAGGTCGAGCAGACCGGCATCACCGAGCCCAGTGCACGACAGATTTTCGACTGGGTGTGCGAGATCCGTCGCGCCAAACTGCCTGATCCGGCGGTGATCGGCAATGCCGGCAGCTTCTTCAAGAATCCGGTGGTCACCGAAGACCAATGCAGGGACATCATCGGTCGCGACCCTGGCATCGTGCACTACCCGATGCCCGATGGAAGCATCAAGCTGGCGGCCGGCTGGTTGATTGACGCCTGCGGCTGGAAGGGCAAGTCAGTGGGCGGCGCGGCGGTCTATGACAAGCAGGCCCTGGTGCTGGTGAATCGCGGCGAGGCGCGCGGCGCCGAAGTCGTGACCCTGGCGCGCGCCATTCAAGAGAGCGTGTACGGCCGCTTCGGCATCCGGCTTGAGCCTGAGCCCATCGTGCTCTAAAGCAGGCCGCGTTCGGCGCAGAGCTGCAGGCTGATGGTCAGCGCATCGCTCAGTGCCGCCGAACGTTGGCTGAGCAGCTCGGAAGGCCCGCCCTGGCGCGCCGCCAATTCAAGTTGACGCGCGGCATCCGCTACATCCATCAGGCCCAGGCTGCCACTGGCACCTTTGATCGAGTGGGCGGCGCTCTGCAGGGCCGCGGCGTCAGCCGTTCTGGCGGCTTGCTGAAGCTCGTGGACGGTGTGGTGCAGGCTGTCGGCAAAGCCGCGATACAGCTCGCGGATGCGCTCCATCGGCAGGTTGCGGCGCAGTTCCTGGAACAGGGCCTCGTCGAAAGCGGGGCGCAGTGCCGGGGCCGCTGAACCGTAGCGCGCCGCGCCGCCGGCCGCGCTGATGCTGGCGGACAGCCGGGTCAGATGCTCGCCCAGGGCTTCGATGCCGATCGGCTTGGTGATGAAGTCGTCCATGCCGGCGTCCAGCGCGCGCTGGTGCGACTCTTCGAAGGCGTCGGCGGACAGCGCGACGATCTTCACCGCCGACTTCGGGCCGGGCAGGGCGCGCATCGCCTGCGCCGATTGATAGCCGTCCATCACCGGCGTGTGCAGGTCCATCAGCACCAGGTCGAAGTCCTGTTGCTTGAGCGTTTGCAGCGCGTCGAAGCCGTTGTCGCAGAACACCGCCTGATGGCCGAGGCGCTCCAGCGCAGCTTCCAAGAAGCTGCGGTTGGTGGGGTGGTCTTCGGACACCAGGATGCGCAGCCGCCGTCCGGCTGCATCGGCCGGCACCGGCAGGTGCGTCGCCGGCAGCTCGGCCGCTGCCGCGCAGGCTTGCAGGGGCAACTCCACGGTAAAGACCGAGCCCCGGCCCGGCGCACTGTTCACGGTGATGTCGCCGCCCATGGCGCGCGCCAGATTGCGCGAGATCTCCAGCCCCAGCCCGGCGCCGCCGAAACGGCGCGAACTGCTCTGGTCGGCCTGGCTGAAGCGTTGAAAGAGCTGTGCCTGCGTCTCTTCATCCATGCCGATGCCGGTATCGCTGACTTCAAAGCGCAGGTGCTCGGCATCGGTCGCACGGCTCAGCCGCAGGGCCACCCGCCCGCGATCCGAGAACTTCACGGCATTGCTCAGCAGGTTCAGCAGGATCTGGCGCAGCCGGGTGGGGTCGGCCTGCACCCAGGCCGGCACGTCGGCGTCGACACGCAGCGCCAGATCCAGACCCTTGGCCTGGGCCTGGGGCCATGTCAGCTCTTCAAGCTCTTGCACCAGGCGGCGCAGTTGCACGGCTTCGGGGCTGATGCTGATCGCGCCCGCTTCCATCTTCGACAGGTCGAGGATGTCGTTCAACAGGTTCAGCAGATGGCGGGCGGAATCATTGGCGGCCTGAAACTGGGCGCGCTGGGTCACGCTCAGAGGCGTCTCGCGCAGCAGGCTCAGCATGCCGAGCAGCCCGTGCATCGGCGTGCGCAATTCATGGCTCATATTGGCCAGGAAGGCGCTCTTGGCACGACTGCCGGCTTCGGCGGCCTGCTGGGCCAGCCCCAGACGCTGTGCCAGTGCCGCCTGCTCTTCATTGCGCCGCTCCAGGCTGCGGAACTGGCGCACGATGATGATGGAAAAAGCCAGCAGCAGCGCACATTGCAGCACCGTGAGCCACAGACTGAGCCGGCTCTGCTCGCGCACCAGTTCATGGCGCCCGGTGACTTGCGCAGCCACATGGTGCGAAGCCGCCAGCGAGAGGTCGCGGGCCGGCCCGGCCAGCGGCTCCAGGCGCGCCAGGGCGCTGCGTACGGCATCGGCATCGGTCTCGATGCGCGCCGCGTCCAGCGGCAATGCGTCGGCCCAGTTCACGAAGGCGCGTGTCAGCGACAGCGTCCGCTGATAGCCCGGCTCACCCTGCAGCACCTTGGCGGCATGCTCACCCTCGATCAAGTTCAGACGGCTGACGAAGATCTCGTAGCGCTGCGCCGCCGCTTCGGCGCCACTGCTGCTGGGTTGCGCCAGCACCTCACCCAGCTGGGTCTTCAGCCTCAGGTATTCGACCTCGAACTGGAACAGGCTCCAGACCAGGTAATCGTCCTGGTATCGCACCGTGGCATTGAGCAGCTCGATCTGGCGAGCCTGCAGCAGGCCGACGGCCCCCAGGGCGGTGACCAGCAAGACGGCCATCGCCGCCATCAAGGCCCGAAACCTGCGGCGCGGATTCGCCATCACGGACGGACTTCCAGCGTCCTGAGTTGCCAGGCAGAACGGCTGTAGTAGATGCTGCTGCGAAGCCTGGGATTGCTGGCGAAGGGGTAGATGATGAACAGCGGACCCTTTTCGCGCACGGACATCGGCTGATCGTCCAGCAAGCGCGCCAGGATCACCTCATGCTCATGCAAATCCTCGACCGGAATCGGGACCTTGTAGTCATTGATGGCAATCGCCTCGACGCTGCGTCCGCTGGCGCCGGCGGAGGCCAGCACATCGCGCAGCAAGGGGCCGGTGAACTTTCTCGGGCCCGGGTACCAGGGGGTGGGCTGGGTGATGCTGTGCTGTGGCAGGGCAGCCAGCATGTCCATGTCGAACTCGGCCTCGGCGCCCCGGTTGGGCTTGCCGAGGCGGCCGCGAATCGTCAGCACCACCTTGCCGCGCGCTGGCTCAAGCGCTGCAGCAGGCAGGCTCAGCAGCACCAGCGGCGCGGCCCAACACGCCGTTGCGGCAGCCAGGACGCGACGGCGCCCGGCCTTCGCCTCGGAGCTGACCGGCTCATGCAGCGGCTGACGGTGGCTCATCAGTTCTTTTTCTCGTGCTTGATCTGCGGCAACGGCACGCCGGCGCCAGCCGACAGCAGGCCGACGCGGCTGTAGGTGGCCAGCTTCTCGCGCGTGTCGACGATGTCGAGATTGCGCATGGTCAGCTGGCCGATGCGATCAGCCGGCGAGAACGGCGCGTCCTCGACCTTTTCCATCGACAGGCGCTCGGGCTTGTACGTCAGGTTGGGGCTGCGCGTGTCCAGCAGCGAGTAGTCGTTGCCGCGACGCAGCTCCAGCACCACCTCGCCGGTGATGGCGCGTGCCACCCAACGCTGCGCTGTCTCGCGCAGCATGATGGCCTGCGGGTCGAACCAGCGGCCCTGGTAGAGCAGGCGGCCCAGCTTCAGGCCGTTGACGCGGTACTGCTCGATGGTGTCTTCGTTGTGGATGCCGGTCACCAGGCGCTCGTAGGCGATATGCAGCAGCGCCATGCCCGGTGCCTCGTAGATGCCGCGGCTCTTGGCTTCGATGATGCGGTTCTCGATCTGGTCGCTCATGCCCAAGCCATGACGGCCGCCGATGCGATTGGCTTCCAGCATCAGCGCCACCGGGTCGGCGTATTCGACGCCGTTCAGCGCCACTGGCATGCCTTCCTCGAAACGCACGCTGACTTCCTCTGCCTTCACCACCACGTCGTCACGCCAGAAGGCCACGCCCATGATGGGGTTGACGATCTTGATGCCGCTGTTCAGGTGCTCCAGGTCTTTGGCCTCGTGGGTGGCGCCCAGCAGATTGGAGTCGGTGGAGTAGGCCTTCTCGGCCGACATCTTGTAGCCGAAGCCAGCCTTGGTCATGAAGGCCGACATCTCGGCGCGGCCGCCCAGTTCGTCGATGAAGGTCTGGTCCAGCCAGGGCTTGTAGATCTTCAGCGAAGGGTTGGTCAGCAGGCCGTAGCGGTAGAAACGCTCGATGTCATTGCCCTTGAAGGTCGAGCCATCCCCCCAGATGTTGACGTCGTCCTCCTTCATCGCGGCCACCAGCATGGTGCCGGTGACGGCGCGGCCGATGGGCGTGGTGTTGAAGTAGGTCACGCCGCCGGTGCTGATGTGGAAGGCGCCGGCCTGCAGTGCGGCGATGCCTTCGTGCACCAGCTGCGCACGGCAGTCCACCAGCACGGCCTTCTCGGCGCCGTACTGCATGGCCTTGCGCGGGATTTCCTCGTAGTCCGGCTCGTCGGGCTGGCCCAGGTTGGCGGTGTAGGCGTAGGGGATCGCACCCTTCAGGCGCATCCAGTGCAGCGCGGCGCTGGTGTCCAGTCCGCCGGAGAACGCGATACCAACCTTCTGGCCGGCGGGAATGTGCTGAAGAATCGTAGACATGGGCTGCTAAGGTGAGGAGGCTGAAGACGGCGCTAGCCAAGAGTCGCGATCAAGACGCGACCCGGGAACAATCGGTGGCGCATTTTCTGTCAATTTCGGGCCGCGCCCCGTATCGGCCTGCCGGCAGTGCTCGGGCGCCGTGTCGCAGCAGCGACAGGCGGCACCCGCGCCGCATAGAAGAATCAGCGCCACACGGCCCGATAGGACAAGGCCGGGATCACCAGGAGACCATGCAAGTGACCAGCGCCGAAGCCCGCACGTCGACCCTTGTTTCGCCCCAGCGCAGCCACTGGCCGCGCCGTCTGCCCAGGGATCTGGCCATCCCGCGCACCTCGCTGTGGTTCAACCTCGAGGTCTCAGCGGCGCGCTATCCCGACAAGGCCATGACACGGTACTGCGGCCAGGCGCTGAGCTTTGCTGAAGCGCGCGATCAGGCGCTGGCGCTGGCCGGCTGGTTGCAGGCCCAGGGCGTCGGGCCGGGCGACCGTGTCGCGCTGTTCATGCAGAACTGTCCGCAGTTCGTCGTCGCCTTCTATGCCGTCAATCGCGCCAATGCGGTCGTCGTGCCGGTCAATCCGATGAACAAGGCTGATGAGTTCGGCCACTACATCACCGACCCCGAGACCAAGGTTGTCATCTGCAGCGCTGATCTGGTGGGCGTGGTCGATGCCGCCAACGCGGCACTGCCGCCCGAGCGGCGCGTGAAGGCGCTGCTGGTGGCCCGGTATGCCGATGCCTTCGACCGAACGCCGGATTTCAGCGGCATGCCCGACGCGATGCAGGCCTGGTTGCGGGCCGAGCCGGCGCTGCCGGCCGGTGCCACCGCCTGGACCGCCGCGCTGCAAGCCGGCTTGCAGCCCGGCGCGCATACCGCACAAGCGGATGATCTGGCGCTGCTGCCCTACACCTCGGGCACCACCGGCCTGCCCAAGGGCTGCATGCACACTCATGCCACGCTGATGGCCAATGCCTGTGGCGGCGGGCAGTGGGCCGCGGCTTCGGCCGAGTCGGTGGGGCTTGCGGTGGTGCCGATGTTCCACATCACCGGCCTGCTGTACGGCGTGCTGGGCCCGGTCTACCAGGGCATGACGATGGTCCTGATGCCGCGCTGGGACCGCGAACTTGCAGGGCGCCTGATCTCGCAGCACCAGGTGACGCACTGGACCTGCATCCCGACCATGATCATCGATCTGTTCGGCAGCCCGAACTACCAGAGCTTTGATCTCTCAAGCCTGCGCTACCTGAGCGGCGGCGGGGCCGCGATGCCGGCGGCGGTGGCCGAGCGGCTGCAGCAGGAGTTCGGCCTGACCTTCGCCGAGGGCTACGGACTGACCGAGACCGCCGCCCCCAGCCATGCCAATCCGCCCGAGCGGGCCAAGCTGCAGTGCCTGGGCATCCCGATCTTCGGCGTCGACTCGCGCGTGGTCGACCCGGATACCTTCAAGGAACTGCCGCCCGGCGAGGTGGGCGAGATCGTCACGCATGGGCCGATGGTGTTCAAGGGCTACTGGCGTGCGCCCGACGCCACGCGGGCTGCCTTCGTCGAGATCGACGGCAAGAGTTTTTTCCGCACCGGCGACCTCGGCCGCATGGACGAGGAGGGCTACTTCTTCATCACCGACCGCCTCAAGCGCATGATCAACGCCAGCGGCTACAAGGTCTGGCCCTCTGAGGTGGAGCTGCTGCTCTACAAGCATCCGGCCGTGCAGGAGGCCTGCATCATCGCG
>JACDQM010000054.1 GCA_015657635.1 Roseateles sp.
ACCTACAAGGCCGGTGCACGCGAGCAGCTCGCTGTGGTGCGCTGATCGAAGCAGCCATCGCCTTTGCGCGAAGCTGAGCGCTGTCCGGACATATCCGGGCAGTAGCTGAGCCTAAGGAGCGTCCACCGGGAGGTGGACGCTTTTCTATTTTTTGGGCGACATACCCGAACCCATTAAATCGACAATGTGTATTATGTGAACCGACGTGGATTGATGTCGGCCAGCTGCGTCCCACAGCATTGGCGATTTCGATCGGACGCCGCCGCTGCGCTACCAGAAGCGACCGAGCGCCCCCGGTGAGCCGCTGAAAGCCCGGAGATCCCGAGGGCCTGAGGCTCGGCGCCTGTGAAGCGCCACACCTTTGCCCGGATACTTTGGCCGACAAACAGCTAACCGGGGCCTGCAATTGAAAACCACCACTCTCGTACGCGCCATCAGCGCGGCTTTGGCTTTGAGCGCAGCTGATGCCCGCGCCGAGTCTGGCCCGGTGCAGCCGTTGTGGGAAATCGGCGCCTTCGGTTTTGCCACGTCTCAACAGGCCTACCCTGGATCAGACCAGCAGGTTCAGCGAACGCTGGCTTTGCCCTACCTCGTCTACCGCGGCCGCTACTTCCGCGCTGACGGGGAAACGGCCGGATTGCGGGCGGTGAAGACACCGCGCTTTGAACTGGACATCGGTGTGGCCGGGAGCTTCGGCTCAAACTCTGACGAGATCGAAGCCCGCCGGGGCATGCCCGACCTCGGCACCTTGGTTGAATTCGGTCCGCGCGTGAAATGGAACTTGGGCGAAAGCGCCGGCGGCGGCCGCTGGCGGCTCGAACTGCCGCTGCGCGGGGTTTTCGACCTGAGCGACGGCGGCGCACACCGCGGCATGGCGTTTGAGCCCGAGCTGAGCTTCCAGCGCCGTGGCACCGGCGGCTGGTTCTACGCCACCAGCGTCAGTGCCATCGTTGCCGACCAGCGATTGGCCGCTACCTTCTACGATGTGCGGCCTCAGTTCGCCCTGCCCGACCGCCCTGCTTACCAGGCCCGCAGCGGATTGGTCGCTTGGCGCTTGTCCGCCACCGTCTCGCGCAGCCTGTCAAAGGACTGGCGCCTGTTCGGCTTTGCTCGCCTGGACAGTGTTGCCGCGCCGCCAACGAGGATAGTCCGCTGGTTCAACGCAGCAACGGGGCGACCGTCGGACTCGGACTTTCCTACACCTGGCTGCGCTCCAGCGAACGCGCCGCCGACTGACCGGAGCCTGCGCCTTCGGCGCCTGCGCGCGCGGCGGCAGATGATACAAACGGGCTCGACACGCTCATGCAGGAGACCCGTCGATGCCGCACCCTGGCCCGTTCAACCTCATCACCGACGTGCCCGGATTGCGGGTCGGCAACGCCACGGATGAGGCGGTACGCAGCGGTGTCACAGTGCTGCTGGTGGATGGATTTTGGGCCGCGGCGGTTGATGTTCGTGGTGGTGGCCCGGGCTCCCGCGAGACCGAGGCCCTGGCCGCGGAGAACCTGGTCGGACACGCCCATGCCATCGTGCTGTCGGGTGGCTCGGTGTTCGGTCTGGCTGCCGCCGATGGTGTGACCGCAGCGCTGTCCGCGCAGGGTCAAGGCTTGCGCCTGACCGCGGGCAGCCCGACGATTCCCATCGTGCCAGCGGCGGTGCTGCACGACCTGGCCAATGGCGGCGACAAGGCCTGGGGTCTGGAACCGCCCTACCGCCGTCTCGGGATCGAGGCCGTGGCTGCGGCTGCGCCGGAGTTCGAGCTCGGCCTGGTCGGTGCCGGCCGCGGGGCGCGGGCCGGCTTGCTGCCTGGTGGGCTGGGGTCGACCTCAATCGACCTGGGCGATGGCTTGCGTGTCGGGGCCTTGGTTGCAGCAAATCCGGTGGGCTCGGTCCAGATGCCCGATCAACGCACGTTCTGGGCCTGGCCCTACGAGTTGAACCAGGAGTTCGGCGGGCACCGGCCCGCGCCAACGTTGCAGCCCTGCAGCGATCCTGTGCCGGACGACAGCCGGCTGGCGGCCTTGGGCCGGATGCAGCCCGGCGCCAACACCACGATCGCCGTCGTGGCCTGCAACGCCGACCTGAGCAGCGCGGAATGCAAACGGGTGGCGATGATGGCCCATGACGGCATGGCCCGGGCGGTCCGGCCGGCCCACACGCCCTTCGATGGCGACACCGTATTCGCGCTGGCTGGCAAGCAATTGGCACTCGGTGAAGGGCTGGCGCGCCAGGTGCAGATCGGGCGCATCGGCTCAGCGGCAGCCGATTGTCTGGCGCGCGCCATCGCGCGCGCGGTGCATATCGCACAGCGCCAGTCGGCAAGCTGAACCGGTCTGACATAGATCAATTGCGGCAACTGCTCGCGCCGCAGAATCAGCGGACTTGAGTCGCCGGTCTGTTTTGGCGCTCAACACCACCCACGCGTCTTGAGGGAGATGAGCATGTACGAAAAAATTCTGGTTCCGCTGGACGGCAGCGCCACCTCGGAGCGCGCGCTGAAGGAGGCCGCTCAGTTGGCCGGTAAGTTGGGCTCGACCCTGTGCTTGCTTCATGTGCTGGATGACTTTCCGCTCTATGGCGAGATGGCCATTACCCCCAGTTTCCAGCAGACGCTGGAGGTGCTGCGAAACTACGGTGGCGACTTGCTGCTCAAGGCCTCCAAGCAGGACTTCATGGCCGGGCTGCAGGTGGAAACCGTGCAGCGCGAGGCTTTGGGGGTGCGGGTGGCCGATGTGATCGTCGAGCAAGTCATCAACTCGAAGTGCCAATTGATCGCGCTGGGAACGCATGGGCGACGCGGCATCAATCGACTGCTGATGGGCAGTGATGCGGAACTGGTGCTGCGCCAGAGCCCCGTGCCGGTGCTGATGGTCAAGGCTGAGGCCGGCTCGTCCTGAGCCGTTCGCCTAAGCGCTTCAGCCCTGTCCCACAAGTTCCTGCACATGAAGGCGGGTCTCCCGCGCCAGCCCCGCGTTGTGAATCTTCGCGATACCACTGGGTATCGCTGCGCTTCATGCCTTGGTCTGACACGGAATCCAGCGCCTTCACCTTGCGTGGCCACTTGCGGGACAGAACCCTAGCTGAGTGAACCTGCATGGCCTACGGTCTGCGACAGCAGCACCTCGTGCTCATGCGGCAAGCCCAGCGCGCTGGCGATGGCAGCGCGGTCCAGCCAGGCCCGGATCACGGTGGCAAGACCGACGCTGGCCGCGTACAGGTAGACGTTCTGCGCGATGGCGCCAGCGGCGACATGCGCATAGGCCGAACGCTGTGAGGCCGGCACCATCTTCATGCGGCTGTGATCGGCCACATAGATCAGGTCCAGCGGCGCGCTGTCGACAAAGTCCTGGTAGCCGCTGATGCGTCGCAGGTCCGCCGCGCAGATCAACTCAAGCCGGTGCTGGGCCGGCTCGAAGCGGTAGGCACCTTCCGGCAGCGCCACGATGATGTCGACTTCCTGTGCGTTCAGGGCCGAAGGCGCGGTGCGCCCGCCGCCTGCGCGGTTCTGGCCATTGGCTGCCCACAGCAGATCGGACAACTGCTGCAGCGGCAGCGGATCTGGCCGATAGCTGCGTCCGGACTGGCGCTGCTCCAGCGCTTGCATCAGCGGCATGCCGCCGGTCCGTTGGGGCGCCGGCAGCAGCAAGGTTGAGGCGGCATTGCCCTTGGCTGGCTCAGGCCGAAGCGCGCCCATGGCGCCGAGCACCAGCTTGGTCAACGTGTTCGTCATGATCAGCCCCTGAGCGGTTCTTGCATGCCGGGAGTGCCATGCGCCAGGAAGACCGGGCGTGCCCGCGGCGGCGCGCTCGGCCGCTCCAGGCCTTCGCGGGCGATGCCGCTGCGCACGGCCTCGGCCAGGCCGCCGATCTGCAGGGCCAGGGCTTCCAGCACATCGTCGAAGCTGACGATGCCCATCACATGCCCGTCTGCGGCGGTCACCAGCAGTCGCCGCAGGCCGGCCTCGCGCATACGGGCGACGGCCAGGCCAAGATCAGCATCGCCGGCAATCGCTGCCAGATCGCGGCGCGCGAGCTGGCCCACCGGTGTGCGCAACAGATCCCTGTCATTGGCCAAGCCCTCGATGACCAGATCCCGGTCGGTGATCAGGCCGACAGCCTGCTCATGCCCGGCGCTGGTCTGAGTCAGCACCAGACTGCCGACATGCTGGCTGCGCATCAACTGCGCCGCCTCGCGCAGACTGGCTGTGTCGGCGATGGTGACGATGTCACGCCGGCAAATGCTGGCAACGCTCATGGCAATCCTCCTGTTGTGTTGGACCCTCGCGGCCAGCTTACGAATCGCAGTCGCCAGCGAATTGCGCTGGATCAAGCGAAGAGCTCACACATCGAAGGCCGGCGGGCGGCCAAAGCATGGCTACAATGCGCGCGGTCAGGAGAGAGCTTCCACGCGGAAGCCGCCGAAGGCGCAGTGGCACCGGTGATCCCAAGCTGCGAACGCTCAGGCAAAAGGACTGACAAGACGCCAATAACCCGGCGTTCCTCACTGGAGAGAGATGGGTCCTTGAACTCATCCACCGAAGGGGCAAGCTGTCGACGATCTGTCGGCGGCCAATCTCTCAGGTAAAGCGGACAGCGAGGGCATATCCCCCCACTCCAATCATGGAGTGGGTCAGCAGAATGCCCTCGGAGTTTTCAGTCATGTCCGCCAGCGAAGTCCTCCTCAAGACCCCCCTGCACGCACTTCATGTCGAGCTCGGTGCCAAGATGGTTCCGTTCGGTGGCTATGACATGCCTGTGCAGTACCCCGCCGGCATCATGGCCGAGCACAAGCACACGCGTGCATCCGCTGGCCTGTTCGACGTCTCTCACATGGGCCAGGTGCGCCTGATCGGTGCCGGCGCCGCAGCGGCGATGGAATCCATCGTGCCGGTCGACATGGTCGACCTGGGCGTGTTCAAGCAGCGCTATGCGATGTTCACCAATGAGGCCGGTGGCATCCTGGACGATCTGATGATCTGCCGCCGCCCGGACGATCTGTTCGTGGTGGTCAACGCCGGCTGCAAGGTGCAGGACATCGCCCATATGCAAGCCAAGCTGGGCGGCCACTGCGAGGTGATCCCGATGCCCGAGCAGGCGCTGCTGGCGCTGCAGGGCCCGCAGGCCGTGACGGCGCTGTCGCGCCTGAACCCCGAGGTCGCCAAACTGACCTTCATGACCGGCGGCTTCTTCGATCTGGACGGCATCCCCACCTTCCTGACCCGCTCGGGCTATACCGGCGAAGACGGCTTCGAGATTTCGGTCCACCAGGACCATGCCGTGGCCCTGGCCCGAAAGCTGCTGGCGCAGTCCGAAGTGATGCCCATCGGCCTGGGCGCGCGTGACTCGCTGCGTCTGGAGGCCGGGCTGTGCCTCTATGGCCACGACATCGACACCAGCACCACGCCGGTCGAAGCTTCGATCACCTGGGCGATCCAGAAAGTCC
>JACDQM010000055.1 GCA_015657635.1 Roseateles sp.
CCATCCTGCGCCGCATGCCTGACTATGTGCACTACATCTGCCCGCAGTTCGCGCACACCCATGTGAACTTCCAGCGCGTGCCGATGGTGGACACCTCCAACCCCTTCATCGCGCGCGACATCCGCGCCGGACGAGAGCATGGTGGTGATCCGTTTCGCCAAGCCCAAGGGCATCGACTTCCAGTACCTGCTGAACATGATTCACGACTCCTTCATGTCGCGCGCCAACACCATCGTGGTGCCGGGCGGCAAGATGGAGCTGGCGATGCAGCTGATCTTCACGCCCTTCATCTGGCGCATGATGGAGCGGCGTCAGCGCGCTCTCGGTTCACTGTGAGGAGCGCGGCAATGAGCACAAACCACAGCAGGGATCAAGCCAACGCCTTGCGCGCGCTGGCCATGGATGCGGTGCAGGCCGCCAACTCCGGCCATCCCGGCGCGCCCATGGGCATGGCTGAAATGGCCGTGGCGCTGTGGGACCAGCACCTGCGCCACAACCCTGCCAACCCGCAGTGGCCGGATCGCGACCGCTTCGTGCTGAGCAATGGCCATGCATCGATGCTGCTGTATGGGCTCTTGCATCTGACCGGCTACGACTTGCCGCTGGACGAGCTGAAGCGCTTTCGCCAGATGCACAGCAAGACGCCGGGCCATCCCGAGCAAGGCCTGACCCCCGGCGTGGAAACCACCACCGGCCCGCTGGGCCAGGGCCTGGCCAATGCGGTGGGTTTTGCGCTGGCCGAGAAGCTGCTGGGCGATGAGTTCAACCGGCCCGGCCATCGCATCGTCGACCACCACAGCTATGTCTTCCTCGGTGACGGCTGCCTGATGGAGGGCATCAGCCATGAGGTCTGCTCGCTGGCCGGCACGCTGAAGCTGAACAAGCTGATCGCGCTCTATGACGATAACGGCATCTCGATCGACGGCCCGGTGCAGGGCTGGTTCGCCGACGACACGCCGGCGCGCTTTGCCGCCTATGGCTGGAACGTGATCGCCGCGGTCGACGGGCACGATGTGGCGGCCGTGAGCCGCGCCATTGCCCAGGCGCGCGACAGCGCTGACAAGCCGACCTTGATCTGCTGCCGCACCACCATCGGCCGCGGCTCGCCGCATCGTGCCGGCACGGCCAAGGTGCATGGCGAACCGCTGGGCGCCGAGGAGATTGCCCGCACCCGCGAGGCCATCGGCTGGCCGCATGGCCCGTTCGACATCCCCGAGGCGGTGCGCGCTGCCTGGGATGCCCGCAGCCGTGGTGCCGCGGCCGAAGCTGGCTGGCGCGATCGCCTTGCCGCCTACCGCGCCGCGCACCCGCAGCTGGCGGTCGAGTTCGAGCGCCGCATGGCCGGGCGTCTGCATGCGGGTTTCGAGGCGCTGGCGCTGAAGACCCTGTCCGAGTTCGGCCAGCGAAGCGACGCGGTGGCGTCGCGCAAGGCCTCGCAACAACTGCTGGCTGCGATCGCCCCGCAGATTCCCGAGCTGCTGGGCGGCAGTGCTGACCTGACCGGCTCCAACCTGACTGATTTCCCCGGCTGCGGTGCGGTGCGCGCCGGCCAGGCAGGCGGCCGCCATATCAACTACGGCGTGCGCGAATTCGGCATGGCAGCGGTGATGAACGGCCTGGCCTTGCATGGCGGCTTCATTCCCTACGGCGGCACCTTCCTGACCTTCAGCGACTACAGCCGCAATGCGCTGCGCATGTCGGCGCTGATGAAGCAGCGCGTGGTGCATGTGTTCACGCACGACTCGATCGGCCTGGGCGAGGACGGGCCGACGCACCAGCCGGTCGAGCATGCGGCCAGCCTGCGCCTGATCCCTAACCTGGATGTGTGGCGTCCCTGTGATGCGGCTGAAACCGCGGTGGCCTGGATTGCCAGCCTGCGCGAGAGCGCGCGGCCCAGCTGTCTGCTGCTGTCGCGCCAGAATCTGCCGGCGCAGCCCCGCAGCCCCGAGCAGATGGTCGAAGCCGCGGCGCGCGGTGGCTATGTGCTCAGCGACCGTGCGGGCGCGCGTGCGGTGCTGATCGCGACCGGCTCCGAGGTGCAACTGGCGATGGCGGCCCAGGCCGAATTGGCAGCCGCCGGTGTGCCGGTTCGCGTGGTCTCACTGCCGTGCAGCACGCTGTTCGACCGACAGGAGCGCGGCTACCGCGAGGCGGTGCTGGGCGCGGGGCTGCCGCGCATCGGTGTCGAGGCGGGTGTGACGCGTTGGTGGGGCCAGTACGGCTGCGTGGCCGCACTGGGCGTGGACAGCTTTGGCGAATCGGCGCCGGCGGGCGCGCTGTTCGAGCATTTCGGCCTGACGGTGCCCTCCCTGGTGGCGCTGGTGCAGCGCAGCTTGTCGGCGGAGAGCCTGTGATGCCGCAGTACCAGCTGATCAGCTTCGACCTGGATGGCACCCTGGTCGACACCGCCACCGAGATTGCCGAGGCGGCCAATCTGGCCTTGGAGGCGCATGGTCTGGCGCGGCGGCCGGTCGACGAGATCACGCTGCTGATCGGCGCCGGCACGCGCGAGCTGATGCTGAGACTGCTGGCCCGCATCTTCCTCGAGACGCCAGCACTGGCTGAACGGGTGCAGACCGATGCGGTGCTGGCCAGCCTGGATCAGTTCTATGCGCAGACCACGGGCACTTCGGCGCGGGTCTATGACGGCTGCCGCGAAGCACTTGCGCGGCTGCGGCCGCCGGCCTGAAGCTGGCCTGTGTCACCAACAAGGAGGAACGCCATGCGCAGCGCGTGCTGGATGTGACGCAGCTGAGCGCGTATTTCGATCTGCTGATCGGCGGCGACTCGCTGGAGCACAAGAAGCCGCATGGCAGCGTGCTGCGCCGCGTGGCGCGTGATCTGGGCGTCTGCACGACGCGCATGGGTCATGTCGGCGATTCGCGCATCGATGTCGAGGCGGCGCGCAATGCCGGCGTCGCCGCCTGGGCCGTGCCCTATGGCTACAACGCCGGTGTGCCGATCGAGCAGGCCGAACCGCAGCGCATCTTTGCCGACCTGGACGAACTGGCGCTGCATGTGCTGAGTCCGCAGCCCACGGCCTGGACTGTCTGAACAACGTCATCGGAATTCAAAAAAGGAGGCCCCATGGCCCTGGTATCCCTGAGACAAGTCCTCGATCACGCGGCAGAGCATGGCTACGGCGTGCCCGCCTTCAACGTCAACAATATGGAGCAGGTGCAGTCCATCATGGAGGCCGCTGAAGCGACGCAGTCGCCGGTCATCCTGCAGGCCTCGGCCGGTGCGCGCAAGTACGCGGGTGAGCCCTATCTGCGCCATCTGGTGCTGGCCGCGATCGAAGCCCATCCCGATGTGCCGGTGGTGCTGCATCAGGATCACGGCGCCTCGCCGGCGGTCTGCATGCAGGCGATCCGCTCGGGCTTTTCCAGCGTGATGATGGACGGCTCGCTGCTGGAGGATGCCAAGACGCCGGCCAGCTATGGCTACAACGTCGAGGTGACGCGCAAGGTCTGCGAGATGGCGCATGCGGTGGGCGTCTCGGTCGAAGGCGAGCTCGGCTGCCTGGGCTCGCTGGAGACCGGCGAGGCCGGCGAAGAGGACGGTGTCGGCGCCGCCGGCACGCTCAGCCACGACATGCTGCTCACCGATCCGGCCGAGGCGCGCGACTTCGTCGCTGCCACCGGCGTGGATGCGCTGGCGATTGCCATCGGCACCAGCCATGGCGCCTACAAGTTCAGCCGCCAGCCGACCGGCGACATCCTCGCCATCGACCGAATTGCGCAGATCCATGCCGCGATTCCCAACACCCACCTGGTGATGCATGGCTCGTCCAGCGTGCCGCAGGAGTGGCTGGCCATCATCCGCCGCTTCGGCGGCGACATCCGCGAGACCTATGGCGTGCCGGTGGAAGAGATCCAGCGCGGCATCAAGAGCGGCGTGCGCAAGATCAATATCGACACCGACATCCGCCTGGCGATGTTCGGCGCGATGCGCCAACTGATGGCCGAGCAGCCGGGCGAATTTGACCCGCGCAAGGCCTTTGCGGCCGCCCGCCAGGCCGCCAAAGGCATCGTCAAGGCGCGCTTCGAGGCCTTCGGCTGTGCAGGGCAGGGCGCGCGCATCAAGCCGGTGGCGCTGGAAGCCATGGTGCAACGCTATCGCTGAGCGATCTGTGGGGGCTTACGTACTAGCCCTGAGATGTGTCTTTGCGACTTCGAATATCATCGACTACGCATAAACGGATTGACCCAATCCAAGCACGCTGGAGACAAATCTTGAAGCAGATCCTTTCGATGTCGATGGCCGCCGCGTTCGGCCTGTTCGCCGCGCTGCCGGCCCATGCCAATCTGGCGCTCGCGCAGAAGAACGCCTGCATGGCCTGCCATGCGGTGGACAAGAAGCTGGTCGGCCCCGCCTACCAGGAGATCGCCAAGAAGTACGCCGGCCAGGCAGACGCCCCGGCCAAGCTGGCTGACAGCATCCGCAAGGGTGGTTCCGGCAAGTGGGGCCCAGTGCCGATGCCGGCTCAGCCCGCGCTGAGCGAAGCTGACGCCAAGACCCTGGCCGCCTGGGTGCTGGCCGGCGCCAAGTAAAACGCCAGAGCGCCGCAATCCGGCTGCTCTAACATCAACTCCTGGGGGGCGAAGGTCGTCCCTTGGGAGTTGATTGCTATGCGCAGCCTGACCATCGTTCTTGCGGCATCGTTGGCCTGCTCTTTGAGCCAGGCCCAAGCGGGTGCTGAGATCTTCCGCGATGCTGACCTTGCCTTGGGTCAGCGCCTGA
The DNA here is from genome assembly GCA_015657635.1 of Roseateles sp. Classification (GTDB taxonomy): domain Bacteria; phylum Pseudomonadota; class Gammaproteobacteria; order Burkholderiales; family Burkholderiaceae_C; genus JACDQM01. Next base: position 4,744 of record JACDQM010000055.1, read on the forward strand.
TCAAGGAACACCGCTGTGCCGAGTGCCACGTCCGCAAGGTCGGCGGCGACGGCTCGGCGCTTTACAAGCCCATGGGCCGCGTCAACACGGCGGGCTTGCTCAGGGGCATGGTCGAACAGTGCAACACCGAGTTGAACCTGGGCCTGTTCCCGGAAGAGGTGACAGCGGTTGCTGCCGTGCTCAACAAGGAGCACTACCGCTTCAAGTGAGCTGGCGCTGGTCTTGTATATCGTTAATTGCGAATACAATCGGGACTCGCTCACTTGGCTCCCGTGACCATGGAAGACCGTAGCACTGAAGACCGGGTTTTCGACTCGGTTGCTGAACTGTTTTCACTGCTGTCCACCCCGATCCGCCTGAAGATCATCAGCGCGGTGTGCCAGCGCGAGAAGAACGTGTCCGAACTCCTGGGTGAGATCGACACGACGCAGCCCAATATGTCGCAGCATCTGGCGACCCTGTATCGCAGCGGTGTGCTGCACAAGCGCCGTGAAGGCACGCAGATCTACTACCGGCTGCAGAGCGAGCGTGTCGCCGCGCTGTGCCGGGCGGTCTGCACCCAGGTGGCCATCGAGATGGACCCTGAGAGCAAGGTTGAAGCCAAGGAACGGCTGATGCCGGTCTCGATGCGCTGATCTTCTGCGAGGCGCCGCCCTTTATGGCGCTGCAGTTGCTGCTAGACCAAGCCCTGCTTGCTGGCCAGTACGGCCGCTTCGGCGCGGCTGGACACATTGAGCTTCTTGTAGATGGACTTGATGTGGTCGTTCACGGTGAACCACTTGATGCCCATCAGGTTCGCGATCTCCTTGATCGTGAATCCCTTGCTCAGATAGGTCAGCACCTCGTTTTCACGCGGGGTCAGGCGCTCCCATTCGGGCGGCGGGTCAAGCACCACGCTGCGGCCGCTATGGGGCGCGGCACTCGACGACAGCGGACTGAAGCCTGAGTTGAGTGCGGCATTGAGGCTCATCGGGCCGCTGTCGCCTGTGGCGCCTGGGCGGAAATGCGAGAGCAGGCGCCGTGCGATGGCCGGCGACAGCGGCGGCTGGCCGCGGACGATGCGCTGCAATTCTTCGACCAGCACCTCGAAGCGGTCTTCCTTCAGCAGATAGCCATCGGCGCCGCATTGCAGGGCCGGGAAGAGGTGGTCGTCATCGGAGTACAGCGTGGTCACGATCTTGACCGACGGTGTGCCGCCAAGCTCGGCCAGAAACTCCATGCCATTGCCATCGGGCAACTCAAGTCGACCAGCACCAGCTTGAAGCCGCCCTCGTCACCGCTCTGCGCCAGGCGGGCCACATGGCGGCGCGCGCCCTCGAGATCACCGGCTTCGACGATCTCCATCTCGTCACTGAAGCTCTCACGCACGACGCGGCAGAGAAAACTCCGCGCGACGGGGTTGTCTTCGATGATCAGGACTTTGACTGCCATGTTGTGCGGCTCCACATGGCAGGCATCCTAGCGCACAAGTCCTTGCAGGCATGCCCCGCGAAAGCAGGGCTCTGACCGCAAGTGTTGTGCGGCGGCGGCACTCAGCAGCTCAGCACCACCTTGCCGACCACTTGGCGGCTGCTCATGCGCTCGAAGGCCTTGGGCAGTTCGGCCAGTGGCAGCACGCAGTCCAGCACCGGCTTGATGCGACCCTGTGCATACCAGCTGGCAAGCTCGCCCAGCATCCTTGCGTTGTGCTGCGGCTCGCGCTTGGCGAACTCGCCCCAGAACACGCCGACCAGCGAGGCGCCTTTCAGCAAGGCCAGATTCAGCGGCAGCGCGGGGATGGCGCCCTGGGCGAAACCGATGACAAGGTAGCGGCCGCGCCAGGCGATCGAGCGGAACACCGGCTCGGCCAGGTCGCCGCCCACCGGGTCGACCACCACGTCCGGGCCGCGCCCCTCGGTCAGAGTCTTCAGCTCTTCGCGCAGCTGACCCTTGCTGTAGTTGATGACGGCGTCGGCGCCGAGCTCCAGACAGCGCTTGGCCTTGTCGTCGGAGGACACAGCGGCGATCACCTTGGCGCCTGCGGCCTTGGCCACTTGAATCGAGGCGGTGCCGACGCCGCCGGCGGCACCGAGCACGAGCACGGTCTCGCCGGGCTGCAGCGCTGCGCGATCGATCAGTGCATGGTGGCTGGTGGCATAGGTGCAGATGAAGGCCGCTGCATCTTCGAACGCGAAGTCGGGCGGCAAGGGCATGGCCAGCGCTGCGGGGATGCACGCATGGGTGGCGAAGCCGCCCGTGCCGGCAAACGCGGCCACCCGGTCGCCCGGCTTGAAGCCCTTGACGCCGTCACCGACGGCCTCGACCACGCCGGCGAATTCCGTGCCTGGCACGAACGGCGTCGGCGGCTTCATCTGGTACTTGCCCTGGACGATCAACAAGTCGGGGAAGTTGAGGCTGGCCGCCTTGATCGCCACGCAGATCTGGCCCGGCGCGGGCGCGGGGGTGGGCATATCCTTGAAGCTCAGGGCTTCGACGCCGATTGGGTTTTCACACAGCCAGGCTTGCATGGTCATCGCTCCAGTGTTTTCGAAGGTGCCGAGGGATCATAGGCAAGCGAGGGTTCCTGTGAGGTCGCCGAGGTGACGCGCTGCCTACAATGGCGCCATGCGAATCCTGATTGCAAACGACGACGGCTATCTGGCCCCCGGGCTTCATGCACTGGTGAAGGCCTGCCAAGGCTTGGGGCAGATCGATGTGATCGCGCCCGAGCAGAACGCCAGCGGCACCTCCAATGCGCTGACACTGAGCCGGCCCCTGTCGGTCTTCACGGCGGCCAACGGCTTTCGCTATATCAACGGCACGCCGTCGGACTGCGTCCATGTGGCGCTGACCGGCTTGCTCGATTACCGGCCCGATCTGGTGCTGTCCGGCATCAACAACGGGGCCAATATGGGTGACGATACGCTGTACTCCGGCACCGTGGCTGCCGCCACCGAGGGTTTCTTGTTTGGCATCCCGTCGATTGCCTTCTCGCAGGTCGAGAAGGGCTGGGGTGAGCTGGACGCTGCCGCCGCGGCTGCACGGGCCATCGTCGAACAAGTCATCCAGGGCGGGCTGGACAAGGCTTTCCTGCTCAATGTGAACATGCCTAACCGCGCCGATGTGCGCAGCCTGCCGCGCCGCATCACGCGGCTGGGGCGTCGACACGCCAGCGAGCCGGTGATCCGCCAGACCAATCCGCGCGGCGAGCCCATCTACTGGATCGGCCCGGCTGGCGATGCTCGGGAGGCGGGCGAGGGCACCGACTTCCACGCCACGGCCAGCGGCATGGTGTCGATCACGCCTTTGCAAGTCGATCTGACCGACCACGCCGGACTGTCTGGCTGGCAGGGCCGGCTGGGTGCCGCCGAATGAGTTCCCAAGCGCCCAAGCGGCGGTTTCCGCTGGCGCTGGACAAGGTGGGCGCACGCGCTCCGGCCCCGGCCTCAGCGCGCGAGTTGCTGATGCCGCAGCGCCACTTGCGCGAAGCCGCGGCCGATGCAGCTCGCCAGGTGGCCCCCAGCGGCCTGGGGCTCGACTCTGCCGGCGTTCGACTGCGCATGGTGCAGCGCCTGCAGCGCGAAGGCTTGCGCGATGAGCGCGTGCTGCAAGCGCTGGCGGAAGTGCCGCGGCATGAGTTCGTGGACACCGCGCTGGCGATTCAGGCCTATGAGGACACCAGCCTGCCGATCGGACATGGGCAGACTATCTCCAAGCCCTCGGTCGTCGGTCGCATGATTGAGTTGCTGATGGCCGCAGTCGCTGCCCGGGACGGCAATCTCGGGCGGGTGCTGGAAATCGGCACCGGCTGTGGCTACCAGGCCGCTGTGCTAGCCCGCCTGGCCCGGCATGTCACCAGCATTGAGCGGCTCAAGCCCTTGCATGACAAGGCGCGCCATCACTTGACGGCGCAGCGGCTGAACCAGGTGCGCCTGATCTACGGTGATGGCCGCTTGGGGCACAAGCCTGGCGGCCCTTACGAATGCATCATTGCTGCCGCAGGCGGTGAAGACCTGCCCCCGGCCTGGCTGGAACAGCTGGCACCGGGCGGGCGTCTGGTGGCGCCCATGCTTGATCCTTCCGGCCGCGGCCAGGTTTTGGTGGTGGTCGATCATGTGGTCGAGGCGGGTGCCAGCCGCATCGTCCGCACGCTGCATGAGCCCGTCCTGTTCGTGCCCCTAAAATCTGGCGTCATGTAAGGACCGCGGCGCTTCGCCGCAGCCTCTCTTCCTCCAGGCTCAGAACGCATGCAAGCGAACCTCACGAAAACTCCAGCATCCCTGTTGATGATGATTGCGCTGAGCGCCGTGCTCGCGGGTTGCGCATCGCCCAAGCATCGCGCGCCGGTCGAGGATCGTCCGATCAGTGGGTCAGCCCGAGCCGTTCCGACGCCTTCGCCCGCGCCGGCTGTCGCCGCGCCAGCGGCCGAGCCCAAGCCGGCGCCAGGTGCCGAGAACGAGGGAAAGCCGGGCTACTACACGGTCAAACCGGGCGACACCCTGATTCGCATCGCGCTTGAGAACGGCCAGAACTGGCGCGACATCTCGCGCTGGAACACCATCGACAACCCGAATCGGATCGAAGTGGGTCAGGTCTTGCGTGTGCTGCCGCCGTCCATGGATGCCGGTGCGGTCAGCACCCGGCCGGTGGCTGCCGCCAAGGTTGAAAGCCGCCCGCTTGACAGCCGCCCTGCGGCGGCAGCTGCTTCTGGGCCGAGTGCCGCGCCTGTGCCTGCAGCTGCAGCAGCGCCGACGGCTGCCGCAGCTGCTGGCGGCGATGACGACCTGGTCTGGGGCTGGCCGGCTGCAGGCAGCGTGACGACGGGTTTTGATGAGCAGAAGAACAAGGGCCTGGCCTTCGGCGGGCGTTCTGGAGACCCGGTGCTGGCGGCTGCCGACGGTCGCGTCGTTTATGCCGGTTCGGGCTTGCGCGGATACGGCAATCTCGTCATCATCAAGCACAACGCCACTTACTTGACGGCCTACGCGCACAACCAGGCTTTGCTGGTGAAAGAGGACCAGGCGGTGCGCAAGGGTCAGAAGATTGCCGAAATGGGCTCCAGCGACGCGGATCAGGTCAAGCTGCACTTTGAAGTGCGCAAGCAGGGCAAGCCGATCGACCCGGCCAAGCTGCTGCCGTCGCGCTGAGTCCCCTCATGAGCGAGGTGTTTGACGATGAAACGCGCGACACCTCAGCCTCCATCATCACGTTCGGTTCCTCCCGGTCTGCTTGCTGCAGTCGATCTGGCGGCAGCGCCCGAAGCGCGCGAGCCTGAGCCCGACGAGCCGGTTGCCGACGAAAGCGAGATCGAGTTGCTGCGGCGCGGGCTGACGCCGCCAGCTGACTTCGATCCCGGCAACGCGCTGCAAGCCTATCTGCGCGATATCCGCCGCACACCGCTGTTGACGGCTGAACAGGAATACGAGACGGCGGTCCGTGCGCGCGCCGGCGAGTTCAAGGCCAGGCAGGCCATGATCGAGCACAACCTGCGTCTCGTGGTCAGCATTGCGAAAAACTATCTCGTCGCGGCCTGCCCTTGAGCGACCTGATCGAGGAGGGCAATCTGGGTCTGATGCATGCGATCGGCAAGTTCGAGCCCGAGCGCGGCTTTCGTTTCTCGACCTACGCGAGCTGGTGGATTCGGCAAGGCGTGGAGCGCGCCTTGATGCACCAGGCGCGCCTGGTGCGGCTGCCGGTGCATGTCGTGCGCGAACTCAACCATGTGCTGAAGGCGCGTCGCACGCTGGAAGCGCTTCGTGCTCAGCAGGGTGCGGAGTCAGGCGTCAAAGCGGAGGAAATTGCCACGCTGCTGGGGCAGCCCCTCGCGCATGTGACCGAACTGCTGGCCTATGCCGAACTGCCCAGCTCGCTTGACGCGCCGGTCGATCGCAACGCTGAGGCGGGCGAGTCCATGGTTGACCTTGTGGCCGATGAGCATGCGGTCGATCCGATGGGCATGCGCCTCAGTCATGAGATCGAAGCCCTGCTTGAGCATGGGTTGGCCAGTTTGAACGAACGCGAGCGCGAAGTGCTGGCCGGGCGCTACGGACTGAGTGACCGTGAGCCCGAGACCTTGGACGTGCTGGCCATCCGACTTGGGCTCACGCGCGAGCGCATTCGCCAGATTCAGATCGAAGCACTGAACAAGCTCAAGCGCAACATGATGCGGCGGGGCATCAACCGCGACTCCATCTTCTGAGGCACCGCTGCAGGTGCAGGCCTTGCCGGGCAGTCTGTTGCGGGCAGGGATAATCGGGCCATGACTCAAGTATCCGAATGGCTCAAGGTCGAGTCGCTGGATCTCGAGGCCCAGGGCGTCGCGCACAACACCGAAGGCAAGGTCGTCTTCGTCGAGGGTGCGCTGCCGGGCGAAGAGGTGCAGGTGACAGTCGGCCGCAAGAAGAACAACTGGGAACAGGGCACGATGGTGGCGATGCGGCGCGAGAGCTCGCAGCGCGTCACGCCTGGCTGTCCCAATTTCGGCCTGCACGCGGGCGCCTGTGGTGGCTGCAAGATGCAGCACCTGCATCCGGCAGCCCAGGTTGCAGTCAAGCAGCGTGTGGTTGAAGACAATCTCTGGCATCTCGGCAAGGTCAAGCCCGAGACGCTGTTGCGGCCTATCGAAGGGCCGGCCTGGGGCTATCGCTACCGGGCGCGCTTCTCGGTTCGCTACGTGGCCAAGAAGGGCCAGGTCCTGATCGGCTTCCACGAGCGCAAGAGTCGCTACGTGGCTGACATGCAGGTCTGCAAGGTCGTGCCGCCGCAAGTCAGCGACATGCTGATGCCGCTGCGCGAGTTGATTGCCAGCATGGAAGAGCGTGACCGCTTGCCGCAGATCGAGTTGGCCATGGGCGATCAGGTGATTGCGCTCGTGTTGCGCCATCTCAACCCGCTGGGCGAGGGCGATCGCGCCAAGCTGCGGGCGTTTGCGGCCGCTCATTCTGGTGTCCAGTGGTGGTTGCAGCCCAAGGGGCCGGATACCGTTCAACTGCTTGATGAGGGCGGTCCGGAGCTGGCTTATGCCTTGCCCGAGTTCGGCGTGGTGATGCCTTTCAAGCCGACCGACTTCACGCAGGTCAACCCGCATATCAATTCGGTGCTGGTTGGTCGGGCGCTGCGTCTCTTGCAGGTGCAGCGCGACGAGCGCGTGATCGACTGGTTCTGCGGCCTGGGTAATTTCACCTTGCCGTTGGCAACGCAGGCGCGCGAAGTGCTTGGCATCGAGGGCAGCGAAGCCCTGGTGCAGCGCTCACGCGAGAACGCCAAGCGCAACGGGCTGGACCGGAACACCGCCTTCGTGGCGCGCAATCTGTTCGAGATGACGCCGGCCTTGCTGGCCGCCGATGGCAATGCCGACAAGTGGCTGGTCGACCCGCCACGCGAGGGAGCCTTCGCGCTGGCCAAGGCGATCGCCGACATCGCTCAGGATCCGAGCCTCGCGCCTGGCTGGGTGCCGCCCAAGCGCATCGTCTATGTCTCCTGCAATCCTGCGACGCTGGCGCGTGATGCCGGCCTGCTGGTGAACGTGGCGGGCTATCGCTGCACGGCAGCGAGCGCGGTGAACATGTTTCCGCACACGGCCCATGTGGAATCGATCGCGGTGTTCGAGCGCTGATCCACGCGTGCCGCGCCACAAGAAAGAAGGGGCCCTTGCGGGCCCCTTGGTCTTTCCGATGTGCTCGGTGGTCAGTCGCGTTCGCCGCCAAAGATGCCCAGCAGCGACAGCAAGCTCTGGAACACGTTGTAGATGTCCAGGTAGATTGCCAGTGTCGCGGAAATGTAGTTGGTCTCGCCACCGTCGATGACGCGCTTGATGTCATACAGCATGAAGGCCGAGAACACCGCCATCGCGAGCACCATCAAGGTCAGCATCAGGGCGGAAGACTGCAGGAAGATGTTCACCAGGCCAGCCACCAGAATGATGATGGCGCCGACAAACAGGAACTTGCCCATGCTGGAGAGGTCGCGCTTGATCACCGTGGCCAGTGTTGCCATGGCGAAGAAGATGGCGGCGGTTCCGCCGAAGGCCGTCATGATTAGGCTGCTGCCGTTCCTGAAGCCCAGGATCTGTGCCAGCAGGCGCGACAGCATCAAGCCCATGAAGAAGGTGAAGCCGAGCAAGGCGTAGACGCCGATGCTGGAGTTCTTGGTCTTCTCGACCAGAAACATCAGGCCAAACGCGCCAGCGAAGAACAGGATGGTGCTCATGCCGAAGCCCATCTTCGCCATGATGCCGGTCGAGACGCCGACCCAGGCTCCCAACACGGTGGGCACCATGGACAGGGCCAGCAGCCAGTAGGTGTTGCGCAACACGCGCTGGCGGTCGGCCGCCAAGCCGGTGCCGTAGGCGCTACCGTATTGTGTTTGCAGACTTTCGTTCATAGATCCTCCGGTGAGATTGGCGTCAGGCGGCATGTTTGGCATGCCAGCCGGAACGCTGCGGATTCTAGGGCGCTTCGGTCGCACATGCAGTTGCGGGCGCTAGGCAATTCCCCTAGCAGGGTGTTTTGTCCTGCGGGACGGAATTCCGGCTGCCGCTGTCGATAAAGTGGGGCTTTTTCAACAGGATCAAGCCCGTGAAACAAAAGCCCTACCTGAGCTCGGACGAGGTGAAGAAGATCGCAGCAGCCGCTGAGGCCGAAGCCATCGCCAATCAATGGGCGGTCAGCATCGCCATCGTTGACGACGGTGGGCATCTGCTGTGGCTGCAGCGCCTGGACGGCGCCCCGGCCATCTCGGCTCAGATTGCACCTGCCAAGGCCAATACGGCAGCGCTGGGTCGCCGCGAATCCAAGGTCTATGAAGATGTCATCAACCAGGGGCGGGTCTCATTCTTGAGCGCGCCGGGTCTGAGCGGACTGCTCGAAGGCGGTGTGCCCGTGATGGTGGATGGCCACTGCATCGGCGCGGTTGGCGTCAGCGGCGTGAAGTCGACCGAAGATGCGCAGATCGCTCGCGCAGGTATTGCCGCATTGGGATGAGTGGCGCCGCGCCGGTTCACGCGCGCTTTGACGCGTGAGTCGGTGGCGGGAATGTGCTCGCCGGCAGGCTTTTAGGGCGTAGGTATTGCGCCCGCGAGCCCGGCGAAGGGCTTGGTGATTACCCTGCTGGGTTATACTCCACAGGTTTACCCGCAACCCACCGCCCCCCCAGCGAAACCCCTTCCGTTTCCTTCACCGGACTCAGGCTCGACCCGGCCGCGTCAAACGCGCGCGCCAGGTTCCCAAGGAGCAGAGCTGGGCGCGCGCACAATAACGGAGTTACCCGTGCTGCCCGATCTGCTCTCATCCCCCCAAGCGATCCTCGCCCTGGCAGACGGCACGGTCTTCAAAGCCACCTCGATCGGCGCTGCCGGTCATACCGTTGGTGAAGTGGTCTTCAACACTTCGCTGACCGGTTACCAGGAAATCCTCACCGACCCGAGCTACTGCCGGCAGATCGTGACTCTCACGTATCCGCATATCGGCAACTACGGCGTCAACGACGAGGATGTCGAGGCTTCGAAGATCCATGCCGCTGGCCTGATCATCAAGGACCTGCCGATCCTTGATTCCAACTTCCGCAAGACCCGCAGCCTCAGCCAGTATCTGAAGGACGAGGGCACGGTCGCGATCTCCGATCTCGATACGCGTCGCCTGACGCGCGTGCTGCGCACCACCGGTGCACAGAACGGCTGCATCCTGGCGCTGGCCGCTGGCGAAAAGATCACCGACGCCCATATCGCCGACGCCGTCGCCAAGGCCAAGGCTGCGCCCAGTATGGCCGGGCAGGATCTGGCCAAGGTCGTGAGCCGCACGCAAAGCGAGATGTGGACCCAGACCGAATGGACGCTCGGCGCGGGCTACGGCGAACAGAAATCGCCGAAGTTCCATGTGGTCGCTTACGACTTCGGCGTGAAGAGCAACATCTTGCGCATGCTGGCCTCGCGTGGCTGCAAGATCACCGTGGTGCCAGCGCAGACGCCTGCGGCCGAGGTGTTCAAGCTGCAGCCCGACGGCGTCTTCCTGTCCAACGGCCCGGGTGACCCCGAGCCCTGCGACTACGCCATCAAGGCTGCAGCCGAGCTGATCGAAGCTGGAATTCCGACTTTCGGCATCTGCCTGGGTCACCAGATCATGGCGCTGGCTTCGGGTGCGAAGACCTTCAAGATGAAGTTCGGCCACCACGGCGCCAACCATCCGGTCAAGGACCTGGACGACGGTCGTGTCTCGATCACCAGCCAAAACCACGGCTTCGCGGTCGATGCCGCATCGCTGCCGGCGAACCTGCGCGCGACGCACATCAGCCTGTTCGACGGCACGCTGCAGGGCCTGGCCCGCACCGACAAGCCGGCCTTCTGCTTCCAGGGCCACCCGGAAGCCAGCCCTGGCCCGCACGATATTTCCTATTTGTTCGACCGCTTCATCGGTCTCATGTCCAAGGCCTGATGGAGACACGCAATGCCGAAACGTTCTGATATCAAAAGCATCCTGATCATCGGCGCTGGCCCGATCATCATCGGCCAGGCCTGCGAGTTCGACTACTCTGGCGCCCAGGCCTGCAAGGCGCTGCGCGAAGAGGGCTACAAGGTCATCTTGGTCAACAGCAATCCGGCGACCATCATGACGGACCCGGACACCGCGGACGTCACCTATATCGAGCCCATCACCTGGCAGGTGGTCGAGAAGATCATCGCCAAGGAGCGCCCTGATGCGGTGCTGCCCACGATGGGCGGCCAGACCGCTCTGAACTGCGCTCTGGACCTGCACAAGCATGGCGTGCTGGCCAAGTACGGCGTCGAGATGATCGGCGCCAACGAGCATGCGATCGAGAAGGCCGAAGATCGCCTGAAGTTCAAGGACGCGATGACCAAGATCGGTCTTGGCTCGGCGCGGTCGGGCATCGCGCACTCGCTGGAAGAGGCCTGGGGCGTGCAGAAGCGCATCCATGCTGACATCGGCGGCGCCGGTTTCCCGATGGTGATCCGCCCCAGCTTCACGCTGGGCGGCACCGGCGGCGGCATCGCCTACAACCCGGAAGAGTTCGAAGAGATCTGCAAGCGCGGTCTGGACCTGTCGCCGACCAATGAGCTGCTGATCGAAGAATCGCTGATCGGCTGGAAAGAGTACGAGATGGAAGTCGTGCGCGACCGCGCCGACAACTGCATCATCGTCTGCTCGATCGAGAACCTGGACCCGATGGGCATCCACACCGGCGACTCGATCACCGTGGCCCCGGCTCAGACCCTGAGCGACAAGGAATACCAGCTGCTGCGCAACGCCTCCATCGCCATCTTGCGCGAGATCGGTGTGGACACCGGTGGCTCGAACGTGCAGTTCTCGATCAACCCGCGCGATGGCCGCATGGTCGTGATCGAGATGAACCCGCGCGTCTCGCGTTCCTCGGCCCTGGCCTCCAAGGCCACCGGCTTCCCGATCGCCAAGATTGCCGCCAAGCTGGCCGTTGGCTACACGCTGGACGAGCTGAAGAACGACATCACCGGTGGCGTGACGCCGGCGTCCTTCGAGCCCTCGATCGACTACGTGGTCACCAAGATCCCGCGCTTCGCCTTCGAGAAGTTCCCCGATGGCCGATTCGCGCCTGACCACGCAGATGAAGTCGGTGGGCGAGGTGATGGCGATGGGCCGCACCTTCCAGGAATCGTTCCAGAAGGCACTGCGCGGCCTGGAGACCGGCATCGACGGACTCACCGAGCGCTCGACCGACCGTGAGGAAATCATCCAGGAAATCGGTGAGCCCGGCCCGGAGCGCATCCTGTTCCTGGCTGACGCCTTCCGCATCGGCATGAGTCTGCAGGAAGTGTTCGACGAAACGGCGGTGGACCCCTGGTTCCTGGCGCAGATCGAGCAGATCATCAAGATCGAGCAGAGCCTGAAGGGCCGCGCGCTGGCCGGCCTGTCGACCGACGAGCTGCGTCTGCTGAAGAAAAAGGGCTTCTCGGACAAGCGCTTGGCCAAGCTGCTGGGTACCAACCAGCACGAGGTGCGCCGAGCCCGCCACGCCCAGGGCGTGCGCCCGGTCTATAAGCGCGTGGACACCTGCGCGGCCGAGTTCGCGACGCAAACCGCGTACATGTACTCGACCTACGATGAGGAGTGCGAAGCCGAGCCGACCGACAAGAAAAAGATCATGGTGCTGGGCGGTGGCCCGAACCGTATCGGCCAAGGCATCGAGTTCGACTACTGCTGCGTGCATGCGGCGCTGGCGATGCGCGAAGACGGCTACGAGACCATCATGGTCAACTGCAATCCGGAGACCGTCTCGACCGATTACGACACCAGCGACCGCCTCTACTTCGAGCCGGTGACGCTGGAAGACGTGCTGGAGATCGTCGACAAGGAAAAGCCGGTCGGCGTGATCGTCCAGTACGGCGGCCAGACGCCGCTGAAGCTGGCGTTGGACCTGGAAGCCAACGGCGTGCCCATCATCGGCACGACGCCGGACAGCATCGACATTGCCGAGGACCGCGAGCGCTTCCAGAAGCTGTTGCATGAGCTGGGCCTGCGCCAGCCGCCCAACCGCACCGCGCGCACCGAAGAGGCGGCTGTCCAGTTGGCCAACGAGATCGGCTATCCGCTGGTGGTGCGCCCCAGTTATGTGCTGGGCGGCCGCGCGATGGAGATCGTGCACGGCGACAAGGACCTGGAGCGCTATATGCGCGAAGCGGTGCGCGTCTCCGACAAGTCGCCGGTGCTGCTGGACCGTTTCCTGGAGGACGCGGTCGAGGTGGACGTGGACTGCATCTCCGACGGCACCGACGTGATGATCGGCGGCATCATGGAGCACATCGAGGCGGCCGGCATTCACTCCGGCGACTCGGCTTGCTCGCTGCCGCCTTACACGCTGGCCGTCGATCTGCAGGACGAGCTGCGCCGCCAGACGGCGGCGATGGCCCGCGCACTGAAGGTCGTGGGCCTGATGAACGTGCAGTTTGCGATCCAGGGTGATGTGGTCCAGGGTCTGTCTGCCTGCACGGTCTATGTACTGGAAGTCAATCCGCGTGCGTCGCGTACGGTGCCTTATGTCAGCAAGGCCACGGGCCAGCAGCTGGCCAAGGTGGCCGCGCGTTGCATGGCAGGCGTCAAGCTCAAGGATCAGCGCGACCGCAACGGCCGCGTGCCGCACGAGGTGGTGCCGCCGTACTACAGCGTCAAGGAAGCGGTGTTCCCCTTCAATAAGTTCCCTGGCGTCGATCCGATTCTCAGCCCGGAGATGCGCTCGACGGGTGAGGTGATGGGTGCAGGGCGGACTTTCGGCGAGGCCATGCTGAAAAGCCAGCTGGGTGCCGGATCGCGCCTGCCGCGACAGGGCAATGTACTGATCACGGTGAAGAACGCCGACAAGTCTCGCGCTGTCGCGGTCGCCAAGGATCTGCATGGGCTGGGCTTCGGCGTGGTCGCGACCAAGGGTACGGCGGCTGCGATTTCCGAGGCCGGCGTGCCGGTTCGCGTGGTCAACAAGATCAAGGATGGTCGGCCGCACATCGTCGACATGATCAAGGGTGGCGAGATCCAGCTGGTGTTCACCACCGTGGATGAGACACGCGCCGCGATTGCCGACAGCCGCTACATCCGTCAAGCCGCGCTGGCTGCACGCGTCACCTACTACACGACGATGGCCGGTTGCGAGGCCGCCGTGGAAGGCATGAAGCACCAGGAGGGATTGCTGGTGCAATCCCTGCAGGAACTGCACGCCGAACTCGTCTAAACTTCTCGTCGTTCGATTCCGCCGCAGCGGCCCCGGAGCTTCTCCAGGGTGGCAGCGGCGGATTCATTTTGTGTGGCACTTTGCGCCAACGCCGCACGCATGGCCTCGCCGTCATCGTTGAATGCGGCGGCCCAACGCGGGTGCGGCGCTTGCGCATCTTCCCGAAAGTCTCTCAAGGTTTACACATGGCCACGATTCCATTGACCGTCCGCGGCGCCGAAAAGCTCAAGGCGGAACTGCATCAGCTGAAGTCGGTTGAGCGCCACGCCGTCATTCAGGCCATCGCCGAGGCGCGTGCGCAGGGCGATTTGTCTGAGAACGCAGAGTACGAAGCGGCCAAGGACAAGCAGGGCTTCATCGAGGGCCGTATCCTGGAGATCGAAGGCAAGCTGGCCGCAGCCCAGGTGATCGATCCGGCAAGCGTGGATGCCGGCGGCAAGGTGGTGTTCGGCACCACCGTCGATCTGGAAGAAGAGGCTTCGGGCGCCGAGGTGACCTACCAGATCGTCGGCGACGACGAGGCTGACCTGAAGCTCGGGCTGGTCTCAATCAGCTCGCCCATCGCACGCGCCTTGATCGGCAAAGAGGCCGGCGACGTGGCTGAAGTCCACGCCCCAGGCGGCGTGAAACGCTACGAGATCGTCGAAGTCCGCTACGTCTGACGAGGCACATGATGCTGCCCCGTGCTCGGGCACTGCTGGCTGCCTTGTGGGCCGGTGAATTGCTTTGCATCGCCGCGATTGCCGCGCCCAGTGCCTTCGCAGTGCTGGAGCGTGCGCAGGCGGGCAAGCTGGTCGGGCGTCTGTTCGAGTTGGATGCGCAACTCGGGCTGGCCTGTGGCCTGTTGCTGGTGATGATGGAGCGGCGCCTGCAGCGGGATGCAGTCGCAGGCTACCGGGTGCTCAGCGCTGAGCTGCTGCTGCCCTTGCTGGCCGTCTTCTGTGTGGTCGCCGGCTACTATGGGCTGCAACCGATGATGGACGCTGCCCGAGCCGGGCAGGGAAGCTTGAGTTTCGGGGCACTGCATGCAGTGTCCATGCTGTTTTTCGCCATCAAGCTGCTGGCGGTGCTGGTGTTGGCGTGGCGCGCCTCGTCGCGAGGCAGCGCCATCTGAGCAGCAGGCTCAGTCAGCAGCGCGCTTCTTGACGCTGGTGACACGCCGTTTGGCGCGCTTGATCTCGCCGCCCTGAGCGACACGCTGGTTGCCCAGCACCTGGACCTTCTTGATCTGCGGCCGATGGTTGCCGCTCTTGGAGAACTTGACGATCTTGACGACCTTGGGGCCGGGCTTGGCGTCATCGCGTTCAGCCTTGACCTTTTCGGGCATCGGGCGCCACAGCACCAGCAGCTTGCCGATATGCTGAATCGGCGCAGCACTAAGCTTGTCGGCGAGTTCGGCAAAGATGGCTTCGCGGTTGGCGCGGTCGTCAGACATCACACGGACCTTGATCAGGCCATGGGCATTGAGGGCAGCGTCAGTCTCCTTGACGACCGCGGGTGAGAGACCGTCAGCTCCGATCATGACCACGGGGTCGAGATGATGAGCGTCGGCGCGTTTTTCCTTGCGCTGGGCAGGAGTCAATTGAATCGCAGGCATGGCCGTATTATCCGTTCAACATGAAGATTCAGACAAAGAGCAAGAAAGTCAACAAGGCGTGGATGCATGACCACGTCACCGATCCCTATGTGAAGCTGGCACAGAAAGAGGGTTTTCGGGCCCGCGCTGCCTACAAACTCAAGGAGATCGACGAGGAGCTCAAGCTCATCAAGCCAGGGCAGGTCGTCGTCGACCTGGGTGCGGCACCGGGTGCGTGGAGCCAGTATTTGCGGCGTCGCTTCGCGCCCAAGGAGGCCGGCACGGGTGGGGCAGCGGTGGGCGAGCTCAACGGCACCATCATTGCGCTGGACCTGCTGGAGCTTGAGCCGATCGAAGGCGTGCAGTTCATCCAGGGGGACTTCCGCGAGGACGCGGTGCTCAAGCAGCTGGAAGAGGCATTGGCGGGGCGCGTGGTGGATGTGGTCGTTTCCGACATGGCGCCCAATCTGTCGGGCATCGCCTCCACCGATGCGGCACGCATCGAGCATCTTATCGAGCTGGCCATAGACTTCTCGCGCCAGCACCTGCGGCCCGAGGGCGCCTTGGTGGCGAAGGTTTTTCACGGCAGCGGCTACAGCGAACTGGTTGAGTTGTTCCGTCAGAGCTTCAAGAAGGTCAAGGCGATCAAGCCCAAGGCGTCGCGCGATCGCTCGTCCGAGACCTTCCTGGTCGGCATCGGGCTGAAGTAGCGCAAAAGGCGCGGCAATACCTATCGTCGCGCATGGAATTGCCAATCAGGCCCGAGGGCTTGACTGCAATAGAATCAACCCCATATGCCGTGCATCTCCCGCAGCGAATTGCGGGTGTGTGAATGAATTAAGGAGTCGCGGTGAACAATCAGTGGTTCTCGAAGGTAGCTGTTTGGATGGTGATAGCGCTGGTGCTGTTCACCGTTTTCAAGCAGTTTGATCGCGGCTCGGTCCAGGGCAACCAGATCGGCTATTCCGACTTCCTGGAAGAGGTGCGTGCCAACCGGATCAAGCAGGTCACCTTGCAAGAAGGCAATGGCGGTACCGAGATCATTGCGGTGACGAATGACGACCGGCGTCTGCGCAGCACGGCCACCTATCTGGATCGCGGCTTGGTCGGCGACCTGATCACCAGCGGCGTCAAGTTCGATGTCAAGCCACGCGAGGAACCCTCGCTGCTGATGAGCATTCTCGTCAGCTGGGGCCCGATGCTGCTGCTGATCGGCGTGTGGGTCTACTTCATGCGCCAGATGCAGGGCGGTGGCAAGGGCGGGGCGTTCAGCTTTGGCAAAAGCAAGGCCCGCATGCTGGACGAGGCCAACAACTCCACCACCTTTGCTGACGTCGCCGGATGCGATGAAGCCAAGGAAGAGGTCAAGGAACTGGTGGACTTCCTGAAGGACCCGCAGAAGTTCCAGAAACTGGGCGGCCGGATTCCGCGCGGTGTGCTGCTGGTCGGCCCTCCGGGCACAGGCAAGACCTTGCTCGCCAAGGCTATCGCTGGTGAAGCCAAGGTTCCGTTCTTCTCGATCTCGGGTTCCGACTTCGTCGAGATGTTCGTCGGTGTCGGTGCGGCCCGCGTGCGCGATATGTTCGAGCAAGCGAAGAAGAGTGCCCCCTGCATCATCTTCGTCGACGAAATCGATGCGGTCGGCCGCCATCGTGGTGCTGGCTTGGGCGGTGGCAATGACGAGCGCGAGCAGACCCTGAACCAGATGCTGGTTGAGATGGACGGCTTCGAGACCAATCTGGGGGTCATCGTGATGGCCGCGACCAACCGTCCGGACATTCTTGACCCGGCTCTGCTGCGTCCCGGCCGTTTCGACCGCCAGGTCTATGTGACCCTGCCGGATGTGCGTGGCCGCGAGCAGATCCTGAATGTGCACATGCGCAAAGTGCCGGTCGGCCAGGACATTCGCGCTGACATCCTGGCGCGCGGCACCCCTGGTTTCTCCGGTGCGGATCTGGCCAATCTGGTCAACGAAGCAGCCCTTTTCGCTGCGCGCCGCAACGGCCGCGTGGTCGAAATGGTCGACTTCGAGAAGGCCAAGGACAAGATCATGATGGGCCCGGAGCGCAAGTCCATGGTCATGCCCGAGGAAGAGCGCAAGAACACGGCCTATCACGAGGCAGGCCACGCGCTGGTCGCTCGGCTGATGCCCAAGACCGATCCGGTTCACAAGGTGACGGTGATCCCGCGTGGCCGCGCCCTGGGTGTAACCATGCAACTGCCGGAAGGCGATCGCTACAGCATGGACAAGGAGCGCATGCTGTCCACCATCTCGGTGCTGTTCGGCGGTCGTATTGCCGAAGAAGTGTTCATGAACCAGATGACCACCGGCGCTTCGAACGATTTCGAGCGCGCCACCGCTATCGCTCGCGACATGGTGACTCGCTATGGCATGACCGATGAACTGGGTCCGATGGTCTACGCCGAGAACGAAGGTGAAGTCTTCCTTGGCCGCTCGGTGACCAAGACCACCAGCATGTCGGAAGACACCATGCGCAAGGTTGACGAGGTGATTCGCCGCATCATTGACGAGCAGTACGTGATTGCGCGCAAGCACATCGAAGACAACCAGGACAAGATGCACGCGATGGCCAAGGCGCTGCTGGAATGGGAAACCATCGACAGCGACCAGATCGACGACATCATGGAAGGCCGTCCGCCCCGTCCGCCCAAGGACTGGACGCCGCCGGCAGGTGGTCGTTCGGATGGCAGCCCACCGGCTGTCGGCACGGGCGAGGCCCACGCTGCGGCCTGAACGAGGCACGGCGCACAAGTCAAACGGGGCTCATGGCCCCGTTTTGCATTTCCCCCTGGATTCACTCTGAGCACTCGATCCATGCACTGGCAGACGACGCGCTTCACCCTGGCCTTGTCAGCTCGCCCCTTGGTGATGGGCATCGTCAACGTCACGCCTGATTCCTTCTCGGATGGGGGGCAGCATGGCGAAGAGCGGGCAGCCATTGCGCACTGCGAGCAGCTTTTGCGCGAAGGGGCGGACATCCTCGATATTGGCGGCGAGTCCAGTCGCCCGGGGGCGCCGTCACTCACGGACGACGAGGAGTGGAGCCGGATCGCCGATGTGCTGGAGGCGGCTCTGCAGTTGGGTGTGCCGGTCTCTGTCGACAGCTGCAAGCCCGCTGTGATGCGCCGTGCGCTTGATCTGGGCGTGGACATCATCAACGACATCCAGGCCTTGCAGCGGCCCGGTGCCGTCGAGTTGCTTGCCCGGCACGGTCAGGCGGGCGTGTGCCTGATGCATATGCGCGGTGAGCCGGCAACGATGCAAGGATTGGTTGATTACCGCGACATCGTCAGCGAGGTTGCGGAGTTCCTGACAGCGCGAGTCAGAGAGCTTCGCGCCGCCGGCATTGCGCCGGGGCGGATCGCGCTGGATCCTGGCTACGGCTTCGCCAAGACGCCTGAGCAGAATTTTGAGTTGCTCCGGCATCAGGCGCAGCTCATGGCGCTCGGACACCCCTTGCTGATCGGTTGGTCCCGCAAATCGTCGCTGGGCGCGTTGACGGGGCGACCGGTCGGTGATCGGCTGGCTGCCAGCTTGGCGGCAGCCCTGGCCGCTGTGTCGCATGGCGCACGCATCGTTCGTGTGCACGATGTCGCGCCGACTGTCGATGCCCTGAAGGTGTGGGCTGCCGCGGGCGGTGCCGGGGCGGCTATCGTCGACAATGCGTCGAACGAATCAGGAGGACGCTCAAGATGAGCCGCATGTACTTTGGAACCGATGGCATCCGTGGCACCGTGGGGCAGGCGCCCATCACGCCGGACTTCATGCTCAGGCTTGGGCATGCGGTGGGCCGCGTGCTGCGCAAGGAAACGGCGCGCCCGAGTGTGCTGATTGGCAAGGACACGCGCATTTCAGGCTATATGCTGGAGTCCTCGCTTGAGGCCGGTTTTGCCTCGGCCGGGGTCGATGTCTGGCTGACAGGGCCTTTGCCGACGCCTGGGGTGGCCTATTTGACCCGGGCGCTGCGCCAGCAACTGGGTGTCGTCATCAGCGCTTCGCACAATCCTTTTGCTGACAACGGCATCAAATTTTTCTCGGCCCGGGGCGAGAAGCTGCCGGATGCCTGGGAACTGGCGGTCGAGCAGGCCCTGCAGGAGGCGCCGGCCTGGGTGGACTCCGCCAATCTGGGGCGGGCACGACGCCTTCAGGACGCCCGCGGCCGCTACATCGAGTTCTGCAAGAACAGCTTTGGTTCGGACCTGACGCTGCGTGGTCTGAAGATCGTCGTCGATGCGGCGAATGGTGCGGCCTACCATGTGGCGCCCGACGTGTTTCACGAGCTCGGCGCCGAGGTCATTCCGATCGGCTGCAGCCCGGACGGCTTCAATATCAATGAAGGTTGTGGCGCGACGGCGCCGGCAGCCCTGGTCAAGGCCGTCAAAGAGCATGGCGCGCACTACGGCGTCGCGCTCGATGGCGATGCGGATCGCTTGCAGCTGGTGGATGCACAAGGCCGTCTCTACAACGGCGACGAGTTGCTCTATGTGATGGTGGCAGACCGGCTGGCGCAAGGGCAGCGCGTGGCGGGTGCCGTGGGCACGCTGATGACCAATATGGCCGTGGAGCTAGCTTTGCGCGCGCGCGATATCGACTTTGTCCGCGCCAAGGTTGGTGATCGCTATGTGCTCGAAGAGTTGGCCGCACGTGGCTGGCAATTGGGCGGTGAGGGCTCCGGCCATCTGCTGGCGCTGGACAAGCACACCACCGGCGACGGGATCGTCAGCGCCTTGCTTGTGCTTCAGGCGGTGGTCCGCACTGGACGGAGCCTGGCAGAACTGATGAACGGGGTCGACCTGTTCCCGCAGACGCTGATCAATGTCCGCCTCCAGCCTGGACAGGACTGGAAGAGCAACGCCCGTCTGGCACAGGCGCAGGCTGACGTCACTGCGGATCTGGGCAAGAGTGGCCGCGTGCTGATCCGTGCTTCGGGCACCGAGCCCTTGCTGCGGGTGATGGTCGAGGCCAGCGATGCGGCTCTGGCCCAGCTCTGCGCCCAACGCTTGGTGGAAGCGGTCCAGGCCTGAGCTTGAGGCCTCGGCTCTTGGTACAGCCTGCAAGTTCAGGCTGTTTATGACGAGTTCGGGAATGGTTTGTGACAGTTTTGCTCTGCCCTGCTGCCAGTGGCGATGAGCTTGATTGCCCTGGCGTCCCCGATTTGTGTCATTCCTTTGTCACACAAGCTTCATAGCATCCCTATCATTGTCAATCACGGACTCGGATAGGGGACCTTATGAACTTTTCTCAACTCGGCAAGGGTTTGGTTCTGGCGGCCGGCTTCGGCTTCGCGACCATGTCGCTGGCGCAGGATGTCACCGGCGCAGGCGCTTCTTTCCCGGCCCCGGTTTATGCCAAGTGGGCTGATGCCTACAACAAGGCGACCGGCGCTCGCATCAACTACCAGTCCGTTGGATCGGGTGCTGGCATTCGCCAGATCAAGGCCAAGACGGTCGACTTCGGTGCAACTGATGCGCCTCTGAAGGACGATGAACTGGCCAAGGACGGCATGATCCAGTTCCCCACCGTGATCGGTGGCGTGGTTCCGGTGGTCAATATTGCTGGCATCAAGCCCGGCCAGCTGAAGCTGACCGGCGCGGTGCTGGGTGACATCTACCTGGGCAAGGTTGCCAAGTGGAATGACGGCGCGATCGTGGCGCTGAATCCTGGCGTGCAACTGCCTGACGCACAGATCGCAGTCGTGCGTCGCGCCGATGGTTCCGGCACGTCCTTCCTGTTCACCAACTACCTCTCCAAGGTGAACACCGAGTGGAAGGACAAGGTTGGCGAGGGTACGGCCGTCAACTGGCCGACGGGTGCCGGCGGCAAGGGCAATGAAGGCGTGTCGGCCTTTGTCACGCGCCTGCCGAACTCGATTGGCTACGTCGAATACGCCTACGCCAAGCAGAACAAGATGTCCCATGTGCAGATGCGCAACAAGGACGGTGTCTATGTGCAGCCGGACGATCTCACCTTCAAGGCGGCCGCTGCGGGTGCCGAGTGGAACAAGAGCTTCTACCAAGTGCTGACTGAGCAGGCTGGCAAGGACAGCTGGCCGATCACCGGTGCCACCTTCATCCTGATGCACAAGGTGCAGGACAAGCCGGCCAGCGCCGCCAACTCGATGAAGTTCTTCGACTGGGCCTACGCCAATGGCGACAAGATGGCTGACGAGCTCGACTATGTGTCGCTGCCGGACAGCGTCAAGAACCTGGTCCGCAAGGTGTGGACCGAGCAGATCAAGGACGCCTCGGGCAAAGCCATCAGCTTCAAGTAATCGAGCACTGACGATCTGGCAGCCCGGCCGCCTTCCTTGAGGCGCCGGGCTGTTGTCGAATCAGGCGCAGTCTTTATCTCCTTGCCCATCATGCGGAGGTCCCGTGGCCGCAATACTTCCAGCCAGTTCCAGTCCCACGCTCAGCGACGCTGAGACGGCCCGCCCCGAGGGCAGCCCCCCGACGCGAAAACGCGTTGCGCCATGGGCTGACACGGCATTCTCATTGTTGACGCACGGCGCGGCTTGGCTGACGCTGCTGCTGCTGGTCGGCATCATCCTGTCGCTGCTGGTTGGCGCAGCGCCGGCGATCCAGCACTTCGGTCTCGGCTTTCTGACATCGACCGAGTGGGACCCCGTGCAGGAGAAGTTCGGCGGCCTGGTGATGATCTACGGCACGCTGATGACCTCGTTCATTGCGCTGCTGATTGCCGTGCCAGTCAGCTTCGGCATTGCGATCTTCCTGACGGAACTGTCCCCGAGTTGGCTGCGGCGTCCCCTCGGCACTGCGATTGAGTTGCTGGCTGCCGTGCCGTCGATCGTCTATGGCATGTGGGGCTTGCTGGTTTTTGGCCCCTTGCTGGCCACCTATGTCCAGCAGCCGCTGCAGAACATGTTCAACGGCGTGCCCTACCTGGGCGCGCTGGTCTCCGGCCCGCCGGTGGCATCGGCATTCTCTCGGCCGGCATCATCCTGGCCATCATGATCATTCCGTTCATTGCCTCGGTGATGCGGGATGTGTTCGAAGTCACGCCGCCACTGCTGAAGGAATCAGCTTATGGCCTGGGCTCCACCACCTGGGAAGTGGTCTGGCGCGTGGTGCTGCCGTACACCAAGACGGGTGTGGTTGGCGGCATCATGCTGGGGCTGGGGCGTGCGCTGGGTGAGACCATGGCGGTGACCTTCGTGATCGGCAATATGAACCAGCTCAACTCGCTGTCCTTGTTCGAGGCTGCCAACAGCATCACCTCGGCATTGGCCAACGAGTTCGCTGAGGCGGGCGAGGGCTTGCATCAGGCTTCCTTGATCTATCTGGGTCTGGTCCTGTTTTTCATCACCTTCGTGGTCTTGAGCTTCTCGAAGATCCTGCTGTCGCAACTCAAGAAGAACGAAGGGACACGGTCATGAGCAGCACTGGACGTTCCACGACGCTCGATTCCGGCCGCATGGCCATGCATCGCAAGCGCAAGCTTGTCAACCAGATCGCCCTGACGCTGTCGCTTGCCGCGATGGCATTCGGCCTGTTCTGGCTGGCCTGGATCCTGTTCGAGACGATTCGTCTGGGTGTGGGTGGCCTCGCCATCGCCACCTTCACTGAAATGACGCCGCCGCCCATGGCGGAGACAGGCGGCCTGGCGAATGCCATCTTCGGCTCGCTCTTGATGGTCGGTCTGGCCACGCTGCTCGGCACGCCGATTGGCGTGCTGGCCGGCATCTATCTGGCGGAGTATGGCCAGAAGACCTGGCTTGGCAGCGTGGTGCGTTTCATCAACGACATCTTGCTGTCGGCACCGTCCATCGTGATCGGGCTGTTCATCTATGCAGTCTTCGTCGCCCGCATGAAGAGCTTCTCTGGCTTCGCCGGTGTCCTGGCGCTGGCGCTCATCGTCATCCCGGTGGTGATCCGTACGACCGAGAACATGCTCAGTCTGATCCCCAACGCGCTGCGTGAGGCCGCGTACGCCTTGGGCACGCCGAAGTGGAAGGTCATCAGCTCGGTCACGCTGAAGGCAGCTCGAGCCGGCGTCATGACCGGCATCCTGCTCGCCCTGGCCCGCGTCTCCGGCGAGACGGCGCCCTTGCTGTTCACCGCGCTGTCCAACCAGTTCTGGACTGCGAACCTGGGTGAGCCGATGGCCAGCCTGCCGGTCACGATCTTCAAGTTTGCGATGAGCCCTTACGAGAACTGGCAGAAGCTGGCCTGGGCGGGCGTATTCATCATCACCATCGGCGTGCTGCTGCTCAATATCCTGGCGCGCGTGCTCTTCAAGAACAAGCATTAAGCAATCGGGGTCAAACCATCATGGACGCCAAAGTCGACACTCCCGTGATCGAGAAGACCAAAATCTCGATCCGCAATCTGAACTTCTACTACGGCAAATTCCTGGCGTTGAAGAACATCAACCTGGACATTCCGGAGAAGAAGGTCACCGCCTTCATCGGCCCTTCGGGCTGCGGAAAGTCCACCCTGCTGCGCACGTTGAACCGCATGTTCGAGCTCTATCCCGAGCAGCGTGCCGAGGGCCAGATCCTGCTCGATGGCGAAGACATCCTGAGCAGCCGCGAAGACGTTTCGCTGATCCGTGCCAAGGTCGGCATGGTGTTCCAGAAGCCGACACCGTTCCCGATGTCGATCTACGACAACATCGCCTTCGGTGTGCGCCTGTTCGAGAAGCTGCCGCGCGTGGAGATGGATGAGCGCGTGGAGTGGGCCTTGAAGAAGGCGGCACTGTGGACCGAGGTCAAGGACAAGCTCAACCAGAGCGGCTCGGGGTTGTCGGGTGGTCAGCAGCAGCGCCTGTGCATCGCGCGCGGCATCGCGATCAAGCCGGAAGTGCTGCTACTCGACGAACCATGCTCGGCACTGGACCCGATCTCCACCGGCAAGATCGAGGAGTTGATCGACGAGCTGAAGAGCGACTACACGGTGGCCATCGTGACCCACAACATGCAGCAGGCAGCCCGCAGCTCGGACTACACCGCCTATATGTACCTGGGCGACTTGGTCGAATTCGGTCCGACGGCTGAACTGTTCATGCAGCCCAAGCGCAAGGATACCGAGGACTACATCACCGGACGCTTCGGCTGAGCGGCTACGAACCCGGGTTTACAGCGGAGCCGGCCGACTTCGCAGGACATACTAGGCGAAGCGGCCGAAGCCACTGGAGGCGCGGCCTGACCAGGAGAATGGAATGAGCGACAAACATCTTTCGAGCCAGTTCGACACCGAGCTGAACGTGATCTCCACCCGAGTGCTGGAAATGGGCGGGCTGGTCGAGGTCCAGGTGGCGCAGGCGGTCAAGGCCTTGGTGGGCTTCAGCGGCGAACTGGCCAGCGAAGTGCTGCGCAACGAGGAGCGCGTCAATGCGATGGAGATCGAGATTGACCGCGAACTGCACAGCATCATTGCGCGCCGGCAACCGACGGCACGCGATCTGCGCCTGCTGATTGCCATCTCCAAGGCGATTGCCAATCTGGAGCGGGTCGGCGATGAGGCGGCCCGGGTTGCACGGACTGTGCAGCGCCTGATGAACGAAGGGGTGTCGAGCCGACTGCGTCTGCCGATGGCCGATCTGTCCTTCGAGTCCGATCTTGCCGTCGCGCAGCTGCGCAAGGCGCTCGACGCCTTTGCGCGTCTGGACGTTGAAAGCGCGCTGGCCGTGCTCAAGCAAGACGACCAGATCGACAAGGAATTCGACGGTCTGATGCGCAAGCTGATCACCTACATGATGGAAGACCCGCGAACCATCTCTTCATCCATCGATCTGGTGTTCGTTGCCAAGGCCATCGAGCGCGTGGGCGACCATGCCAAGAATCTGGCTGAGGTGATCATCTACGTGGTCAAGGGCCAGGACGTGCGTCACAACACGCCCGAGGCTGTCGAGACCATGGTTCGCTGAGGCAGGGGAGCGCAAGCATGAGTCGAGTTCTGGTGGTTGAAGACGAGTCGGCGATCGCCGAGCTCATCTCCATCAACCTGCGTCACGCCGGTTTCGAGGTCACGATCGCGGGGACTGCTGACCAGGCCCAGTACGAGGTGGATCGGGTGCTGCCCGATCTGGTGGTGCTGGACTGGATGCTGCCGGGTCAGTCCGGGCTGGCCCTGGCCCGCTTGTGGCGCGGTCAGGCGCGCACCAAGGAGCTGCCCATCATCATGCTCACCGCACGTGCCGAAGAGACCGACAAGGTCTCCGGGCTCGATGCTGGTGCGGACGACTATCTGACCAAACCCTTCTCGACTAACGAACTGTTGGCGCGTATCCGTGCGGTGCTGCGCCGCAAGGCGCCGGAGGCGCTGGATTCTGTGGTCGAGGTCGGCGGCCTGAGCCTGGACCCGAGCACGCGGCGGGTCAGCCGGGAAGGCGTCGAGATCAAGCTAGGCCCGACCGAATTCCGACTGCTGCACTTCTTCATGACGCACCCGGAGCGCGTGCACAGCCGCTCGCAGCTGCTGGATCGCGTCTGGGGCGACCATGTGTTCATCGAAGAGCGCACGGTGGATGTGCATGTCAAGCGCCTGCGTGAGGCGCTCGACAAGGTGCAGTGCGCGCGCTTGATCGAAACTGTTCGCGGCGCCGGCTATCGAATGGCCCAGCAGGCCAGCGTGCTGTCGGCATGAATCCAGGATTGGCGCTGAGGTGAACTGGATCGGTTTTCGCATCTTCCTGGCCCTCGTGGCCATCGGGCTGGGTGCGCTGATCAGCCTGCTGCTGCAGGCTTGGCTGAAGATGCCGGTGCTGGCGAACCTGATCGGCGTGGCCAGCGCCTCGGTGGGGCTGCTGGTCTTGGATGGTGTGCGTGGGCACAGGCTCTTGCGCTGGCTGCGAGGCAATCAGGAGAGCTCTGCGCCTCGAGACACCGGCTTGTGGGGCGAGTTGGGCTACCGCATCGAGCGTGCGTTGCGACTGCGCGAGCAGGCTCTGGCGCGTGAGCGCCTGCAACTGCAGCAGTTCCTGTCCGCCATCGAGGCATCGCCCAACGGTGTGCTGATGCTCGATGCGCAGGACCAGATCCAGTGGTGCAACCGGGTGGCCGCGGACCACTTTGCGCTCGACCCGCAACGCGATCTGTTGCAGCGGGTGACGAATCTGGTGCGCTCGCCGGCCTTCGTCGACTACTTGCACCAGGGCCTTTACGCCGAGCCCTTGCTGCTGCCGAATCCGCGTGGCCCGGGGTCCTTGTCGGTCATCGTGCGCTCCTACGCGGATGGACTTCGGCTCGTTCTGTCGCAGGATGTGACCGAGCGCGAACGTGCCGAGGCCATGCGGCGCGACTTCGTTGCGAATGTCTCGCATGAGATCCGCACACCGCTCACTGTCCTGACCGGGTTCATTGAAACCATGGGTTCCCTGCCTTTGACTGAGGCGGAACGCAAGCGCGTCATTGTGCTGATGGAGCAGCAGACCCAACGCATGCTGACCCTCGTCAGTGATCTGTTGACCCTGGCGCAGCTGGAGGGCAGTCCGCGGCCCGGTGGCGACCGCTGGATCGCGCTGGATGGCTTGATGGGTCGGGTCGCGGCGGATGCGCAGGCGCTCTCTGCCGGGCGGCATCGCATCCGCTGCCTAGCCCAGAGTCAGCTTGAGCTGGCGGGTGTCGAATCTGAACTGCTGAGTGCGCTGGGCAATCTGGCGACCAATGCGGTGCGCTACACGCCGGAGGGCGGTGAGATCGAGATCAGCTGGCGCCTGCAGACGGATGGCTGTCTGCAACTCAAGGTGCGGGACACCGGCCCGGGCATCGCGAAGGAGCATTTGCCCAGGCTGTCCGAGCGCTTCTACCGTGTCGACGGCAGCCGTTCGCGCGAGACGGGCGGCACCGGCCTCGGCCTGTCCATCGTCAAGCATGTGATGCAACGCCACGGCGGATCGCTAGAGATCCACAGTGAACTGGGTACGGGCAGCGAGTTCTCGCTGATCGTGCCAGCCGTGCGGGTGCGCGCCATTGCGGCAACGCCGGCCGCAGACAGCCCGACCGCGATCACCCACTGACGGTTTGCCTTGCTTGCCTCAGCGGCGCTGCAGCAACAGATACTGCTGTTGCCGGTCGGTGGGCCGGCGGACCGTTGCCACCAGTCTCCAGCCTTCCGGCACCACGGGCACTGCATCCTGCTCCGCCAATTGGACTGCGTAGGAGCAGGGGGTCTGTTGAATGGTCTGCTTCGCGTCGACCCGCCAGCCCCCTTGGAACTCGAGCGTGGCCAGCAAGGGCAAGGCTTGCTGCGGCGCTGCCAGGCAATCGATCTGCTGGGGCAGCTGGGCTCTCAATCGATCGACGAGCGGCCGGTTGCTGCGCGCGTAGTCCAGCAAAGGCAGCCAGAGGCTCATCATCAGCAGCCAGAGCAGGGCGACGCCACCGGCCGGCAGCACAAGGCTCTTCCACAGCGCATGCTGATGCTTGGCCGTACGCCAGCGGACCAGTGCCAGCCAAGCCAGACTCGCCAGCAGTGCCAGACCGAAGGCCAAAGGATGAAAACTCGGTTCGTAGCCTTGTGCGAGCTTGCGCACGTTGGCCAGCGGCTGCGAGGGCCAGCCCGCCTGCATCGAGGCGTAGTAGACCCACACAAACAGCGCCAACAGACTGAAGAAGAAGACGGCAAACCAGTCCATGGCGGCAGCGACGCTGCGCTTGAGCGTCGGCAGCGCGAAGCTGGCCAGTACGGCCAAGGCCGGCAGGCTCAGAAGCAGGGCCCGGTCCGAGCCGTTCATCAGGGCACTCGTCGCCAAGGGCACGGACAGCCCCAACAGGGGCACGCTGACGTGGCGGTGTTGCCAATGGCGGCGCCACCGCCAGAGCGTCCAAAGCGCCAATGGCCATGCTGGCCAGCAGAACCAGGCCAGCAAACCGGCGAAGCGCAGTGGATCCTCGACATGCGAGCTCAGTTTGACGCGCCACTCCCAGACATGCAGGCCCCAGGCCAGTGCAAGGCTGGCAAGGCCCGCGGCGAGAAGCCAAGGGACGAGCTTGCGGACCTGGTCGTAGCTGGAGCGAGAGCCCAGCAGGATGCCACCAGCGCCAAATACCAGGGCCACGACCGGCGCGCCGCTGGCGGCAAGCATGGGCAAGGCGACCATCACGGCCAGCTTGGCCTTGCCAGCTCGGTAGGGTGCTGCTGCGAGGCCGTACACGAACATCGAGCAGGCCAGCAACTGAATCAACTCTGGCGTTGTCTCGTGGCCCAGCTGCAGCAGTCCGAGGCTGGCGATCAGCGCGAGCAGGGCGCCATCAGCAATGGCGCGGGCGTAGTCGATGCCTTGTGCTTCGCCGCCGAATGCAAAAGCCACCGGCTGGGCGGCCTCGGTACGGGCGAGATGAAAGCTGCTGTACCAGACCAGGATCAGCACACAGGTCAGTGCGACCCCGAACGGCAATCGTGCAGCGAGCGCCGGTTCAAGAAAGGGCAAGGCTTTGATGGCGATGGCACCGATCCAGTAGGAGAGCAGTCCACCCTCGGCCGGTATGCCTGCAATCGCCGGCTGCAACCACCCGGCATGGCCCTGCGCGATGCTTGCCATGAAGCCAAACGCGGTGAGATCGGCATTGCGCCATGGATCACGGCCAAACAGGCCTGGAAGGACATAGGCCGCACAAAAGAGCAGCAGCGCCAAGCGTGGCAGTCGCTGCGCGTTGCGCTCGGTCACGATGGCAGGATTGGGCAGATTCACGCGTTGGCGGCGGTTCGTTTTTTGACGATCATGCCGCACATTCGCGGCCATGAAAAAAAGGCAGCCGAAGCTGCCTTTTGTCGTGCTGCGCTGGGCTTACTTCTTGAGGCCGACGCGAGCAAACTTGTTGCGGAACTTTTCAACACGACCACCCAGGTTGTCGATGCTCTTCTGGGTGCCGGTGTAGAAGGGGTGCGATTCGCTGGTGGTTTCCAGCTTCACCAGCGGCATGGCCTTGCCGTCAATGGTGATGGTTTCCTTGGTCTGGACGGTCGAGCGCGTCACGAACTGGAAGCCGTTGGACTGATCCACGAACACAACGTCGCGGTAGTTGGGGTGAATGCCTTCTTTCATGGGAAACCTCTCGCCGATTCGCGCTGACGTGCCGGGAGCCACAGCCACACCATGTGGCGCACTTTCCGACAGCGGAAAAACGCTGATTGTAGCTGAAATGTGAGCGCCGCTACAGCTGCGGCGCCGGGAAGCCCTGCCAAGATCAACCGCCGCGACGCATCATGTCGAAGAAGTCGAGGTTGTTCTTGGTGGACTTCATCTTGTCGAGCACGAACTCCATCGCTTCGATCTCGTCCATGTTGTAGAGCAGCTTGCGCAGGATCCAGCTCTTTTGCAGGATCTCGGGCTTGAGCAGCAACTCTTCGCGGCGGGTGCCGGACTTGTTGATCTGGATCGAGGGGTAGACGCGCTTCTCGGCCATGCGACGGTCCAGATGG
>JACDQM010000056.1 GCA_015657635.1 Roseateles sp.
CTCGATGTCCAGCAGGGCGCGGGCGGTCTTCTTGGGCAGGCCGCCCGGGAGCTTTTTGTTGATGAAGTGGATCACCTGCTCCTTGATGGGCGCGGTGCCCACGGTGGCGCGCGGCGCCGCCGTCTGCTTCTTGGCAAAGCCCTTGAGCAGGTCATGCGCCAGGCGCTGCGCCTTGAAGCCCACGCCCACCATGGCGCTGCGCGCCAGCTTGATGGTCTCGGGATTGGTGGCGTTGAGCATCAACATGGCCACGGCATTGCCGGGGCGGAAGCTCTTCTGGCCCATCTTGCGCAGCAGGTTGCGCATATTCATGGTCACGTCGCCAAAGTCGATCTTGACCGGGCAGGGGCTGGCGCATTTGTGGCAGACCGTGCAGTGGTCGGCCACGTCCTCGAACTCCTGCCAGTGCTTGATCGACACGCCGCGGCGCGTCTGCTCCTCGTAGAGGAAGGCCTCGACCAGCAGCGAGGTGGCGAGGATCTTGTTGCGCGGGCTGTAGAGCAGATTGGCGCGCGGCACATGGGTGGCGCAGACCGGCTTGCACTTGCCGCAGCGCAGGCAGTCCTTGACGCTGTCGGCGATGGCGCCGATATCGCTCTGCTGCATGATCAGCGACTCATGCCCCATCAGCCCGAAGCTGGGCGTGTAGGCATTGGTCAGGTCGGCGAAGGTGCCATGCGTCGAGGCATCCGGACGCAGCAGCTTGCCCTTGTTGAAGCGGCCCTCGGGGTCGATCCTGGCCTTGTAGTCCGCGAAAGGCGCCAGCTCGGCCTCCGAGAGGAACTCCAGCTTGGTGATGCCGATGCCATGCTCGCCCGAGATCACGCCGTCCAGCGAGCGCGCCAGCTTCATGATGCGGGCCACCGCCTCATGCGCGGTCTGCAGCATCTCATAGTTGTCGCTGTTGACCGGGATGTTGGTGTGCACATTGCCATCGCCGGCATGCATGTGCAGCGCCACCCAGGTGCGGCCGCGCAGCACATCCTTGTGGATGCGGCGGCATTCGTCGAGGATGGGCGCGAAGGACGCACCGCTGAAGATGTCCTGCAGCGGTTTGAGGATCTGCGTCTTCCACGAGGCGCGCAGGCTGTGGTCCTGCAGCTGGTCGAAGAAGGAACGCTCACCGTCGCGCGCCAGGTCCAGCTCCTGCATCCACTGGCGCCACTGCGCGCCGACCTCGGCCAGCAGGGCCAGAGCCTGGGCCACGCGGTCTTCCAGCAGTTCGGCGCTGGGAATCTCGCCGGCATCGTCGCTCTTGCCCAGCGGCAGATTGCCGCGCTCGAACAGCGCGGTCAGCGCGTCCGCCAGGGCCAGCTTGTTGCGCAGGCTCAGCTCGATGTTGATGCGCTCGATGCCCAGGGTGTACTCACCCATGCGCTCCAGCGGAATCACCACGTCCTCGTTCACCTTGAAGGCGTTGGTGTGCTTGGAGATCGCCGCGGTGCGCTTGCGGTCCAGCCAGAATTTCTTGCGCGCATCGGCGCTGACGGCGACGAAGCCCTCGCCGCTGCGGCCGTTGGCCAGGCGCACCACTTCCGAGGTGGCGCGGGCCACCGCATCCTCGTCGTCGCCGACGATGTCGCCGATCAGCACCATCTTGGGCAGCCCGGAACCGCCTGCGGTTCCGTTAGGGTTCGCGCGCTTGCTCTTGGTGCTGTAGCCCACCGCCTTCAGATAGCGGTCGTCCAGGTGTTCGAGACCGGCCAGCAGCACCGGCGACGGGCCGCCATGCTCGGTGTTGACGCCGCCCGGCGCATCGCTGCGCGACAGCGAGAACATGTAGTTCTTGATCTCGACGATCGAGGGCACGCACTCCTTGGGGTTGCCGAAGAACTCCAGGCAGACGGTGCGCACATGCTTGGGCATGCGGTGC
Source organism: Roseateles sp. (assembly GCA_015657635.1). GTDB lineage: Bacteria > Pseudomonadota > Gammaproteobacteria > Burkholderiales > Burkholderiaceae_C > JACDQM01. The sequence goes on from JACDQM010000056.1 coordinate 1,874, forward strand.
ACCACCCAGCGGCAGCTGGTGATCAGGCCGTCGCAGCCCTCCTTCTGGATGCCCGGCAGGCCGGCGAGGAACTTGTCAGTGACGTCCTTGCCCAGCCCTTCCTTGCGAAACACCCGGCCGGGGATGTCGAGGCGCTCGGTGCGTTCGAGCTTCTTGCCCGAGGCATCGAAGTAGCGCAGCTCGAAACTGGCCACTTCCACGTCGTGGATCTTGCCCAGGTTGTGATTGAGACGGATGACCTCCAGCCACTTGGCCTCGGGCGTGACCATCTTCCACGAGGCCAGATTGTCCAGCGCCGTGCCCCACAGCACCGCCTTCTTGCCGCCGGCGTTCATCGCCACATTGCCGCCCACGCAGGAGGCCTCGGCCGAGGTGGGGTCGACGGCGAAGACGAAGCCATGCTGCTCGGCCAGGTCGGCGACGCGCTGCGTCACCACGCCGGCTTCGCTGAAGATGGTGGCCACCGGGCGGCCAACACCGGGCAGCTCCAGCATCTCGACACCGCGCAGCGCTTCCAGCTTCTCGGTATTGATCACCGCGCTGTTCCACACCAGCGGCACCGCGCCGCCGGTATAGCCGGTGCCGCCGCCGCGCGGGATCACGGTCAGGCCCAGCTCGAAACAGTCCTTCACCAACTGGGCCATCTCGGCCTCGCTGTCAGGTGTCAGCACCACGAAGGGGTACTCGACCCGCCAGTCGGTCGCGTCGGTCACATGCGAGACGCGCGACAGGCCGTCGAACTTGATGTTGTCGCGCGCGGTGTGGCGCGCCAGCAGCTTGGACGCCCGGCGGCGCAGATCGGCCGTGAGCTCGAAGCTGTGCGAGAACTGCTCGACGGCGGCATGCGCCAGCTTCAGCAGCTCGCCCACCGAGGTATCGCGCTGCGCATCGGCTGCGGGGTTGCGGCGGCGCTCCACCTCATGCAGCCGGTGCTGCAGGGCCTCGATCAGCTGCGCGCGGCGCTTGGGGTTGTCCAGCAGGTCGTCCTGCAGATACGGGTTGCGCTGCACCACCCAGATATCGCCCAGCACCTCATACAGCATGCGGGCCGAACGGCCGGTCTGGCGCTCCTCACGCAGCTGGTTCAGCAGCGCCCAGGCACGCTGGCCCAGCAGGCGGATGACGATCTCGCGGTCCGAGAACGAGGTGTAGTTGTAGGGAATCTCGCGCAGGCGGGCGGGCAGCTCGTGCGACTCTGCGTGGACAGGCGCAGCGGCAGCAACGGTGGACTGGGCGACGGGCATCAGCGGATGCTTTGCATTCATGGCGGCCGGGCGCACGGACAGCGCGCCCTGGAGTTGAGCTGCGCTGGGCGCAGGCGGGCTGGGAAACTGGCGAACTACTGCGGGCTCGTGACCCTTTTGCGGAGCGGCCCGCTCTTGATTTGGCGGCCTTCACGTCGAAGCGCCGGCAGCTCATCACCCTGATCCGCGAGCCGGCTGTTCGTCGAAGGCGAATCGTACCGCAGTGCAGCAAAGCCCCTGGGCGGGCACTGCTTCTGAGCGCCCCAGCCCTCCGACCCGCATCCGGGCGGATTCAGTCCTGCTCAGGCCGGCAGCGTCGCGTACTGCTGGCACAGGGCCAGGAAGGACTCCAGCTGCGGATCCACGCCCGTCTCGCTCTGCAGCAGGGCGGCCACCGCAGGCGCCAGCGCGGCAGCGGCCCGCGCGTCCAGGAACAGCAGGCGATGGCGCCGGCCCAGCATGTCCTCGACCGTGCGCGCGTACTCATGGCGCGCCGCAAAGCGCACCATGGCCTCGGTGAGGCCGGCGCCGAGCTGGCGCTGCCCGCCATCGAGCGCCTGCACCCGATAGGCTTCGCTGCCGTAGAGGTGATAGCCCGGCGCGGCACTCAGCGGCGGATGCGCGGTGCCGGTGTCCTCGCCGCCGACCAGGCGCAGCTCGCGCGTCACGCCCTCGGGGCGGCGCTGCAGCAGCCCGGCGTCGGCGCACTGGGCCAGCACGTCTTCCGCCATCGAACGGTAGGTGGTCCACTTGCCGCCGGTCACGCTGACCAGCCCTGAGCGGCTGACGCGCACCACATGCTCGCGGCTGATGGTCTTGGTGTCGCTCTCGCCGTCGCCCGAATCCGGGCGCACCAGCGGGCGCAGGCCCACCCAGACACTGCGCACATCGTCGCGGCTTGGCGCACGCGTCAGGTAACGCCCGGCTTCGCCGAGGATGAAGGCCAGCTCTTCGGCGAACGGCGTCGGCTCCAGGCTGAGATCCTCACGCGGCGTGTCCGTGGTGCCCAGGATGGTCTTGCCCAGCCAGGGCACGGCGAACAGCACCCGGCCATCGGCCGTCTTGGGCACCAGCAAGGCATGGTCGGTGGGCAGGAACTCGCGATCCACCACCACATGCACGCCCTGGCTTGGCGCCACCATTGCGGACACGGGGCGCTGCAGGGTCTGCCCGTCCTGGCGGCGCAGCTCATCAACCCAGACGCCCGTCGCGTTGACGACGCAACGCGCCTGCACCTTGAAGCTGCGGCCGCTCTCGCGGTCCTGGCAGACCAGGCCGGCCACGCGATTGCCCTCGTGCAGCAGCGAGCTCACCGGGCAATAGTTCAGCAGCAAGGCGCCCTGCGCGGCCGCCGTGCGGGCCAGCGCCAGCGCCAGGCGCGCATCGTCAAACTGACCGTCCCAGTAACGCACGCCGCCATGCAAGCCCTCACCGCGCACATTGGGCAGCAGGCGCTCGGTCTGCACCCGGCTGAGGAAGTCGGTCGCGCCCAGACCGGCCTGGCCGGCGAGAGCGTCGTAGACCTTCAGGCCGATGCCGTAGAAAGGCTTCTGCCACAGACCATAGGACGGCATCACGAAGGGCAGCCGGCTGGCCAGATGCGGCGCATTCGCCAGCAAGGTGGCACGCTCGTGCAGCGCCTCGCGCACCAGGGCCACGTTGCCTTGAGCCAGGTAGCGCACGCCCCCATGCACCAGCTTGGTGGCGCGCGACGAGGTGCCCTTGGCAAAGTCATGGGACTCCAGCAAGACCACGCTGAAGCCGCGCGCCGCGGCGTCCAGCGCCAGGCCCAGGCCGGTGGCGCCGCCGCCGACGACGGCCAGGTCATAGGTGTGCGGCTGCGCCAGCCTCTCAAGCAAGGCCGCCCGATCAGTCGGCAGCGGGGCGGGATGAGCAACAGTCTTCAACATGGTCAGCAATCCAGGCGCCGGTTCTCAGGCGCCGCCATCGGCCACCGCGCTGCCACGCAGGCGGTTGGGCGCCAGGGCGCCCGCCGAGTCAAGAATGGGGTAAGCAATCGAGCAGAGGTGCGAGTTGATGCGCTTGAGCTCGCTGATCAGGTCCAGATGCAGCGAGCTGGTCTCGATGCTCTGCAAGGTCTTGCCGCTCAGGCGCTCCAGATGCGTGGCGGCATAGGCGCGCTCCAGATCGCGAAAGCGCGCCTTTTCCTGCAGCAGCTTGCGCGCATCGCGCTCGGAGCCGTTCAAGAAGACGCTCATGCCCAGGCGCAGGTTGTCGACCAGGCGCGCATGCAGCTCGCAGATCTCGGCCATGCCGGCATCGGAGAAGTTGCGGCCGCGGCTGATCTTCTTGTCCTCGATGTCCAGCAGCACGCGCTCGATGATGTCGCCGATCTGCTCCATATTGATCGTGAAGCTGATGATGTCGGTCCAGCGCCGGCTTTCCTCTTCACCCAAGGCCTCGCGCGAGATCTTGGTCAGGTAGTACTTGATGGCCGAATACAGCTCGTCCACCGTGTCATCCATCTTGCGCAGTTCTTCGGCCAGGCGCGCGTCGTCGTCCTTGATGACGCGCAGCATGCCCTGCAGCATGGTCTCGACCACATCGGCCTGATGCAAGGCCTCGCGCGCCGCGCAGGAAATCGCCAGCGAAGGCGTGGCGAGTGCCGACGGATCAAGGTGATGCGGGCGGCCCGGCCGCGCCGCACGTTCCGGCACCGGCAAGGCACGCGCCACCCAGCGCGCGACCAGCGGCGTGATGCCCACCATCAGCACGGCCAGCCCGACGTTGAAGGCCAGATGCGTCAGCACCACGGCCGATGCGGGATCGACATGCAGACGCAGCTCGCGCAGCCAGGCGCCCAGCAAAGGCACCGCCAGCAGCACGCCCATCAGCTTGAAGACCAGATTGCCCACCAGCACCTGGCGCACCTCGGCCGGCGAGCGGGCGGTGACGATCACGCCCAGCAGACCGCTGCCCAGATTGGCGCCCAGCACCAGGCCCATGGCCACCTCCAGCGGGATCGCGCCGGACACCACCAGCGTGGCCGTCAGCAGCACGATGGCCAGGCTGGAATAGGCCACGACGGCCAGCGTGGCGCCCACGGTCAGCTCCAGCAGCAGATCGCTGGAGAGCGTGGACAGCAGCGCCTTCACCACCGGCGACTGCACCATCAGCGTGGTGGTCTCGCCGATCAGGCGCAGCGCCAGCAGCATCAGGCCCAGGCCGATCAGCACCCGGCCGAAGCGCCCGACCGTGCTGGCCTTGCGCGAGATGAACAGGACCACGCCGATGAAGATCAGCAGCGGCGACAGCCAGGACAGGTCGAAGGAGAACACCACCGCCATCAGCGCGCTGCCCATGTCCGCGCCGAGCATCGCAGCCAGCGCAGTGCCTAGCGGCATCAGGCCCTGGCCGACGAAGGACGAGACGATCAGGCCGGTGGCCGTGCCCGACTGCACCAGCGCCGTGACGCCCAGCCCCGCCATCAGCGCGGCGGGGCGGCTGCCCAGACTGCCGGCCAGCACGCTGCGCAGGCTGGCACCGAACACCCGCAGGATGCCGGTGCGGACCAGATAGGTCCCCCAGACCAGCAGCGCAATCGCCGCAAGCAGGTTCAGCAGCAGCTTCATAGCGGGCCTGCCGCCGGATCGGCGATCTCGCAGCGCACGCCAGCCTCGGCCAGCAAAGCCGGGAAGGGGTCGGGCGGCGGCGCCTCGGTGAAGATGCGGTCGATCTGGTCCAGCGTCGCCAGCCGCACCATGGCCGGACGGTGGAACTTGCTGCTGTCGGCCAGCAGCCAGACCTCGCGCGAGTGCTCGATGATGGTCTGCGCCACCTTGACCTCGCGGTAGTCGAAGTCGCGCAGGGTGCCATCGGGCTCGATGCCGGACACGCCGATCAGCGCGATGTCCACCTTGAACTGACGCACGAAGTCAACGGCCGCCTCGCCGACGATGGCATGGTCGCGGTGGCGCACCATGCCGCCGGCCACGATCACCTCGCAATCCGGGTTGGCGCACAGGATGCTGGCCACATTGAGGTTGTTGGTGATGACGCGCAGCCCTTTGTGGCCGCGCAGCTCGCGCGCCACGGCCTCGGTGGTCGTGCCGATATTGATCATCAGCGAGCAGTCATTCGGCACCGCGGCCGCCACCGCCCGAGCAATCGCGGCCTTGCCGCTGGCATTGAGGGTTTCACGCTGCTGGTGGGCGATGTTCTCGGTGGTCGAGGTCGGCACCCGCACGCCGCCATGAAAGCGCGCCAGCAAGCCCGCGTCAGCCAGACGCTGCACATCGCGCCGCACCGTCTGCAGCGTCACGCCGAGCGCCTTGGAGAGCTCCTCCACGCTGGCGCTGCCGCGCTGCCTGACGACGTCCAGCAGCCTCAGCTGTCTCGGGTTCGAGTTCAAATCGCTCGCGGCCATCTTGATGAATGCATTGACCGCCCGAGTCTAATACGAAAGCAAACGAATCGATACATGGAAAATTCGTACACAATACGAAACGTTTCGAACAACAATCACCAGCGGACGAAAACAAAGATCCAGCCTTGCGCGACAGGCAGCCCCGAGCCGAGAGACACTTCGGCCCGACAAGGTGGCACGCACAGGCACAACATCTCTGTCATACAAAAGCGCTAGCCTTGGCGCCCTTTTGCCCTCTAGGAGACTTCCTTCATGAAACTGAAACTGACCGCAGCAGCCCTGATGGCCGCATTCCTGGCCCCC
>JACDQM010000057.1 GCA_015657635.1 Roseateles sp.
CGTCGGCAGAAATCAGCGCAGAGCGCACCGGCGAGCCTGGCAGCGTGGTCGATCTACCGGTCTGCCCTGTGTAGGCGCCGCCACTTTGCAGCAGCAGGCCGTGGGTGCTGGTCTCGGCGTTGTGCAGGCCCAAGCCCGGAATTCGAGGTCAACGCTTTCGCGCACGGTGAGCGGTGCTGCGGGCGGAACCTTGAGTGCACTCAGCAGCGCGAAATCCACGGTCACGACAGAGCGCGCCAGCCCGGCTGCGGCCGCATTGGCTTCCTGTGCGGGCGAGCACGCGGTGAGCGTGGAGGTGCAGGCGGTGACCTGCACGCGCACAACGCCGGGCCGGTTCACGTTTCGCAGCGCGACACCGAACATGGGCTGAAACTGGGTGGCTGCGGCCACGGCAGGCGTCGCGACCACGCCGTCGGCACGGCATTGGCACACCAAGCCTTGCGCGGCAGTGTCGATGCAGCCCGCAATCGGCGTCAGGCGGTTGAGCTGGGTGGTGATCGTGTGATCTGCCCCGATCGCCAGGTAGCGATCGCGAAAGCTGGTCGCTGCGGCACCATCTGCAACGCACAGCGCGTCGATCGAGCCTGCATTGAGCTTGCCCAGCGCCCAGTCGATCCCCGCCTCGGCCGTTTCAAGCGCAATGCCCGAACGGTAGTAGTTGCTCGCGATGCGTTGCTCGAAGATCAGGTTGCGGTTGGCGTATGCGGCCATCATCGCCATGATGAGGAACAGCACCATGACAACGACCAGCGTCGCGGCGCCGCGTTGACGATGAGCGGACCGGGCGATCATGCAGGGCAGCTCCCACTGATCGCATCGTTGCGAACACGCGTGCTCAGCGTGACGCTACGGACGACGTTGGCGTCGTGCACTGCTTCGCCGACCAGGCGCACATTGACGTGCCGCACCTGCTGGATGAAAGGGTCGCAGACGGCGCCCGCAGGGCAGGGCTTTGGACAGAACTCTTCGAGCGGAATGTCCTGGGTGTTCACCTGAATGTTGAAGCCGGTGATGTTGAGCGTGCCGGGGTCCGTCAATGGTTGCCAGCGCCCACCCAGCAGGAACTGAAGCGTGCCGTTGCGCAGGCGGAAGCCGAACTGTTCGCGGTTCGGATCAACGACGTTGTCTTCGGGGAAGCTGGGGGTCCGCGCAGTGCGGTTGTCGGCTCGGCTGTAGTCGTAGGTGAGTCCTTCATTGCCCGCCATGGCTTCGACCGCCCCGTAGGCGCTACGCTGCAAAGGCAGGCCTTCAGACCAGACGCCGTTCTCGGGCAAGACCCAGAAACCGGCCCGCCGCATGTCGCGCAGCAGCAGATCGGCCGCGGCGCGCAGATCCTGCTGCACCTGCGTCTCGAGTACCAGACGGCGATGGTCCGCCAGTTGCTGCGTTGCCATCACCACGGCGCCTGCGGTGACGATCATGCCCACGGTCAGGCCCACCATCATCTCGACGAGACTGAAGCCGCGTTGGCGCTGGCTGTTCATTCGGCCGGGCATCGCTTGTAACTCCCACCCATCGAACCGTTGGGATCGCAGACCAGGACCCGTCCGAGGCTGTTCAGTCGGGCTTCAAGCCGGTAGCCGCGGTTGCCGATCACGGCCACCGAGGTGTTGACGTCGGCACCCAGCGTGGCGTGTGGCGGCCAGAAGGTGATGGACGGCATGCCGCGTGACGGAACGAGGCTGACTCCGCGCGACGCATTCACTCGAGCCGCCTTCAAGAAAACCTGGTTTGCCGGCGGTGGCGGGCATTCGCTGCCCGCAGCATTGAGGCAGTTGCAGAAGCCGATGGCGCCGAGCACGTGGACCACGTAGCAACTGGTCTGGGCATCACTGGCGAACAGCAGGCTGACCGGACGCGAACGCAGCCCACCCTCGGCCCGCGCGTAGGCGAAGTCCGAGCTCAGTTCCGCAGCGATCATCTCGACCCGGCGCTTGTTCATCATGTCGGCCAAGGAGGGCGCTGCGACGGCGAGCACGATCCCGAGAATCGCGACGACGGTCAGCAATTCGACCAAGGTCAGGCCGGATGACGCAGAGCGCTTCATTCTGACCAGCATCCGGGCTGGGTGGACTCATAGATGATGCGCCCGGCTTGCAGCCTCACAGCCATGCGAGCGCACTTGTTGTCACCCGCTTGAGCCCGTCCTGTCACGGCGCTGGCGCTGACGGTGTAGCCGGTGTTGCTGACGTCGACCAGTTCCAGCACGTAGTACTCCTTGGGCGAGTAGGCGGATGCGAAACCCAGCGTAACCAGTTGGTCGGCATAGCTGGCGTTGTTGGCGCGGAAGCGCTCTTGGGCCTGCTGTATCGCCGAGAGCGCGGCGACAGCGTCGCTGCGCCGCCCCTTGCGGACTTGCTCCACATAGACTGGCAGCGCGACAGCCGCAAGGATGGCTGCAATGGCCACAACGATCAGGAGCTCGATAAGGGTAAACCCGCTAATCTTGCGCGGGGCAGCTGGCTTGATCGGCGCGTTCGAGGAAGTCGGACCCATGGCCGCATTATCAGGAGGGGCAGCTTCGTGATGGATGTCACGCTTTGCCGCTTGTCCATCAGTCGCTACCGTCTGTCCTTGATCTCCCGCGACTTGGGGATCAGGCCGGGCAACCGGGCAGGCCGGCGATGCTGCCGCCCAGCGCGCAACTGCGGACACGCCCTGCGATGCTGACGATGTGCCGGATGCCGAACCCCTCGGCGGTCCTGACATCGATGCTGCCGGTGTTGGTGACTGCCCCTTGTCGGGCTTGGAAGCCGAGGCTGGACACGTTGGCGCGGATCGCGATCGAGCGTTCACCCGACAGCCATTGCGTCTTCAACGGGCTGCCCGCATCGCTACAGACTGCCGCACCGCTGCTGTTGCAGCGGCAGCTGCCCGGAGCTCCGGTGTGGAGGATGTAGCAGCTGCCCGTCGCGTGAGCGTCGAGCTGAAACTGCACAGCTTCGGCGCCGCTGACGGCTTCGCTGCGTGCTTGTTGGAGGTCAAGCATCAAGGTTTGTGCGATGCCATGAAGGCGCTGGCGTTGCGCCATGTCCTTCAGTGCTGGCAGAGCCAGGCTCAGGAGCACCGACAGGATCAGGCCGTAGATCAGGGTCTCAACCAGACTCAAACCGTGCTGAGTCGCCTTGCGGGGTGCCAGTTGCTGTCGGTATTGCATCGCGGCCTCCATCGGTGTTCATTTGGGGATGAACACAAGATAGCGGCCGGGTTCCTGGCTTTCTGTCCCGCCGGGGAGGGGGCGGTTCACCCCCGGATGGGGGGCTTTAGATGTCGCGAATCAGCTGCCGGAATTCGTCGACGTCCTCGAAGCTCCGGTAGACAGACGCGAAGCGCACATAGGCGACTTTGTCGATGCGTTTGAGTTCACGCATCACCAGTTCGCCAAGGCGGGTCGATGGAATCTCGCGAGCACCACTGGTCAGCAGTGTCTCCTGGATGCGCTCCATGGCAGCGTCCACTTGTTCAATGCTGACGGGGCGCTTGCGCAAGGCGAGCTGCATGGAGGCGCGCAGCTTGGCCGGATCGAAGTCCGCGCGCGTGCCGTCCTTCTTGACCACGACGGGCAGGGCGATCTCGGCACGTTCATAGGTGGTAAAGCGCTTGTCACAGCCAAGACAGCGCCGCCGCCTGCGAACCACATCTCCCTCGTCAGACTCGCGCGTCTCGACGACTTGAGTTTCGGTGTGGCTACAGAACGGACAGCGCATCGTGGCTCAGTCTCAGCGGTAGACCGGGAAGTCGCGCGTCAGCGCTGCAACCTTGGCGCGGACTGCGGCCAGATTGGCTTCGTCGTTCGGGTTGTCGAGCACATCAGCAATCAGGTTGGCGGTGATGCGAACCTGCTCTTCCTTGAAACCGCGAGTCGTCATGGCCGGCGTGCCCAGACGAATTCCGCTGGTGACCATCGGCTTTTGCGGATCGTTGGGGATGCCGTTCTTGTTGCAGGTCATGTGCGCCTTGCCCAGCACGGCTTCGGCTTCCTTGCCGGTCAGGTTCTTCGGGCGCAGGTCAACCAGCATCACGTGGCTTTCGGTGCCGCCGGAAACGATGCGCAGGCCGCGGGCAATCAGCGTGTCGGCCAGCACCTTGGCGTTCTTGACGACCTGCTCCTGGTAGGCCTTGAACTCTGGGGTCAGCGCTTCCTTGAAAGCCACAGCCTTGCCGGCGATGACATGCATCAGGGGACCGCCCTGAATGCCCGGGAAGATGGCGCTGTTGATCTGCTTGGCCACATGATCCTTCATCAGGATGATGCCGCCGCGCGGGCCGCGCAAGCTCTTGTGCGTGGTCGAGGTCACCACGTCGGCATGCGGCACCGGGTTCGGGTAGACGCCGGCAGCGATCAGACCGGCGTAGTGCGCCATATCGACCATGAAGTAGGCGCCAATCTCCTTAGCGATCTTCGCGAAGCGCTCAAAGTCGATGCGCAGGCTGTAGGCCGAGGCGCCGGCGATGATCAGCTTGGGCTTGTGCTCACGCGCCTGACGCTCCATGGCGTCGTAGTCAATCTCTTCCTTGTCATTCAGGCCGTAGCTGACGACCTTGAACCACTTGCCGCTCATGTTCAGCGGCATGCCGTGGGTCAGGTGGCCGCCCTCGGACAGGCTCATGCCCATGATGGTGTCGCCAGGCTGCAGCAGGGCGAAGAACACACCTTGGTTGGCTTGCGATCCCGAGTTCGGTTGCACGTTGGCGTTTTCGGCGCCGAACAGCTGCTTCAGGCGATCAATCGCCAGCTGCTCGACCACGTCAACGTACTCGCAGCCACCGTAGTAGCGCTTGCCGGGATAGCCCTCGGCATACTTGTTGGTCAACTGACTGCCCTGCGCCTGCATCACGGCGGGCGAGGTGTAGTTCTCGGAGGCAATCAGCTCGATATGCTCTTCCTGGCGCTGATTCTCTTGCTGAACGGCGGCCCAGATTTCCGGGTCCACATTGGCGAGGGTCGATTGGCTGCGGTCAAACATGATGGTGGAGGATCTCAAGGGTTGTAGCGCCGAGCGCCCGCGGCAGACCTCAGTCTCCACGGTGTGGTGCTGCCCAGGCGAACGGCCAATGACGCCCAGGGCAATCCTGCCTGGACGTTCGCGCTCCCCGGTGGTCCACCACCTCGGGCTGCTTTGGAGTGCAGCCTTGATCGCCAGTCGCGCGAGTTGCCAGTGTAGCGGAGGGCGGCGATGGTTCAGTTGAGCAAGGCAACCTTGTCGTCCGACGCCGGGGCCGGATTGGCCAGCTCGCGCGGCTTGGTCGGCGCTGGCTGTCCGCCTGCCACCGCCTTCAGCAACTCGTGCTCAGTCAGAACTTTGCCTGCATAGCCGCCGTCATCGGGAAGGTTGGCGGCGCCGACGTAGTAGCGCAGGCCTTCTTCGATGCTGCCGCCGCGGCGAATGCATTCCTTCAAGACTTGCACGCCCACGCGGAGGTTCGTGATCGGGTCGAAAGCGGCAAGCGAGCCACCGAAGGCTTGGTACTTCTCGTCATGCACACGCGTCATCACCTGCATCAGGCCCTGTGCGCCGACCGAGCTCTGGGCAAAGGGGTTGAAGCTCGACTCGACAGCGATGATGGCCAGGATCAGCGTGGGCTCGACCCGAGCCCGCTGCCCAACGACCCAAGCCTCTTGAACCAATCGGCTGATGGGCTCTGGCGCCACCTTGTAGCGCTTGGCCAGCCACATGGCTACAGCTGCCTGCTGTCGCGGCAAGGCCTTGGGATCCGCGGCGACGGCACGACTGATGGCGTCAGGCTCGGTCAGTCCGAACAGGGAATTGCCTTCGGCCTCAGCCCGGGCACCCTGGCGCGAGTCCAGCCATCCATAGACCTCGGCTTCGACGCGATGGCGCATATCGGCTTGGCTGGCAAAGATCAGCCCGACGGCCAGGACGGCGAAACCAATCAGGGCCAAGGTGTTGTGGCTGACCACGAGCAAGCCGTGGCCGATGTCTTTCACAAAGAGGGAAACGGCGGCACCGATGCGGTGGGCCAGGATGCTTAGTTCACGACGCGCTGTCATGCGACTCCTTTCTTCTCGGCCCTCTCGCCTGTGGCGATACACCCTTGGGTGCGTCGCCTCGGTGAGGGGGCGTTGATAATGGGCCGGCTTGCTTCGCGAAGCGCTCCTTGACAGAGAGCTTGCGGTACCGGCGTCCATCGGCAGCGGGGCGCCTGCTCGGTCCCAACGAACAGGCTCGGGTTAACCCTGAAATCTCAAGGCAGGCGGATTCTAAGGCCCAAAAATAACCCGTCAAGCTTACTTACATTGCCCTTTATTTCTAATTGATATGAAGTACCGCGATCTGCGCGAGTTTATTGAGGGGCTCGATGCCTTGGGCGAGCTCCGTCGTGTCAGTGAGCCGGTATCCCCGGTTCTTGAGATGACTGCCTTGAGCGACAAGGTGCTGCGCGCCAATGGCCCTGCACTGCTTTTCGAACAGGCCAAGGGCTTTGACATCCCCGTGCTGGCGAATTTGTTTGGCACGCCCCGGCGGGTGGCGCTCGGCATGGGGGCGCAGGATCTGCAAGAGCTTCGCGCGGTCGGCCATGTCCTGGCCAGCCTGAAAGAGCCTGAGCCTCCGCGGGGGCTGAAGGACACCGGGCGCCTGCTGCACATGCTCAAGTCCTTATGGGACATGAAGCCGAGCCTTGTTCGCAACGCGGCCTGCCAGGAGGAGGTGCTGGTCGGCGCTGAACTTGATCTGAAGAAGCTGCCGATTCAGACCTGCTGGCCTGGTGATATCGGCCCGCTGCTGACCTGGGGGCTGGTGGTGACGCGCGGGCCGCAGCGCATCGCGAAGCCGCGCCAGCGCCAGAACCTGGGCATCTATCGCCAGCAGTTGATTGGACGCCGGCAGCTGATCATGCGTTGGCTGGCGCACCGCGGCGGCGCGCTTGATTTCAGGGACTTCGCGCTGGCCAACCCGGGGCAGCCGTTTCCGATCGTGGTGGCTCTTGGTGCGGACCCTGCGACCATCCTCGGCGCTGTGACACCGGTGCCGGACAGCTTGTCCGAGTACCAGTTCGCCGGTCTGCTGCGCGGATCGCGTACCGAGTTGGTCAACACCGGCGTCGGCGAAGCGGGTTGCATGCTGCAGGTGCCCGCGAGTGCCGAGATTGTGCTGGAGGGCTACATCCCGGTTGCCGAGCCTGGCTTTGAAGGCGTCAGCGAGGATGGCGTCGCTCTCAAGGAGAAGGGCGGGTATCTGCATGCGCTCGAAGGACCTTTTGGCGACCACACCGGCTATTACAACGAGCAGGACTGGTTCCCGGTGTTCGAGGTCCAGCGCCTGACCCGGCGCCGGGCACCGATCTATCACTCGACGTATACCGGCAAGCCGCCTGACGAACCCGCGATCCTGGGCGTGGCGCTCAACGAGGTCTTTGTCCCCATCCTCCAGAAGCAGTTTCCGGAGATCATCGACTTCTATCTGCCTCCCGAGGGTTGCAGTTACCGGATGGCGGTGATTTCCATCAAAAAGGCGTATCCCGGGCATGCCAAGCGCCTGATGTTCGGCTTGTGGAGCTTCTTGCGGCAGTTCATGTACACCAAGTTCATCGTTGTCGTGGATGACGATGTCGACATTCGGGACTGGAAGGAAGTGGTCTGGGCATCACCACGCGGATGGACCCCGCCCGTGACACGACGCTGGTTGAAGGCACGCCGATTGACTATCTGGATTTCGCTTCGCCGGTCAGCGGGCTGGGCGGCAAGATGGGATTGGATGCCACCAACAAGTGGCCGGGGGAGACCTCGCGCGAGTGGGGGCGGACGATCACGATGACGCCGGAGGTCGAGCGGCAGGCCGAGGATCTGTATGGGCGCCTGTTCGGTCAAGCCAGCAAAAGCTAGGGAAGCTCTGCACAAATCAACGCGGTCCGTGATCGCGCGGACTCGGGCGGGCTGCGGCGTTGCAGTTCTCGCCAATAGCTACGGCTATTGGCAGCAAACTGCGCCTTGCATCCCATCCCGATCCGCACGACTCGGC
>JACDQM010000058.1 GCA_015657635.1 Roseateles sp.
CAAAGACGTAACCGGCCTGGGCCGCTTGGTGATCGAGGCCGACCTGGCACCGCCGGGCTTGCCCACCGTGGGTCACCACCTTGGTCAGGCTGACTTCGCGGCGCCGCAGCGCCTGTCAGCACCTTGATGGTGGCCGGCATCGCCGCGCTGGCAGCGCCCGGCAAGGCGCCGAAAGAGGATGGCATGCCAAAACCCGAGGGCGTCGCGCCGGGCTTGAGGATCATGGTCTTTTCGTAGTCGCCACCGTCTTCCAGCAGGTACTTGATCTTGTACTTGCCGACTTCGACGACATCGTTATTGCTCAGCAACTGCTTCTTGATGGCCTTGCCATTGATGTAGGTGCCGTTGGTGGAGTTGAGGTCTTCGATGAAGACATCGGCACCCACCATCTGCAGCACGGCGTGTTCGCCGCTGACCGCCAGGTTGTCGATCACGATGTCGTTGTAGGGGCGCCGACCGAGCGTGGTCTTGTCCTTGGTGATCTGGACGTCCTTGATCACCACCCCGTCGAGCGAAACCACCAGCTTGCCCATGCTTGACCTCAAGTCCTGTTGTCCGTCTTGTGCGCTTTGCTGTGACTTGCACGCTGGCTCGTCAAGAGCTGGCGCGCCCATCCCCTGCCTCGATCACTACTGCTGCGACTTGCGGCCGAACGGCCACCAGGCGCGCCCGGCCGACCGCGCACGGCCTTCGGCGCGCGCCAGCACGATCGCAATATTATCCTTGCCACCCATGTCATTGGCCGCATCGATCAGTGCATGGGCCGCTTCCGACAGCGAAGGGTGGCTCAGGAGCAACTGCGCCAGCGCATCGTCATCGAGCATGTCTGACAGCCCATCCGAGCACAGCAGGTAGACATCGCCCGGCTGAACTTCGTGCTGGTGGAGTTCGAGCATCACGGTGTCTTCCACACCGACAGCCCGGGTCACCAGATTGCGGTTGCTTGAAAACAGCGCTTCCTCAGGTGTCAGCAGGCCGGCATCCAGTTGTTCCTGCAGCAGCGAGTGGTCGCGAGTGACCTGAGTCAGCTGCCCCTTGCGCAGCCGGTAGGCGCGTGAGTCGCCGACATGGCCCAGCATCAGCAGGTCATCGCGGAAGACGGCCAGCACCAGCGTGGTGCCCATGCCGGCATAGCGCGGATTGGTGTTGGCGGCGTTGAATATGGCCCGGTTGGCGTTGTCCACGCAGATGTCCATCGCGCGGCGCACATCGGTGCTTGCGGCCCCAGAGCCCGCTTCCTTCAGCCAGCGCCCCAGCTCGGACTTGATGAAGCTGGTCAGCATATTGCTGGCCACCTCACCTGCGTTGTAGCCGCCCATGCCATCGGCCAGGACGGCCAGCCCCACGGACTCGTCCACCGCTACCGAATCCTCGTTGTTGTCGCGCGCGCGACCCACGTCGGTAGCACTGAAAATCTCCAGGGTCATGTTCTTGTGCATGAGCTGTCAGCTGGGGGAGCGTGGATTTTGCCCCGGTTCATCGGCACTCAAGCGCAGTGTTTGCGCGAAGGGGTCCACGCTTGGCGCCGCTTTGTCGGGCGCTGCGGGGTCTTGCGGACCCATCTGTGCCAGGACGGCCTCCAGGTCTTGCGCCATCTGCTCGCCGCCGGCATAGCGCAGTTCCGGGCGCTTTTCCAGCGCCAGGGCCAGCACCAGGGCCAGCGACTCCGGCAGCTCGGGCCGGTAATGGCGCACATCCGGAGCCGGCTGATTGGCGATCTGGTGCATCAGCTTGGCCATCGAGTCCGACTGGTGCGGCAGATGGCCGGTCAGCAACTGGTAGAGCATGACGCCCAGCGAGTAGAGATCGCTGCGGCCGTCCACCTTCAGTCCGGCCAGTTGCTCGGGCGACATGAAGGACGGCGTGCCCAGCACCAGACCGGTTCGGGTGCGGCTGCCGTCGGCGATGCGGGCAATGCCGAAGTCCATGATCTTGAGCGTGCCCTTTGCCCGATCCAGCATCACGTTGGAGGGCTTGATGTCGCGATGCACGACACCCTGGGCATGCGCATAGGCCAGCGCTCTGGCCAGGCGTACGGCCAGCGCCAGCACCTCGTTGACCGGCAGCAGCTGGCCCGGCCGGGTGTGGTGGCTGAGGTCCTGCCCCTGGACGTACTCCATCGCGATCCAGGCGTCCTCACCGGCTTCACCGGCGTCGATCACCTCCAGGATGTCGGGGTGCTGGAGATGCCGGGCAGCACGGGCCTCGCGCATGAAGCGCTGGCGCACATCGATCAGATCTTCGGCGGAGAACTCGCGCTGCAGTGCCAAGCGTTTGATGGCCAACTGCCGCCCGCTGACGCGTTCGCGCGCCAGATGCACGGTCGCCATCGCCCCGCGGCCGATTTCAGCACCGATCTCGAAATGATCCAGCGCGGCGTCCCGACTGGGCTGAAAGACGTCGGGCTGGGTGCTGGCGGCCGTCTCGGTGTCGGGTGCCTGCCGGTCCGCCGTGGTGCGGCCCAGCAGACGATTCCAGAAACCGCCGCCGGCCATCGGCGTCAGGCGGCAGGCGCGGCCTTGCGCGCCGCCACCAGCTTGCCAAGAGCGAGCACCAACAGCGCGCCACCGACGCCGCAGGCGTAGTACAGCGCCGGCAGCACCACGGTGCTGCCCGGCTTGTCGCCGGCTTGCGAAGGCACCCAGCTTGCGAGAGCCGGATCACCCACCATCATGGTGCCGGCAATCCAGCCCAGCAGCATCGCGCCCAGGGTGATGACGAGCGGGAAGCGGTCCATCAGCTTGATCACCAGCTGGCTGCCCCAGACGATGATGGGAATCGAGACCAGCAGTCCGAAGATCACCAGCGGCATCTGATGGTCGCCGCCCGCGCCTTCGGCGGCGCCGGCGATGGCGATGACGTTGTCCAGGCTCATCACAAAGTCGGCCACGATGACGGTCTTGACGGCCGCCCAGAGCTTGTCGCTGGCCTGGATGTTGCCGTGCTCGTCCTCATCTTCCGGCACCAGCAGCTTCATGCCGATCCAGAGCAGCAGCAGGCCGCCGACCAGCTTCAGGAAGGGCAGCTTCAGCAGCGTCAGCGCAAAGAAGATCAAGATCACGCGCAGCACGATGGCGCCGACGGTGCCCCACATGATGCCTTTGGCGCGCTGCGCATCCGGCAGCTTGCGGCAGGCCAGCGCGATGACGACGGCGTTGTCGCCACCCAGCAGGATGTCGATCATGATGATCTGGCCGACGGCGAGCCAGAACTCGGGGCTGGAGAGCATGTCCATGGGGGAGGGCTTTTCTTGTGGGTTGGTCCGATGCGGCCCTGGGCAGACCGACTATAGCGAGCTGCGCAACAACGAGCCGGAAATGGCAAAAGGGGCCGGCGAGGCCCCTTTCAGTCCGTACACGCGGGCTGCAGTCGCATTGTGCGGCGTAGCAGCCCCGTGTCCGGGTGCGTGAAATCACGCATTTTTTGACCGGGCTGCAGGATTGCGCCCGGCGTCAAGCGCCGCTTTAGAGCAGGCCCTTGAGCAGCTTGGCCATTTCGGACGGGTTGCGCGTCACGGTGAAGCCGCACTCTTCCATGATGGCCAGCTTGGCATCGGCCGTGTCGGCACCACCGGCGATCAGCGCGCCGGCGTGGCCCATGCGCTTGCCAGCCGGTGCGGTGACGCCAGCGATGAAGCCGACCACCGGCTTCTTCATATTGGCCTTGCACCAGCGCGCGGCTTCCGCCTCGTCCGGGCCGCCGATCTCGCCAATCATGATCACCGCATCGGTGTCCGGATCGTCGTTGAAGGCCTGCATCACGTCGATGTGCTTCAGGCCATTGATCGGGTCGCCACCGATGCCGACAGCGCTGGATTGGCCCAGGCCGATCTCGGTCAGCTGTGCCACGGCTTCATAGGTCAGCGTGCCCGAACGGGACACGACGCCGATGCGGCCCTTGCGGTGGATGTGGCCGGGCATGATGCCGATCTTGATCTCTTCGGGCGTGATCAGGCCGGGGCAGTTGGGGCCTAGCAGCAGCGTCTTCTTGCCGCCGGCGGCTTCCTTGGCCTTCATCTTGTTGCGCACTTCCAGCATGTCGCGCACCGGGATGCCTTCGGTGATGCAGATCGCCAGATCCAGATCGGCTTCGACGGCTTCCCAGATCGCGGCGGCAGCACCTGCGGGCGGCACGTAGATCACCGAGACGGTCGCGCCGGTCTGCGATGCGGCTTCCTTGACGGTGGCGTAGATGGGGATCTCGGAGAACTTCTCGCCCGCCTTCTTCGGGTTCACGCCAGCGACGAAGGCGTTCTTGCCGTTCGCGTAGGCCTGGCAGCCCAGGGTGTGGAACTGACCGGTCTTGCCCGTGATGCCCTGGGTGATGACCTTGGTGTCCTTGTTGATGTAGATGCTCATGTTCGTGTTCCTTGGCTTGGGCGTTGGGCTTACTTGACGGCGGCGACGATCTTGGTCGCGGCTTCGGCCATGGTGTCGGCAGCGATGATGGGCAGGCCGGACTCGGCCAGCATCTTCTTGCCCAGCTCTTCGTTGGTGCCCTTCATGCGCACCACCAGCGGCACGGACAGGTTCACCGCCTTGCAGGCCGTGATCACGCCTTCGGCGATGGTGTCGCACTTCATGATGCCGCCGAAGATGTTGACCAGGATGCCCTTCACTTCAGGGTTCTTCAGCATGATCTTGAAGGCTTCGGTGACCTTCTCGGCGTGCGCACCGCCCACGTCCACGGAAGTTGGCCGGCTCGCCCGCCGAACAGCCTTGATGGTGTCCATGGTCGACATGGCCAGACGGCGCCGTCG
>JACDQM010000059.1 GCA_015657635.1 Roseateles sp.
CCCCGCCCAGCCACAGCGCCGAGATCGCCGCAGCCGGCACCTCGATCAGCATGATCACCGCCGTCACATTGGCCGGCAGCCGCGCTGCCCCATATTGAAGGGACAGGTTGGAGAGGAAGAACAGCAGCGCCGCCGCGGCCACCGGGATGGCCCAGAGCCAGCCCGGCAGGCTGGGCCAGGGACTCAGGCCGCTGCCCGACAGCGCCAGCGCCGCGAGGCCGGCCACCACCGCGCCGCCGCTGAACATGGCCAGCGCACGCGCGGACGCATCCCGCGCCGCCTCGCGCCGCAGCATCACATTGTTGAGGGCAAAGGCAAAGCCGCCGGCCACGCCCAGCCAGTCCGGCAGGCTGCTGGGCAGCGGCAGGCCGCCGCCTTCGGGCCACAGCACGGTGGCCGCCCCGGCCAAGGCCAGCGCCATGCGGCCCAGGGCCAGCGCGGTGAGCTGCTCGCCCAGCACCAGGCGCGCCAGCAGCACAGCCCACAGCGGCATCAGATAGAACAGCAGCACCACCCGCACCACATCGCCGGTGGCCACGCCCCAGTTGAAGCAGGTGTTGCTGGTGCCGGCCGCCAGCATCACCACCCACAGGCCCGGGCTGCGGCGCAGCTCGGCCAGCGCGCCGCGCGAGCCAATGGCGATCACCAACAGCGACAGGCTGTAGAGCAGCGCCGTGGTCCACAAGGGATGCAGCCCCGCGGCATGAAACTGCCGGAACGGCCACCAGGACAGGCCCCAGACCAGGGCGTTGAAGGCAAGTGCGAGATAGGCCATGGGCTGGGGCAGCGCCCAGGCACGGAAGGCGGACGCGGAAAAAAGCCGGCCATGCCGGCCTGCAAGAGGGGTCGATGGGGGAGGTTGGCCGGCCGCAACAAGGCGTCAGAAACTGACGCCGGCTCGTGACATTGCCGGCTCACAATGCCCAGGGTTTATAGCATGGCGAAATGGTCGGACTTGGCATTCCAATCGGCCAGCCGCGCGCTGCTGGACTGCAGCAGTCTCGATCGAACCACGCATCACTGATGGGGGCTCTCTCTTGAATCACTTGGTCTGCTACACGCCGCAAGACTTGCAGTCAGCCTCGGCGCCTTCCCTGGAGACCTACCGTTGGCGCTTGCTGGCTCAAGGCGACTCGTGGTTTTCCACCGCCGCGGCCAAACTCAACGCCCATGCCAACCTGCTGCAGGAGCTGGTGTTCGCCCAGCCCGTCATGGCAGTCAACTGCGCCGGCCAGAGCGATGCGCTCGAACATATGGTCGACCTGGAAGCGGCACCCGATTTCGTCCGGCTGCTCAGCGCCGACGACGCGCCGGTCTGGGACGGCGTGCTGCTGTCGGTGGGCGGCAACGACCTGATCGACGCTGCCAAGGTGCCGGCCCATCCGCCCGCACCCAATCAGCAAGACCTGACCCCGCTGCATCTGCGCCTGCTGCGCCACCAGACCGAATGGGGCCCGCCCTCGGCCGGCGTGGCGCGCTACTTCTCGGAGCCGGGCTGGCAGACCTATGCCGCCTATCTGCGCAGCAATATCAGCCATCTGCTGAGCCTGCGCGACCAGGGCCCCTCACGCGGCAAGCCGGTCTTCATGCACTGCTATGCGGTGCCGATGCCGCGCCCGGCCGGCGCCCCGGAGTCAGGCCCCTGGCTGTATCCGGCCTTCAAGGCCTATGCGATTCCCGCCGCCGACTGGGCCGCCGTCAGCCGGCTGATGGTGGTGCACCTGGCCCAGCTGCTGAAAAGCCTGGCGGCCGACCCGGTCAACTTCCCCGGCCTGAAGGTGTTCGACTCGACCGCGGTGCCGCTGGCGCTGGCCACACCGGGCAGCACCGGCATCAGCGGCGACTGGCACAACGAGATCCACCTCAACCACAGCGGCTCATTGAAGATCGGCCGGGCCTGGAGCGAGCATATCGAGGCCGTGCTGCGCGGCCCGCTGCCCAGCACCGGCAAGAAGAAGTCCTGAAACCGGCCTGCGCTTGGCGCCAAGGCCAGCGGCCTTGGCACTCTTCAGGCGCGGCTTAGTGGTGGTCGGAACGAGCCAGGCTCATCAGGCGCGCCAACTCCTCCGGGTGGTGCTCGCAGTTGCTGCGGTGCCAGCGCTGGATCAGCCACATGGTGCCCGCGACCACCACACCGAAGATGCTGATCGCGCCAAAGGCCGACATGCCGAACTTGGTCAGGCCGGCATAGAGCGCGCCCAGGCCCAGAATGCAGGCCTGCTCGTTGAAGTTCTGCACGGCGATCGAGCGGCCTGCGCCCATCAGGTTGTGGCCGCGGTGCTGCAGCAGCGCATTCATCGGCACCACCAGGAAGCCGCCGATGGCACCCAGCATGATCAGGAAGGGTGCGGCCACCCAGACGTTGCTGATCACATTCATCAGGATCACCAGCAGGCCCATCGCGATGCCCAGCGGGATCACGCTGGTGGCCTTGTCCAGCCGCATATACATCGAGGCCACCACCGCGCCGACCGCGGTGCCGATGGCCACCACACCGACCAGGCTGGACGCCTGCGTGGTGCCATAGCCCAGCGCCGCAGCGGCCCAGGCCAGCACGATGTAGCGCAGATTGCCCGAGACGCCCCAGAACAATGTGGTGGTGGCCAGCGAGATCTGGCCCAGCTTGTCCTGCCACAGGCGCGAGTTGCAGGACATGAAATCGCGCACCAGGCCGGTCACGCCACCGTCCATCGGCTGCAGCGTGGCATCGGTGCGCGGGATGCGCAGATTGAACAGCGCCGCCACCACATACAGGCCGACCAGGCTGGCAATCGCTGCCTCGGGTGCGGTATCGATGCCGGTGTCAATCATCGGCAGGTCCAGGCCCAGCAGGAAGGGTGAGACATGCGCGCCCACCAGCTGGCCGCCCAGCAGCACGCCCAGGATGATGGAGCCGATCGTCAGCCCTTCGATCCAGCCATTCGCCTTGACTAGCTGCGACGGCGGCAGCAGTTCGGTCAGGATGCCGTACTTGGCCGGCGAGTAGGCCGCCGCGCCGAGGCCGACGATGGCATAGGCCAAGAGCGGATGGCTGCCGAACAACATCAGGAAACAGCCCACCACCTTGATGGTGTTGGAGATGAACATCACCCGCCCTTTGGGCACCGCATCGGCAAAGGCGCCGACGAAGGGGGCGAGCAGCACATAGAACAGCGCGAACATCGGCACCAGGGCCGCGCGCTGCCATTCCGGTTCACCCGAGGTGCGCAGCAATTCAACCGCAGCGACGAACAGCGCGTTATCAGCCAGCGAGCTGAAGAACTGCGCCGACATGATGGTGTAGAAGCCTTTTTTCATCTGCCCTGCGGGGTACTGCGGCTCATCTGCGGCGGGTTGACGGAAAAGGGCTGAGGCTGAACCTGCACCCGAAGCGGGCAGCATGAGCTGCGGCGGGTTTATAGCATGCAGTGCTTGCACGGCTGATCAGGGCTGGGCCGGATGACACAATCCCGACCATGCCGCGTCCGATCGAAGCCCTGATCCACACCACCGCCCTTGCCCACAACCTGGCGCGCGCGCGCAACAGCGCGCCCGACGCCAAAGTCTGGGCCGTCGTCAAGGCCGACGCCTACGGCCATGGCATTGAGCGTGTTTTCGAAGGCCTGCGCGCCGCCGACGGCTTCGCGCTGCTGGACCTGGACGAGGCGCAGCGCCTGCGCAAGCTCGATTGGCGTGGCCCCATCCTGCTGCTGGAAGGCTGCTTCGAGGCGCGCGATCTGGAGCTGTGCTCGCGCCTGAAGCTCTGGCATGCGGTGCACTGCGAGCAGCAGATCGACTGGCTGGCGATGCACAAGACGCACGAGCCGCACCGCGTCTTTCTGAAGCTCAACAGCGGCATGAACCGCCTGGGTTTCACGCCGGCCGCCTTCCGCGGCGCCTGGAACCGGCTCAACGCCCTGCCCCAGGTGGACGAGATCTCGCTGATGACGCATTTCTCCGACGCCGACGCGCAGCGCTTCGGCCAGGACGGCATCGCCCACCAGCTGGCGCTGTTCGACGAACTGACCGCCGACCTGCCCGGCGAACGCAGCCTGGCCAACAGCGCGGCGACGCTGCGCCATGCAAGCCGCGTGCGCAGCGACTGGGTGCGCGCCGGCATCATGAGCTACGGCGGCGCGCCCGACTTCCCTGAAAACGACGACGCCCACTGGGACCTGCGACCGGCGATGACGCTGCGCTCCAGGATCATCGCCACGCAGAACCTGCAGCCCGGCGACACGGTGGGCTATGGCTCCAGCTTCACCGCCGACAAGCCGATGCGCATCGGCATCGTCGCCTGCGGTTATGCCGACGGCTACCCGCGCCACGCCCCCACCGGCACGCCGGTGCTGGTGGACGGCCTGGCGACGAGCACGGTGGGCCGCGTCTCGATGGACATGCTGAGCGTCGACCTGACGGCCCTGCCCGAAGCCCGCTTCGGCAGCGAAGTGACGCTGTGGGGCCAGGGCCCGCGCGGCCGCCATCTGCCCATCGATGCGGTGGCGCGCGCCGCCGGCACCATCGGCTACGAGCTGATGTGCGCGCTGGCGCGGCGCGTGCCGGTCAGCACGGTCGACTGATCACACACGGAAAACAAGAGCACGCCATGGACCTGCCCGCCCACCAGCTCAGCATGACGGTGCTGATGACGCCCGACATGGCCAACTTCTCGGGCAATGTGCACGGCGGCACCATCCTGAAGCTGCTCGACCAGGCCGCCTATGCCTGCGCCAGCCGCTATGCCGGCCGCTATGTGGTGACGCTGTCGGTCGACCAGGTGATGTTCCGCCAGCCCATCCATGTGGGTGAGCTGGTCAGCTTGCTGGCCTCGGTCAACTTCACCGGCAGCAGCTCGATGGAGATCGGCATCAAGGTGATCGCCGAGAACATCCGCAGCCAGGTGGTGCGCCATGCCAACAGCTGCTTCTTCACGATGGTGGCGGTGGACGACGCCGGCAAGCCGGTGGCCGTGCCGCCGCTCAAGCCCGCCACGCCCGACGAGCAGCGCCGCTGGGCGGCCGCCAAGGTGCGGCGCGAGCTGCGCCAGGAGCTGGAGCAGCGCTACCGCCAGCTGCGCGCGCCCGAGGCCGCGTCCTGATGCTGCTGGACTGGCGCCCCAGCGAGGCGGAGCTGGACTTCAGCTTCGTGCGCGCCCAGGGCGCCGGCGGCCAGAACGTCAACAAGGTCTCGAGCGCCGCGCATCTGCGCTTCGACATCCGCGCCTCCAGCCTGCCGGACATCATCAAGTCACGCCTGCTGCAACTGTCTGACCAGCGCATCAGCTCGGACGGTGTCATCGTCATCAAGGCCCAGGAGCACCGCAGCCAGGAGCGCAACCGCGCCGACGCCATCGAAAGGCTGGTGGAACTGGTGCAGAGCGTGGCCCACACGCCCAAGCCCCGCAAGGCCACCAAGCCCACCTATGGCTCGCAGCAGCGCCGCCTGCAAGGCAAGTCGCTGCGCAGCGGCGTCAAGGCCGGGCGGGGGCGGGTGCGCTCGGGCGAGTAGCGACAAACAGGCTGACCAGACTCAGGCCCATGCCGCTGAGCGACAGCGCCGTGGGCTGCCAGCCCTCGAACAGCGCCGAGATGAGCAGCGCGATGACCGGGATCACCACGCCGGTCAGCGCCGCGCGTGCCGGGCCTTGCGCCTGGGCCAGCTTGAAATACAGCACGAAGGCCACCACCGAACCGAACACCGCGAGATACAGCAGCGAGAGCAGATAGCTGGGCCGCGTGTCGAAGTGCAGCCCGGCGCCGCTGGCGAGCGAGGCCAGCGTGAGGAAGAGCGCGCCATAGCCCATGCTCCAGGCCAGCACGGGCACCAGCGCAAGGCCGCGCCGGGTCAGGGTCAAGGTCAGCACATTGCCGATGCAGGCGCACAGCACCGCCAGCAGGCCCAGGCCCAGACCCAGCAGCGCGTTCGGGCGCGCGCCGGTGGCGGCGATCTCGGGCCAGAAGATCATCGCCACGCCGGCCACCGCACCGGCCGAGGCCAGCAGAAAGCGCCGCGTCACCGACTGGCCGAAGAACAGCCGGCCCGACAGCGCATTGCCGAACACCATCAGCGAGAACAGCACCGCCACCAGGCCGGTGGGGATGTGGCGCTCGGCCTCGTAGACCGACCAGTAGTTGCCGCTGTACTGCACGATGCCGGTGGCCAGCATCAGCACATGGGCCGAGCGCGGCAGCGCCAGCAGCCCCTCACCGCGCCAGCGCGCCAGGGCGGCCAGCATCAAAGCCGCCAGCGCGAAGCGCCAGGCCACGGAATTGAGCACCGGCACCGCACTGTCGAGCTGGTAGAGGATGACGTGCCAGGTGCTGGCCCAGATCAGGGTGGGCAGCCAGAACAGCCAGCGTTGTTGGGAAGCAGAAGGCATCAAAGAATCGGGCCGCCCGCAGGCGGCCCGCCTATCGGTAAAAACAGCGGGCTCAGGCCGCGCGCTTGAAAGTGGCCAGCAACAGGCCGGCGGCGACAAAGAGCGAGCCGAAGCTGCGGTTCAGCAGGCGGATCTGGCGCTCGGAGCGCAGCGCGCTCAGCACGCGCGCGGCCAGCGCGGTGTAGCCGGCCATCACCACCAGATCGGTGAAGCACAGCGTGGCGCCGATCACCATGTATTGCGTCAGCAGGCTTTGCTTGAGGTCGAGAAACTGCGGCACCACGGCCAGGATGAAGACCGTGCCCTTGGGATTGAGCGCATTGATCACCCAGCCGCGCAGCACCAGCTGGCGCCGCGTCACCAGGCTGGCATCCAGATTGGAGGCCAGCATGGGCTTGGCCGGCGCACGCCACTGCTGCACGCCCAGCCACACCAGATAGGCCACGCCGGCCCACTTGATGATGGCAAAGCCCAGCGAAGAGGTGGCGATCAGCGCGCCCAGGCCCAGGCCGACCAGCAGGATCTGGGTCAGGATGCCCAGCACCAGGCCGAAGGTGGTGAAGTAGCCGCGGCGGAAGCCGTGGTTCAGGCCCGAGCTCATCGCCGCGATGGCGCCAGCGCCGGGCGACAGGCTGATGGCCCAGGACGCTGCAAAGAACGCCAGCCAGACAGAGAATTCCATGAGATATGCACTCCAGGCGCCCGCCCGACAGCGGCGGCGCGAGCGGGGGTTGTAGCACGGCCGCGGCCGCAGGGGCGGACCGCGGCAGTACAGTCGTGCGCAGGGCGCCGCTGACGATACGCCTCTTCATCAACAAACGAGATCCAGGGAGTGGACCGTCATGCGCAACACATCGCCAGCCTCGCTGGCTCGCCATGAGCGTGCCTTCGTCGAGCAAACCCGCGCCCGCCTGCAGCAGCAGCGCTGGCTGCGCCTGCATGTGCTGCTGATCGCCTTGCTGACGCTGCTGGGCCTGATGGGCACCGGCCTGCTGCTGCGCCTGGCCGGCATCGAGTCGCTGGCGCTGCGCTATGCACTGGCGCTGCCGCTGGCCTATCTGATCTACCTGGGCCTGCTGCGCCTGTGGGCCGGCTATCTGCTGGGCGATGACGAAGACGCGGGCCCGGATGCCGTGGATGCGCTGGAGCTGCTGCCGGATCTGCCACTGCCGCGCGGCGGCAGCGCGGTGCCGCGCTTCGAGGCGGGTGGTGGTGGCGACTTCGGCGGCGGCGGCGCCACCGCCAGCTTTGCCGATGCCGGCGAAGGCGCAGGCGAGATAGCCACCGAAGTGGCCGGCCAGACCTTGAAGATCGGCGCCAAGGCGCTGGATGGCGCCGATGAAGGCGCGGTGGTGATCGTGCCGCTGCTGGTGGTGCTGGCCATCGGCGCGCTGCTGATGACGCTGCTGGGCCTGGGCGTGTTCGCGCTGTTCGGCGTGGATGTGCTGATGGCCGTGGTGCTGGAGGTGGCGCTGGCCGGTCTGGCCGGCGGATTTGCCTGGCGCCGCCGCCGCGAAGGCTGGCTCAAGCATGCCTTCGGCCACACCTGGAAGGCCGCGCTGGCGATGCTGCTGTGCGGTGTGCTGCTGGGTGCGCTGCTGGACCACTGGGTGCCACAGGCGCAATCGCTGCCGCATGCGCTGCAGCTGCTGCGCGGCCGCTGATACCCCGCTGATACCGCGCCCCCGGGCAAGACCCGACCCCGCCACAGCGGCGCCTCCCTACACTGCGCCCACCCCTCGCTGCCCGGAGTCGGCCATGCCTGTTGCTGCTGCTGCCCCTGCCTCATGTGTTCGCACGCTGCGGCGCCTGAGCCTCATGCTGGCCGCCGCCGGCGCGCTGCTGGCCCTGCCGGCAGCCCAAGCCCAGACCCTGCGCATCGCCAGCGCCTTCGACCCGCAGACGATGGACCCGCATGCGCTGGCCCTGCTGTATCACAGCCGGGTGGCGTTCCAGGTCTATGAATCCCTGGTCGGCCGCGACGAGAAGTACAAGCTCGAACCCGCGCTGGCCACCGCCTGGCAGATGAACAGCCCCACCAGCTGGCGTTTCACGCTGCGCCAGGGCGTCAAGTTCCATGACGGCAGCCCCTTCACCGCCGACGACGCGGTGTTCTCGCTGGAGCGCACGCTGGCCCCGCCCTCGCAGCGCGCCTTCCAGCTCAAAGGCGTGAAGGCGGTCAAGAAGATCGATGAACGCACGATCGAGATCCAGCTGGAAGCGCCCGATGCGGTGCTGCCCGAGAAGCTGCCCCTCATCGGCATGATGAGCAAGGCCTGGAGCGAGCGCCATGGCGTGACGCGCGCGCAGGACTTCAACGGCAAGCAGGAAACCTACACGGTGCGCAATGCGATGGGCACCGGCCCCTTCCGGCTGGACAGCTACCAGCCCGACGTGGCGCTGCAGCTCAAGCGCCATGCCAGCTGGTGGGGCTGGGCCGATGCCAAGCGCCACGGCAATCTGCAAGAGGTGCGCTTCGTGCCGATCAAGAGCGACGCGACCCGGCTGGCGGCGCTGGCCTCGGGCGAGGTGGACCTGGTGCTGGACCCGCCCTTCCAGGATGTCAACCGGCTCAAGGCCGACCCGCGCATCACGCTGCTGCAGATGCCCGACATCGGCCAGCAATACCTGACCTTCGACCACGCACGCGAGGAGCTGGAATTCAGCGATGTGAAGGGCAAGAACCCCTTCAAGGACCTGCGCGTGCGCCGCGCCGTCTATCACGCGATCAATATGCCGCTCATCATCGACAAGGTGCTGCGCGGCCAGGGCACGCCCACCGGCGCCTTCCTGTCGACCCTGGTAGACGGCAGCCCGGCCGAGCTGGACCGGCGCCTGCCCTACGACCCGGCCAAGGCGCGCGCGTTGCTGGCCGAGGCCGGCTATCCGAACGGCTTCAGCGTAACGCTGGACTGCGTCAACGTGGCCTGGCGCGAGAACACCTGCCAGGCGATGAGCGCGATGCTGACCCAGGTCGGCATCAAGACCACGCTGCGCAGCAGCCCGACCAACCAGTTCTTTCCCAAGCTCAGCCAGGGCACGGCCAGCTTTGTCGAATACGGCTGGACGCCGACGCCAGATGCCTGGTCCTCGCTGAACGCGCTGCTGCGCAGCTATGACCGCAGCGGCCTGGGCACCTTCAACGCCGGGCGCTACAGCAACCCGAAGCTGGACGTGCTGATCGACCAGATCCGCACCGAGCCCGACCTGACCCGCCGCCGCGCGATGGTCACCACCGTGCTGCGCCTGGCTGCTGAAGACCTGCCCTACATCCCGCTGTACCGCCGCACACTGAACTGGGCGATGAGCAAGAAGGTCAGCGCGGTGCAGTGGCCCAGCGATGCGATCGAGCTGCGCTGGGTGCGCATGCAAGAGACACGGCCAGCGCGCTGAGCAGGGCCGGGCGCCGGCCGGTACAGCTGGCGCGGCCTCATCAGGGCCGCCGGGCGGCCTGGAAGCGCTCCACAATCGCCTTGGACAAGGCAGCCGCCTTGGCCTCATCCTCCGCAGAAAACCCCGGGTGCTTGTGCAGCAGCTGCTCGTGCGCCGTCAGCGTGCGCCAGCGCACGCCTTCGCTGTCCCACTCAACCGGCGGCGCTGACACACGTCCGGCGCGGCGGTCCAGTTCTGCCACTGCGATTTGGTGGCGCGCCACTGCACCGCATCGGCGTAGAGCCGCTCACCGGCAAACAGTGCGACGCTCTCCAATGCTCGTCGGTCCCCCAAACCCACCGCGGCCATCAGCAGCTCATCCGCCAGCGTTTCCTTGTTGGGCGACCGCACCGTC
>JACDQM010000060.1 GCA_015657635.1 Roseateles sp.
GCGCGCGCTGGGCTTTGTGTTCCAGGCTTTTCATCTGCTGCCGCATCTGAACGTGGCCGAGAACGTCGGCCTGCCGCTGACGCTGCTGCAGCGGCCCGACGCCGCACGTGTGCAGCAGATGCTGGAAGCCGTCGGATTGGTGGCGCTGGCCCAGCGCATGCCGCGCCAGCTTTCCGGCGGGCAGCTGCAGCGCGTGGCGGTGGCGCGTGCGCTGGTGCACAAGCCGGCGCTGGTGCTGGCCGATGAGCCCACCGGCAACCTCGACGCCCGCCATGCCGACGCGGTGCTGGCGCTGCTGCAGACACAGTGCCGCGAACAAGGCGCGGCCTGCCTGCTGGTGACGCACTCCGAGCGCGCAGCGGCCGGAGCCGACCGCTGCCTGCTGATGAGCCCCGACGGCATGCTGCCATGGTCGCCTTCCTCACCGCGCTAGCAGGCTGGTTGCGCAGCCTGTCCTGGCCGATGCTGAAGGCCCAGTGGGGCCGCCAGCTACTGGCCTTGATGGCGATCGCGCTGGGTGTGGCGCTGGCCTATGCGGTGCACCTGCTCAATGCCTCGGCCCTGGCCGAGTTCAGCGCCAGCGCCCGCGCCCTGGCCGGCACACCCGATCTGGTGTTGCGCGGCCGGGCGACCGCCCTGCCCGAGTCGGCCTTGGCCAATCTGCTGGCCGACCCGCAAGTGGCCCAAGCCGCACCGCGCATCGAAGCCCAGGCCAGTGCGCAAGGCCTGCCGCGCCTGGCGGTGCAAGGCCTCGACGCCTTGCAGGCGGCCGTGCTCGCCCCTGAACTGATGCCGCAGCCCTTCGCGGCGCCCAGCACATCCGTCTCAGGCAGCGCTGCGCTGATGGCCCTGCTCTCACCCGAGTCCGTCTTCCTGAACGACGCCGCCTTGGCCGCCCTGCCCAAACCGCGCCCCGAGTCTCTGACGCTGAACTGGGCCGTCAATGGCGAGCCGCGCAGCGCCAAGCTGCGCCTGGCCGGACGCGTGGCCGCCCCCGGGCCGGCGCTGGCCGTGATCGACGTGGCCGCAGCCCAGGCCTTGTTCGGCAAGCTCGGCCGGCTGGACCGCATCGACATCCGCCTGCAGCCCGGTGTGGACGCCGAGCGTTGGCGCGCCACCCTGACGGCCGCGCTGCGGGCCACGGCCCCGGCCCAGGGCGCCGACCGCATGAGCGAGATGACGCGGGCCTACCGCGTCAACCTGGGCGTGCTGTCGCTGATGGCCTTGTTCAGCGGCAGCTTTCTGGTGTTCGCTGTGATCTCGCTCGGCGTCACACGCCGTCTGCCGCAGCTGGCCTTGCTGGGCGTGCTGGGCCTGGGCGCACGCGAGCGCCAGGCCCTGGTGCTGGCCGAGGCTGCGCTGCTGGGCCTGCTGGGCTCGGCGCTGGGGCTGGCGCTGGGAGCAGGTCTTGCCGCGCTGGGTCTGCGTCTGCTGGGCGGCGATCTGGGCAGTGGCCTGTTGGCCGGCGCCACGCCGCGTCTGCAGCTGGAGCCCGGCGGCCTGCTGCTGTTCGGCCTGCTGGGCTTCCTGGTGGCGCTGGCCAGCGCCTGGCTGCCGGCCAGGTTGGCTGGCCGCATCGCGCCGGCGCAGGTGCTGAAGGGACTGGGCAATGAAGCCCAGCCCCGTGCGCCCGCGTGGCTGGCGCCAGCCCTGCTGCTGCTGGGCGCCTTGCTGGCCTTCATGCCGCCGCTGTTCGATCTGCCGATTGCCGCTTACTTGGGCATGTTGTGTCTGCTGGTGGCCGGGCTGCTGGCAGTGCCGCCCCTGGTGCGCAGCTTGTTGCGGCTGATCCCCGGCCAGCAGGCGCCGCTGCGCCTGCTATTGAGCCGACGCGCGCAAGACCAGGCCGGCGAAGCGGCGCAGATGATCGCCGGCGTGCTGGTGGCGCTGGCCTTGTCGGTGGCCATGCTGGTGATGGTCAGCAGTTTCCGCGATTCGCTGCAGCAATGGCTGCGCCAGGTGCTGCCGGCCGATCTCTATGTGCGCAGCGCGCTGCGCGAGCCAGATGGCCAGTCCTCGCCGCTGCCTGCCGCGCTGCTGGATGCCTTGCGCCAGCAGTCCGCCGCTCAGGCACTGACGCCGCAGCGCA
This sequence comes from Roseateles sp., assembly GCA_015657635.1. Classification (GTDB taxonomy): domain Bacteria; phylum Pseudomonadota; class Gammaproteobacteria; order Burkholderiales; family Burkholderiaceae_C; genus JACDQM01. The sequence continues at coordinate 2,090 of JACDQM010000060.1, forward strand.
GCCGCAGCGCGCAGATCGGCGATGAGAAGGTGGCGCTGATCGCCCGAGACATCGCGCAGGAGGACGCCTTGCCCCTGGTCGGGCATTTGGCGCCGGCACCTGCGGCTGATTGGCTGCCGGTCTACATCAACGAGGCGATGCGCGACCAACTGCGCCTGCAACCCGGCATGCCATTGACGCTGACCCTGGCCGGCCAAAGCGGCGCCGCCGCCCCAGCGCTGCAGGTTCAGGCCTTTGTGCGCGGCGTTTGGCGCGACTACGCCCGCCAGAGCGGCGCGCTGCAGATGTCGCTGAGCGATTACCAGCGCCTCACCGGCGACCGCCAGATCACCGAGCTCTATCTGTGGCTGCCACCGGGCGTCACCCAGGAGCAGCTGCAGCAGCGCGTGCGCGCACTGGCCGGCAGTGATGCGCTGGAGTTCGCAGCCAGTGCCGAGCTGCTGGCGATTTCATTGCGCGTCTTCGACCGCAGCTTTGCCGTCACCTACTGGCTGCAGGCGATTGCGCTCGGGTTGGGCCTGGTGGGCGTGGCCGCCAGCCTGTCGGCCCAGCTGCTGGCACGGCGGCGCGAGATCGGCCTGCTGCGCCATCTGGGCCTCAGCCGCGGCGAGCTGCTGCGCCTGCTGCTTGGCGAAACCGCGCTCTACACCAGCGCCGGCGCGCTGGCCGGTCTGGGCCTGGGCCTGCTGATCAGCGGCGTCTTGGTCTATGTGGTCAATCCGCAGAGCTTTCACTGGAGCATGGAACTGAGCCTGCCGCTGGCACGCCTGGCCCTGCTGATGGCTGCCGTGCTGCTGGCCGCGCTGCTGACCGCTGCGCTGGTGGGGCGGCAGATGGGCCGCGACGATGAGGTGCGCTCGGTGCGGGAGGACTGGTGATGCCGATAGCCAGACGCACACTGACGGCAGCCCTGATGCTGGTGCCAACCATGGCCCTGCCGGCTACCGAGCCGCCACAAGGCATCAGCCGCCGTGCGCTGCGCTTCCCGCGCGACTTCGGCGCGCATGCCGACACCGGGCTGGAATGGTGGTACCTGACCGGCCTGCTGAGTGAAGGCACGGCATCGGACACACCGCGCTTCGGCTTCCAGCTGACCTTCTTCAGGCTGCGCAACCGTGACGCCGCCGTGCAGACCCATGCCAGCCGGCTGTCGCCGCGCCAGCTGCTGCTGGGCCATGTGGCGCTGAGCGTCCTGCAGCCTGAACGAGGACAAGCGGTGCTGCGCCATGACCAACGCCTGGCGCGCGTCGGCGCCGGTGCGCAGTTCAGCGACAGCGATTGCGCGCTGCAACTGCGCGATTGGCGGCTGCAGCGCTCAGGCGCCCCGGACGCCAGCCGCTATCTGGCCCAGCTCACCGGGCCGGGTTTCGATCTGTCGCTAGAACTGAGCAGCGCGCTGGCGCCCCTGCTGCAAGGCGATGCCGGTTTCTCGCGCAAGGGCCCGGACGAGACGCATGCCAGCCACTACTACAGCCAGACCCAGCTGCGCGGCCCGGCCCGGCTGAAGCTTGATGGCCAGCCGCGCACACTGCAAGCCAGCGCCTGGCTCGATCACGAATGGAGCGACAGCCTGATGCCACCCGGCGCCGTCGGCTGGGACTGGCTGGGTATCAATCTGCTGGACGGCGGCGCGCTGACCGCCTTCCGCATGCGCCGCGCCGATGGCAGCACGCTGTGGGCCGGCGGCAGCTGGCGCGATACCCAGGGCCGGCTGCGCAACTTGTCGTCGCAGGACTTGAGCTTCACGCCGCTGCGCCGCTGGCGCAGCGCGCTGAGCCAGGCCGAATACCCGGTGGAATGGCAGCTCGCCACGCCACTGGGCCTCTTGCGCCTGCGCGCGCTGGCCGATGCGCAGGAGGTCGATGCGCGCCTCAGCAGCGGCATGCTGTATTGGGAAGGCGCCTCCGAGCTGAGGGATGAGCGCAGTGGCGCGCTGATCGGCCGCGGCTATCTGGAAATGACGGGCTACCGCCAGCCGATGGCGCTCTGAGCGCCGCAGCCAGCTTCAACGGCTGACGAAACTGGAACGCCCGCCGACGCCGCCGTCGCCGGCGCGCACGCAGTTGCGGCCCTGGGCCTTGGCGTTGGCCAACGCGCGGTCGGCGTCATTCAGCAGTTGCTCCAGCGAGAGGTGCTCATTGCGCAATGACGCCACGCCGATGCTGGCGCTGACCGGCACCGGCTGCCCGCGCCAATGAAAACCCAGCCTGGCGATGCGCTCACGCAGCCGCTCGGCCACGTCCAGTGCGCCCAGCGGATCGGTGTGCGGCAGGAACACCGCGAAGGCCTCGCCGCCGACGCGGGCCAGCACGTCGCCCTGGCGCAAGGTTTCGGTGCAGGCATCGCAGATCTCGCACAAGACTTGGTCGCCGCAGATGGGACCGCAGCGCTCATTGACCTGCTTGAAATGATCCACATCGAGCAGCAGCAGCGCGCAACTCATCTCATAGCGCTGCGCCCGCGCCAGCTCACGCTCGGCCAGATCGAAGAAGTAGCGCCGGTTGTAGGCGCCGGTCAGGCCATCCTGGTGGGCGCGCCGCGCCAACCGGGCCTGCGTGCTGTGCTGATAGCGCACCAGCCCCAGCAGCAGATAGCCGAACAGCAGACTCAAGCTGATCGAGCAGGCGCTGGCGATGACGGCCGCAATCAGGAAACTGCCCTGCCCCAGCACGCGGATCGCCAGCCAGGAGCACAGCAGAGCCCCCAGCCAGCCGACCACGGTGAGCAGCAGTAGCGAGCGCAGCAAACCCAGGCGCTGAGCCCAGTGGTCGAGCGTCGGCAGCCAGACCGGCTGATCGATTTCGTCGAATTGCTGCATCGTTTCGCGTGAGCACCAAAGCGGCTATTCAAGCACAGCGGAGCGTGGACAAGCTGCCCCCTGCACAGCGGCTTGACAGCGCGCGGCGAGCGCCGTCCATTTCACGCACAGCGCCTACACTGAGCCCGATGAATCCCAGCGCTGACGACTCTTCCCCAGCCTCGGCCCGCCGCGCCGACCCGCGCTCACTGAGCGGCCTGCTGCCTTTCCTCAAGCCCTACCGTGCGCGCATCGCGCTGGCCGGCCTGTTCCTGGTGCTGGCAGCGCTGACCACGCTGGTGTTCCCGTTGGCGTTGAAGACCCTGATCGACCAGGGGCTTGTCGCGGCCGAGCCGGGCGAGCGGGTGATGGCGCTGCGCGAGCATTTTCTGGCGCTGTTCGGCGTCGGCGCGGCGCTCGGCCTGTTCTCGGCTGCGCGCTTCTATGTCGTCACCTGGCTGGGCGAGCGCGTCACCGCCGATCTGCGCAACGCCGTCTATGCGCATGTGCTGCGCCAAAGCCCGGAGTTCTTCGAGACCACGCAAACGGGTGAAGTGCTGAGCCGCATCACCACCGACACCACCGTGGTGCAGACGGTGGTCGGCTCCAGCCTGTCGATGGGCTTGCGCAACACGGTGATGGGCATCGGCGCCTTGGTCATGCTGATCGCCACCAATCCGGTGGTGATGGTGCAGGTGCTGGGCATCCTGGTGCTGGTGGTGCTGCCGACCCTGGCCTTCGGCCGGCGCGTGCGCAAGCTCAGCCGCGCCAGCCAGGACCGGGTGGCCGACACTAGCGCGATTGCGGCCGAGGTGCTGAACGCCGTCAGCGTGGTGCAGAGCTACACCCAGGAAGCGGCCGAGACGCGCCGCTTCAGCCTGGCGACCGAGAGCGCCTTCGACACCGCCAAGCGCCGCACCCGCGTGCGCTCGGGCCTGGTGGCCTTCGTCATCACCGCCACCTTCGGTGCGCTGCTGTGGGGCCTGTACCAGGGCACGCAGGCGGTGATTGCCGGCCAGATCAGCGCCGGCCACCTGGGGCAGACCGTGGTGTATGTGATCCTGCTGGTCAGCAGCGTGGCCGTGCTGGCCGAGGTCTGGGGCGATGTGCTGCGTGCTGCCGGCGCGACTGAGCGGCTGATGGAGTTGCTGGAGACGCGCTCACCCGTGGCCGGGGCGCCGGACGCCGTGGCGCTGCCGGCGCTGCCGCATGGCGCCTCGGTGCAGATCGAGGGCCTGCGCTTCCATTACCCCTCGCGCCCAGATCAGGCGGCGCTGAGCGACTTCAACCTCACCGTGGCACCCGGCGAGACCGTGGCCCTGGTGGGCCCGAGCGGCGCGGGCAAGAGCACGGTGTTCCAGCTGCTGCTGCGCTTCTATGACGCGCAGTCCGGCAGCATCCAGCTCAATGGTCAGCCGCTGCGCCAGCTCTCGCTGCAATCACTGCGCCACGCCATCGCGCTGGTGCCGCAGGACAGCGTGGTGTTCTCGGCCGATGCGATGGAGAACATCCGCTACGGACGGCCCGAGGCCAGCGATGAAGAAGTCATCGCCGCCGCCAAGGCCGCCTTTGCGCACGACTTTCTGATGCAGCTGCCGCAGGGCTACCAGACCTTTCTGGGCGAGCGCGGCGTTCGTCTGTCCGGCGGCCAGCGCCAGCGCATCGCGATTGCCCGCGCCATCCTGAAGAACCCGCCGCTGCTGCTGCTGGACGAAGCCACCAGCGCGCTCGACGCCGAAAGCGAACGCATGGTGCAGGCCGCACTGGAGCATGCGATGCAAGGCCGCAGCAGCCTGGTCATCGCGCACCGGCTCTCCACCGTGCAGCGCGCCGACCGCATCGTCGTGATGGACCAGGGCCGCATCGTCGAGACCGGCACCCACACCGAACTGGTGGCGCGCGGCGGGCTGTATGCAAGGCTGGCGGCAATGCAGTTTGAGGCGGGCTAGCAGACCAACGCCCGGCTCATCGGCTTGCCGACCCACAGGCCCGATCTTGCGAGATGGGCCTGGCCAAGGGCTCAGCGCGGAGCCTGAAGCAAGGCCTTGGCGGCCTCGATGCGCAGCGCCATGGCCACGGTCTCGTCCTTCATCACGCGCAGCAGGAAGCGGCGAGGCTCGTCATCCGCGTCGCTGGCGCCCGCTGGGGCCGCTGGCAAGGGCACTGGCGGGGCAGCATCTCGCGGGCCCTGCAGTTGCAGGAGTGCGGCCCGCAGCGGGGCTGCGCCGATGCAGGCCAGGCGGCTCAACACCTCCGCTTGCGCCTCGGGGCCAGGCTCGGTATCCAGCCACGGCTCGTCGCTGAAGACCGGTGCGAGATCAGGCGCCACAAAGGCTGACCACTGCTCGGCACCGGCCCGCTGCGGCGGCAGGCTGGGCGCCGCGCCGTCCATGGCGGCCGACCACAGGCGCAGCCGCGTGGCGGGTTTCAGCCCAGGCAGGTAGACGCGGCACAGGGCCTGCAGCAGCTGCCCGGCCTCAGCGGCCAGGCTGTCCTCGGCAAGCGCAAACCAGAGTTGAAAGCCGTCGCTGCCGGTGACGGCGATCGCCGGCGCTGGCAGACCCAGATCGCCTGCACGCCGCGCCAGACGGCGCCCAGCGCGCTCCAGTCGCCGGCCGGTCCAGCTCCAGCACGGCGGCGCGGGCCGGTGGCGCCAGGGCCGTGTCGTTGCTGCCATAAAGGCGCTGCAGTTCCTGCTGCAAGCGCGTGTTGCTCGGGGTGATGCTCATGGGGCGCCATTTTGCGCCGCCGCGCCGCGCGTCCTGCGCGGCAGCCACAGACAGTGGGTCGGCCATGCTGGCCGCCTCGGCGGCATGGCGCACCGTGTTCGTCAGCGGGTGCAGATGGGACGCGGTCTAGTCATTTCGGGCGCTGAAGTCTTGGTTGCCGACGGCGGGCAGGCGCTACTCAAGATCAAACACAAAGGTCCGGTGCACGGTCTTGCTGCCTGCGCAAACCCAGCGCCGCAAGGTCTCCACCGTATACGGCACCACGGTTCGCACCTGCCGACGATCGGAGGCGCCGCGGATGTCGCGGATCTCGACCGACACCACCTTGCCGTCCTGCACCTGGAGGCTGGCCATCAGCGACACTGTCGCTCGACCCAGGTTTGGCGGAACTCTGGGCAGCGGCGCCTTCTCGCACTGCCCGTCGTCTTCCGAGCTCATGCGTGCGTACCTGACCGGCACGACCGACGAGCCGATGCTTGCAGCAGGTTGAGCCTCAGCGCTGTCCTGCGCCGGCTGAGGCGCCGAAGCTGCGGGCGACGCAGCGGCCGAGGGGGTGGCAGCCAGGGAGGCGATGGCCGCAGCCACGCACAGGCAGAGAAGTCTGTTCATCATTCGATTCGTTCAGCGCTTGTCGGTTCTGATCATCGCCCCAGCCGAGCTGGGGGGCACCAGGGCCATGCTAATGCAAATCATGCGCTCCCCGATCTCGTGAATGCCCGCGATCTGGACTTCAGCAACGGACCCTTGGCTTGCAGCCCAGCGCCAACCGGGGACCGACGGTCCGCACGACCCGGCCTAGAATCCCCCGCCATGAGCACCCGCCCCACCCGCAGCCAGTATGAAGACTTCATGCGCCATGTTTTCGAGCATGGCGTGCAAAAGGGTGACCGCACCGGCACCGGCACCACCAGCGTGTTCGGCCACCAGATGCGCTTCGACCTGCGCGAGGGCTTTCCGCTGGTCACCACCAAGAAGGTGCACCTGAAAAGCATCATCCTGGAGTTGCTGTGGTTCCTGCGTGGCGACAGCAACGTGAAGTGGCTGCAGGAGCGCGGCTGCACGATCTGGGACGAATGGGCGCGGCCGGACGGCGAGCTGGGTCCGGTCTATGGCGTGCAGTGGCGCAGCTGGCCCAAGCCCGACGGTGGCCACATCGACCAGATCGCCGAAGTGGTGAAGCAGCTCAAGACCAACCCCGACAGCCGACGCATCATCGTCAGCGCCTGGAACGTGGCCGATCTCGACAAGATGGCGCTGATGCCCTGCCATGCCTTCTTCCAGTTCTATGTGGCCGAGGGGCGGCTGTCCTGCCAGCTCTACCAGCGCAGCGCCGACATCTTCCTGGGTGTGCCCTTCAACATCGCCAGCTACGCGCTGCTGACCCACATGCTGGCGCAGCAGTGCGATCTGGAAGTGGGCGACTTCATCTGGACCGGCGGTGATTGCCACATCTACAGCAACCACGTCGAGCAGGTGCAGACCCAGCTGGCGCGTACGCCCTACCCCTACCCGACGCTGAATATCAAGCGCCGTCCAGACTCGATCTTCGACTACCAGTTCGAAGACTTCGAGGTGCTGGACTACCAGTGCCACCCGGCCATCAAGGCGCCGGTGGCGGTTTGATAGCCGGCCAGGTCCGTTCCCTGCCCGGCGGCACGACATAGCAGCGGGCGTCGAAACTTCGCCGGGAAGAACGGCATATTCAACCGAAACGACACCCCATGACAGAGCTGGTTCTGATCGCCGCCGTGGCGCGGCAGCGTGCCATCGGCAAGGCCAATGAACTGCTGATTCGCCTGCCCGAGGACATGGCCCGCTTCAAGGCCTTGACGCTGGGGCATACCGTCATCATGGGGCGCAAGACCTGGGATTCGATCCCGGCGCGTTTTCGCCCCTTGCCGCAGCGCCGCAACATCGTGCTGTCGCGCCAGCACGATCTGGAACTCGATGGTGCCGAGGTCTTCAACACGTTGGAAGCCGCACTGGCGGCCTGCGCTGGTGAGGCGCAGGTGTTTGTCATCGGTGGCGCCGAGATCTACCTGCAGGCCCTGCCGCTGGCCGACCAATTGGAGTTGACCGAAATCGACGCGGCATTCGACGCTGACAGCTTCTTCCCGGATTGGTCATCGGCCGGATTCCAGGAGACAGCCCGGCATCCGCAGCAGCATCGCAGCGCCGACGGTCGGCTGCTGGACTACGCCTTCGTCAGTTACAAGCGCCGCCGCTGAAGGCGGCGGACGCCGGACGGCCCGGCTCTGTTGAGCCCGCAAGACTTGCTTGGACAAACGCATGAAATTCGCCACCTGGAACGTGAACTCCCTGGCCGTACGCCTGCCCCAGCTGCTCGATTGGCTGGCCGCCAACCCGGTCGACGTGCTGGTGCTGCAGGAAACCAAGCTCACCGACGACAAGTTCCCCACGCTGGAGATCGGCGCGGCGGGCTATCAGGTGCAGTGGTTCGGCCAGAAGACCTACAACGGCGTGGCCCTGCTGAGCCGCTTGCCGGCCCAGGATGTGGTCAAGAACATCCCCGGCTTCGCCGATGAGCAGGCACGAGTGATCGCGGCCACGGTCGGCGGCGTGCGCTGCGTGGGCGCCTATTTTCCGAATGGCCAGGCGCCGGGCAGCGACAAGTTCGCCTACAAGATGGGATGGCTCGACGCCCTGCGCGGCTGGCTGCGCGAGGAATTGCAGCGGCATCCGCAGCTGGTGCTGATGGGTGACTTCAACATCGCCCCCGAGGACCGCGACGTCTACGATCCGGTGGCCTGGGCCGGGCAGATCCACTGCACCGACGAAGAGCGCGCCCATTTCCGCGGCCTGCAGGATCTGGGTCTGGTGGATGCCTTCCGGCTGTTCGAGCAGGCGCCCAAGAGCTGGAGCTGGTGGGACTACCGCAATCTGGCCTTTCGCAAGAACCAGGGCCTGCGCATCGACCACATCCTGGTCAGCGAAGCGCTGCGCGGCGCCGTCGCGTCCTGCAGCATCGACAAGCTGCCGCGCAAGAACGAGCGGCCCAGCGACCATGCCCCCGTGCTGGTCGACATCAATCTGCAGCCAGGTGTGAGGTAGAGCACGTGTGGCGGGGGTTTTGTCCCCTGTTCATGGCTCAGAACCTCTAGTATCGGCGGCTTTGCCTTTCGTCGATTCCTCCTCGGTGCCGCGCACCGACTGGGCGGCCGATCGGCCGATCCCAGATGCGCACGAACCTGCCCGTTTCACAAGTCGAACACCCCTTCCCCAGCGGCAAGAACCTGGTCTCCACCACCGATCTGAAGGGCCGCATCCTGCATTGCAACGCGGCCTTCGTCGAGGTGAGCGGTTTCAGCCGGGATGAGTTGCTGGGCCAGCCCCACAACCTGGTCCGCCACCCGGACATGCCCGAGGAAGCCTTCCGCGACCTCTGGGCCACGGTGCAGGCCGGCAAGCCCTGGTCGGGCATCGTGAAGAACCGCCGCAAGAACGGCGATCACTACTGGGTGCGCGCCAATGTCACCCCGCTGATGGCGGCGGGTCAGGTGCAGGCCTATCTGTCGGTGCGCTCCGAGGCGAGCCGCGAGCAGATCCAGGCCAGCGAAGCCTTGTATGCGCGCATGCGCGAGCAAGCCCGCCAAGGCCAGCTGGCGCTGCGCCTCAGCGAGGGACAGCTGCTGCAGACCGGCATCAAGGGATGGCTGCAACGCTGCCGCCGCGGCTTGCCCTGGCTGTCCTACTGGCCGGGCTACGCACTGATGGGCCTGGCGGGCGCTGCGGGCACGGGGCTGGGCACCGCGTGGGCTGCTTTGGGCATCGCGGGCTTGGCCGCCTTCGCTGCAGCGCTAGCGCATCGACGCCACAGCGCGGGCTACCGGGCCGTGATCGAGTACGCCAATCAGCTTGCTGCCGGCGACCTCAGTGCCGATCTCGACATGTCCCACCGGCCGGACGGTGGCGGCCGCCTCGCGACAGCGCTGGCCCAGCTGGCCGTCAATATGCGCGCACTGGTGTCGGACACGCGCGCCGAGCTGGCGCGCATGAATGCCGCCAGCCAGGACATTGCCCAGGGCAATGCCGATCTGGCCCAGCGTACCCACGCGCAGGCGGCGAGCCTGGAGGAAACGGCGGCCAGCATGCAGCAGATCAGCGCGACGGTGAAGCTGACGTCCGATTCCGCCAGCGAGGCCAACGCCGTCGCCGGCGAGCTGGGCCAGGTCTCGCGGCGCAGTGCGGATGTGGTCCACACGGTGACAGGCACCATGGGCGCAATCTCGAGCTCGTCGCAGCGCATCGCCGACATCATCCAGCTGATCGAGAGCATCGCCTTCCAGACCAATATCCTGGCCCTGAATGCGGCCGTCGAGTCGGCGCGGGCGGGCGAACATGGCCGCGGCTTTGCCGTGGTGGCCGCCGAGGTGCGCGCGCTGGCACAGCGCAGTTCGACCGCGGCCAAGGAAATCAAGCAGCTGATCCAGCAATCCAGCGAACAGGTCGAAGCCGGCGCCCGTCAGACCACGGCGGCACGTGCGAGCATCGACGACACCTTGAGTTCGGTGGCCAGCTTCAGGCAGCTGATCGGCAGCATCGACACCGCGGCGCGCGAGCAGCTCGGCGGCATCTCGCAGGTCTACCTCGCGGTGCAGCAGATCGAGGGCATCACGCAACAGAACGCCGCCCTGGTCGAGCAACTGGCCCATGCCGCCGGACGACTCGGTGAGCAGGCTTCTGAAGTCAGCGCTGCCGTGTCGCTGTTCAAGCTGGAGCGCAATGAGCGCAGCGCGCTGAAGCAGACCGACGCCATCGAGCTGCGCCGCCGCGCACGGCAGCAGGCCTGAGCCGTCTCAGGCGCGCAAGGCGGTGCAGGCCCGTGCCAGCTCGGTGATGCGCGCCCAGTCACCCTGCTCGATCGCATCAGCCGGCGTCAGCCAGGAGCCGCCGCAGACGCGCACATTCGGCAGCGCCAGAAACTGCGCCGCGTTGTCGGGCGTGATGCCGCCGGTGGGGCAAAAGCTGACATCGGCAAACGGGCCGGCCAGGGCCTTGAGCAGCTGGACGCCGCCCACCGCCACCGCCGGAAACAGTTTCAGGAAACGATAGCCGGCGTCATTGGCCTGCATCACCTCGCTGGCAGTCGAGACGCCCGGCAGCAGCGGCAGGCCATGCACAGCGCAGGCTTCAGCCAGGCTTTCGGTGAAGCCGGGGCTGACGCCGAACTGGCAGCCGGCATCGCGCGCCGCTCGCACATCATCGACCGTGCGCAAGGTGCCGGCACCGACGATGGCCTGCGGCACGGCGCGCGCAATCGCTTCCATGGCCGCCAGCGCAACCGGCGTGCGCAAGGTCACCTCGAGCACCTTGACGCCACCGGCAAGCAAGGCTTCGGCCATCGGCACGGCGTCTTCAAGCCGCTGGATCACGATCACGGGAATCACCGGGCCATGGGCGGCCAGCGAGGCGGTTTCAATCGGCATGGGGAGTCGTCCTTCTTGGCAAGGGTGATGGGCAGCTCACAGCCAGCTGATGGCGCCCTGCTCGGCGCTGCTGACGTTGCGACGCATGCCGGCAAACAGTTCGCGGCCTAGACCGTGGGCATTGTCTTCAGCTTGCAAGGGCTCAATCTCGGCCAGCGCGCGTGCAGCCCACTCGGCCTCGTCAACCAGCGCCTGCAGGCTGCCCGTGATCGCATCGAGACGCACCAGGTCACCATCGCGCAAACGCGCCAAGGGGCCACCGGCCAGCGCCTCGGGCGAGACATGGATGGCGGCCGGCACCTTGCCGGAGGCGCCGCTCATGCGCCCGTCGGTGACCAGGGCCACCTTGAAGCCGCGCCCCTGCAACACCGCCAGCGGCGGCGTCAGCTTGTGCAGCTCAGGCATGCCGTTGGCTTGCGGGCCCTGGAAGCGCAGCACCACCACCACATCGCGTTCCAACTCGCTGGCGTCGAAGGCGGCCAGCATCGCTTCCTGCGTGGTGAAGATGCGGGCCGGCGCCTCCACCACATGCCTGTCCTCCGGCACGGCGGAGACCTTGATGACGGCCCGGCCCAGATTGCCCTGCAGCAACTTCAAGCCGCCGCTGGGGCTGAAAGGCCGCGCCGCCGGGCGCACCACGCTCTCGTCGCCACTTTCCTTGGGCAGCGCAGCCCATTCGACGCCGCCCGATGCACTCAGCGTCGGCAGACGGGTCTGCTCACGCAGCGAAGCGCCGCTGATCGTGCTGACGTCTTCATGCATCAGGCCGGCGTCCAGCAGCTCGCGGATCACAGACGCCGGCGCGCGCCTGGAACTGGTTCACATCTGCGCTGCCATTCGGATAGACGCGTGCCAGCAGCGGCGTGACAGCAGACAGCTCCGAGAAGTCGCTCCAGTCGATCAGGATGCCGGCCGAGCGCGCCACTGCCACCCAATGGATCAGGTGGTTGGTGGAACCGCCGGTGGCCAACAAGGCCAGCATCGCGTTGACGATGCTGCGCTCGTCGACCAGGTGGCCGATCGGCGTGTAGCGCGCCTTGGCGGTGATAGCCAGCGCGCTAGCGACGGCGCTGCGCGTCAGTTCGTCGCGCAGCGTTTCGGCCGGATGGACAAAGGCGGCGCCTGGCACATGCAGGCCCATCGCCTCCAGCAGCATCTGATTGCTGTTGGCCGTGCCATAGAAGGTGCAGGTGCCGGCGCCGTGATAGGCGGCCGACTCGGCTGCCAGCAGCTCCTCGCGGCCGACCTTGCCCTGCGCATAGAGCTCGCGCACCTTGGCCTTCTCGCCATTCGACAGGCCGCTGCCCATCGGACCGGCCGGCACGAACACGCAGGGCAGATGGCCGAAATGCAGCGCGCCGATCAGCAGGCCTGGCACGATCTTGTCGCAGATGCCCAGCAGCAAGGCCGCATCGAAGACGTCATGGCTGAGGGCCACGGCCGTGCCCATCGCAATGGTGTCGCGCGAGAACAGGCTCAGCTCCATGCCGGGCAAGCCCTGCGTGACGCCGTCGCACATGGCCGGCACGCCGCCCGCCACCTGAACGGTTGCGCCGCGCCGGGCGGCCTCGTCACGGATCAGGGCCGGGTAGCGCTCGTAGGGCTGGTGCGCGGACAGCATGTCGTTGTAGGCGGTGACAACCGCCAGATGCGGCGCCTTCTCGGCCACGATGCGCAGCTTGTCATTCGCAGGCATCGCTGCGAAAGCATGGGCGACATTGGCGCAACCCATGCGCTCGACGCCCCGGCGCCGGCCAGCCAGGCGTTCAATCTGCGCAAGATAGCGCGCACGCGTCGCAGCGCTGCGTTCACGGATGCGGCTTGTGACCGTCTCGACGGTAGGATTCATGGTCTCAAGCGATGTAACTCGCCGTTTGAATTCGTGTAACCATATTACACGAGCAAGCGCCGTCCTGGTTACAAGCTTGGTACAGCACTGCCGCGCCACCGACCTTCATGCCTTCCAACGCCGCCGACCCGCAAGCACAGACAAGCACCGGACTGGAGCTGCTGCTGCGCCAGCGCCAGCCACAGCAAGCCTTGCGCTTGTTTGCCTACGGTTCGCTGATCTGGAAGCCGGAGTTCGAGTTTCGCGCCGCTCAGGCCGCCCGGGTGCATGGCTATCACCGTTGCTTGCGCATGCGCTCGCAGCTGTACCGCGGCACCGAACATCAACCCGGCCTGGTGCTGGCGCTGATCAGCGGCGGCAGTTGCGAGGGTGTGCTCTACGACATTGCCCCGGAGCACGCGGACACCGTGCTGCGCCAAGTCTGGGCACGCGAGATGATCAGTGGCGCCTACACCCCACGCTGGCTGGCCTGCAGGGGGCGCGACGGTGGCCACCTCGGCCAGGCGCTGGCCTTCACCTTGCAGCGCCGCAGCCCGAACCTTGTCGGGCCGCTCGCCGAGGACGAACTGCTGCGCGTGTTCAGGCATGCGCGCGGGCGCTACGGCAGCACGCTGGACTATCTGCAGCAAACCGTGCACAGCCTGCGCGCCCACGGCATCCGTGATCGGGAGTTGGAGCGGCAGTACGGCTTGGCCCTGCGGCATCAGCTCTGCGAAGCGCCCGCCGAGCACAAGCCGCGCCAGCCGGCCCCATTGGCTTAGAGCGGACAACAAAAGCCAGCGCAGCGGTTCTGGCGCAGACAGTGCAGCGGGTCCGGCAAGCCAGAGCAAGGACGCCAGGACGGTTCTGTTTGCCGAGCCTAGGCGCGCAAGCTGCGCACGCGCGCCAGATCCGCCTCGGTGTCCACATCGATCAGAACGCCCGGGTCATCGACGGCCACGCCCTGTGAGGGATAGCGCGCCAGCAGGCGCCGCGCGCCGTCGTCGCCTTGCAGGCCGACGAGTTCGGAGTACAACTCGGCGCCGAAGCCGACCGGGTGGCCGCGCTGGCCGCGGAACTCGGCGAAGGCGATCGGATGCTGCTCCAGAGCCTGCGCCACCGCCTGGATGGTCCGGGGCTGCAGCAAGGGCATATCACCCGGCAGGATGATCCAGCCATCCGCGTCCCCTGTTGCCGCGACACCAGCTGCCAGCGAATGCCCCATGCCCACCGGCACCGGCCGGCCTTTGGAGTCGTGCTCAGGCAGGGTGAGCACATCACGTGCGGCGATAAGCCCGTTGACGATGGGCCTCAGATCGTCACTGGTCACCACCACCACGCGCAGGTCGGAGGCGATGGCGTTCTTCAAGGTCTGGGCCAGCAAGGGGGCGCCATCAAGCTCTTGGCGCAGCTTGTGTCCTGCTCCAAGAAAGCGCTGCCCCAAACCTGCAGCCAAAACAACGACCACCGGCCGCATTCCCATGACGCACCCAAACCTTCTCTACTGCAATGGAGGCCGCCGGCTGATGGCCGGGCTGCTCCGACAGGGGCAGAATGCCCAGCCCCCCGCCCTGCTGCTACTGGGGCCTTCACCTAAGGCTTAATACGACCCGGCGAAACGCCCGCTTGCCGCCAACGGATACTCACGCTATGGAAACCAAGAATCTCGCTGCCCTGCGCAAGAGCTACGAACAGGGCGAACTCGACGAACAGCATGCCGCGGGCCAGCCGCTGGACCAGTTCCGCCATTGGCTGGAGCAGGCCTTGGCCGCCGAGCTGCCAGAGCCGAACGCCATGACGGTGGCCACCGTCGGGCCGGATGGCCGGCCGTCGACCCGCATCGTGCTGATCAAGGACTTCGACGAGCGCGGCATCGTCTGGTACACCAACTACGCCAGCCGCAAAGGCCGCGAGCTCGAACACGCGCCCTTCGCTGCGCTGCAGTTCCACTGGGTCGAGCTGGAGCGCGTGGTGCGCATCGAAGGCCGGGTCGAGAAGGTCTCGGCCGAACAGTCCGATGCCTATTACCGCTCGCGCCCGCTGGACTCGCGCCTGGGCGCCTGGGCCTCGCCGCAAAGCGAAGTGATCAGCTCGCGTGCGGTGCTGGTGGCCAATGCCGCCAAGGCAGCGGTCCAGCACGGCCTGAATCCCGACCGGCCGCCGCACTGGGGCGGCTACCGTCTGGTGCCGGACCGCTGGGAGTTCTGGCAGGGTCGACGCTCGCGCCTGCACGACCGCATCCGCTACCGCCCGGCCGAGGGCGGCGGCTGGCTGCGCGAGCGTCTCGCCCCGTAAACGTCTGCTAACGCATCAGAAGCGCAGCTGAAGCCCCGTCATCGCCGAGCGGCCGGGCAGCGGCGACAGTTCACGCAAGGTCGCGATCGTCGTGGCGTTGTAGGCCAGCTGATTGCCGACGTTGTCGAGCTTGACGTACCAGAGCGCATCGCTGCCGGCCAGCTTGAACTGGCGGGCCAGGCTCAGACGCAGGATCTGATACGACGGTGTGGTGCTGTCCAGTGCGGGTACGCGGTCCTGCCGGTCGGACCAGCGCCAGTCCAGCGCTGCCTGCCAGACGCCGTCGCGCGCCTCAAGTCCCAAGCCCACGCGCAGTGGCGCCAGGCGCGGCAGTGCCTCGCCCGTCGAGCGATCCACACCGCGCAGCACATCGAGCTGGCCGGACATCGCCAGCTGCCAGCCGCCGAGCCGCTGCGCGAAGGCATGGCGGCCTTCAAGCTCCAGCCCGTGCAGGCGCGCTGGCACCGCACGGAATGCGTACTCGGGCAGCGACTCGCCGTCGACGTCGATCTGGACACCGGTGGGCGCCAGCGAGATGTAGTTGGCAAAACGGGTCTGATGCAGATTCAGGCGCAGCGAACTCTCGCCTGACTGCCAGCGCAAGCCCAGGTCGGCGCTGCGTGCGCGCTCCAGCCCGAGCGAAGCGTCGCCTCGCTCATAGGCGCCGCTGGCGATGTGGACGCCATTGGCATGCAGTTCGTAGAAAGCCGGCGCGCGCTGCGTGTGGCCCAGACTGAGCTGGACGCTCCAGGCCGGCGCCAAGGCATAGCCGGCCTGCAAGGAGACGCTGCCCGGGCTGAAGCTGCGGCGGGAGGCGGCGCCGAAGCGTGGCTCGACCGCATCCGCCGCATCGTCGTCTGCATCCACCTTCACCGACTCGCGGCGCAGGCCGGCCGCCAACGTCAGCGCGCCGTGCTGGTATTGCTCCAGCAGGAACAGTGCGCGGCTGCGCGTGCGGCTGCTCGGCACCAGAGCCTCCTCGCCTAGCGCCGAGAATTCGGCCTGCTCCCACTGCAGACCGATCAGGCCCGACAGCGGCCCCAGCGGCGCATGTCGGGCCTCGACGCGGCCGTCGGTGCCGCGGTTGTTGAAGCGCGTGCCGATGGCGCCATCGCCTTCGACTTCCAGATGGTCGTAGTGGGCGCGGCTGAGCTGCCAGCTGATCTGAGTGATGGGGCCGTTCGGCTTGCGCCACTCGCCGGCCGCCGCGGCACGCTGGCGCTGCATGCGGATGCCGACATCGGGCTCGACCGTGACGCCATAGTCCTTGCGGAAGTCATCCAGCGAGAGCCCCACGAAACCAGCGTCGAAATGCAGAGCCGCACCGATCGCGCCGCCACGGCTGTCGCTGGCCGAGTTGCGCACGCGATTGACACGCTCGCCCTCGAAGTCATGCGCGGGCACCCGCAGGTCGTCGCTCTTGCGCGTGGCCGCATCCGCATGCCAGGTGACGGCGCCAGCACCTCCGTCCAGCACCGCCGCCGCACTGCGCTCGCCGGCCGCGCCGCCCAGGCGTCCTTCCACCGCGCCGGTCAGCCCCGACAGACGCTGGCGCGGGATGCGGTTGTCCAAGGTGTTGACGACCCCGCCGATGGCGCTGCCGCCATACAGCAGGGCCGCCGGACCGCGCAGCACCTCGATGCGTTCAACCACCAGCGGGTCCAGCGGCACGGCATGGTCGAAGCTGAGCGCCGAGGCGTCGATCGAAGCCCCCGCATTGCTGAGCAGGCGCACGCGGTCGCCATCCAGTCCGCGCAGCACCGGCCGGCTGGCGTTCGGTCCGAAGGCGGTGGCCGAGACGCCGGCCAGTCCGTCCAGGCTCTCGCCCAGGCTGGCGCCACGGCGCAGCGTCAGGGCATCACCGGCCAGCACATGGCCGGGCTGCAGGGCCTCGGTATTGGCCAGGGGATTGCCGGTCACCAGCACCGGTGTGAGTTGCTGGGCCGGCGCGGGGGCGCTGGATTGCGCCCAGGCCGCACCCGCATTGAGGCAGGCGAGTGCAGCCGCCCGGCACAGCAGGCCAGGCAGCAATGGGAGATTCTTCATGGACAGGCTTTCAGCCATGCCTGCGGCGCGAGCCGGACCAGACATGACAGCAAGATCCCACGGCCGCGCTGGCGTGCCGGGGATCGATTCAGGACAGGGAGAGGAGACGGTGCGTCAGGCCGCGCCGGGCGGGGCCCGAGCAGCACGCTGCCAGCGCGAATTCAGCGCGGCGCTGCGGGGCTGCGGTGACGCAGGCTGCGCCTGTGGCAGTGCGTCGGCGAAAAGAGACTGCGCGAAGGCCGGACCGAGCTCCTGGCCCAGCTGGTCAAGCAGGCGGCACTCGGCGCCGTCGGCCGCATGGCCCCAGCCGGCCTCGTCGTGCTCAGTCGAGGCGTGACTGTGGCTGAGACTTTGGCTGTGCCCGCCGTGCGCGATACGGTGCAGATGGCCCAGCCCTTGCGCAGCGAGCAGCACGCACAGCAGTACAGCGACCAGCCAAGGCCGGGCGTGCAGCAGGCGATCAGCGCGCAAAGGGTTGCTCATCAAGGGGCCGGGCTGGTGGCTCAGTTGACCGGCTGGGCGTCGATCACGCGGTAGAACAAGCCGTAGGGATCATTGGCCAGCACCGCCAGTGTCCCTTCGACCAGCACCGGCTCCAGCGTGTAGCGGATCGGCGTCTTGCTGCGCACCTCGACCAGGCCTTCCGGGCCAGCCGGGGTGCAGAAGTTGCAGCTGGTCGGCACCGACGACAGCAGGAAGTGGCGCTGCTTGTCGCCAGGTTCGAGCGGCATCATGAAGCCCTGGATCTTGACCTTCTGCTTGTCCAGCTGCTGCACGCCGGCCGGAAAGCTGGGCACCAGGCGCTTGTTCTCCAGCTTGGTCGTGACCGAGGCCAGCAGCGGCCAGGAC
The DNA here is from genome assembly GCA_015657635.1 of Roseateles sp. Classification (GTDB taxonomy): domain Bacteria; phylum Pseudomonadota; class Gammaproteobacteria; order Burkholderiales; family Burkholderiaceae_C; genus JACDQM01. Next base: position 20,081 of record JACDQM010000060.1, read on the forward strand.
ACCACGCCCTCGCGCTCCTGCAGGGGTTTGAAGGCGCTGCGTGGATCGTGCACGCCCGGGCCCTGGCCAATCGCGGGCGCGGCCGGCGCCTGCGCGCTGGCACCCGCGGCCAGGCCGAGACTCAGTGCGAACAATAGCGCGGTGGACTTGATTCGATCAGTGTTCATGCTTCAACCCGCAGTACTTGCCGATGGCCAGGCCCCGGCAGGCGGCCAGCAGTCGTTTCTGGCATTCATCTTCGGAGGTGCCCGCCTCAAGGCAGCGCGCCGCCTCTTCATGTGCCTTGGACATCGCGCGATGGCGGCTGATGTCCTTCCTCACATGCTCGCTCAAGGCCGGCGCGGCGGGCGGCTTGGCCTTGTCCGGGCTTTGCGCGCCGGCGCTACTCGCAAACAAGGCCGCTGCAACGGCAGCAATCAGATAGTTCATAGCTTCCCTCTTGATCCTGAATTGTCCACGCTTTGATCGGGCGGCGCTGTCAGTGCGGCGCCTGCAGCAGTTCGGTCACTTCCAGGCGATAGGCTCGCCAGGCCGGCCAGGCCGCAGCCGCCAGGGCCAGCAACAGGGCCAGCAGCGGAATGCCCCACTCCCAGACCGACCACCAGGCACCGCTGATGCGCAGCGACTGCTGCGACGACAAATACCAGCCTAGCGCATGTGTCAAGCCATGGCCCAGGGCCAGGCCCAGCACACAGGCCAGCGCGGCCAGCCAGAGCGCCTCGCTGGCCACCAGCACGGCCACGCGCCAGGGCGGCGCGCCCAGCATGCGCAGCATCGCCAGATCGCCCTGGCGCTCGCGCACCGCATGCAGCAGCGCCACAAAGACCGACAGCGACGCCGCCAGCAGCAGCACCCAGCCAAAGCCGCGCAGCACCTCGGTGCCGGCACCCACCATGCGCAGCAGCCGGGCGGTTTCAAGCGCCGGCGCCGCCGCCTGCAGCCCGTCCTGGGCGTTGATCCAGCGCGGCAGACTGATGGCGGCCAGCGGACTGCGGTAGCTGACCAGCGCCAGGGTGATCTCGCGCGATTCCTCCATCGCGCGCCGGTCGCTCTCATCCAGCGCATGCATGTCTTCGTGCACCTGCCACACCGAGGCCAGATCAGTGACCACGAGCCGGTCCATCACGCTGCCTGTCTCAGCCAGCACGCCGACCACGGTGTAGGGGTGGTCGCCATGCTCGTCGCCCGTTTCACCCAGGCCATGACTGCCCTTGAACTGCGCGCCGGTCTTCAAGCCCGTGGCGCGCGCCACCGCCGCGCCCAGCACCGCCTGCATCGGCGCGTCCCACAGACGGCCCTCGGCCAGACGAGCACCGTACAGTTCCAGATACTCCGGCGTGCTGCTGATGATGCGAAAGCCCTTCAGGCTGTCGCCCATCGAGAGCGGCACGGCTCGCGCCACCAGGGGCTGACGCCGCAGTTCTTCCAGCGTGCTGAGCGGGATATTGCCGGTCGGCACGTCTAGGTGGAACACGCCGGCCAGCATGATCTGCATCGGGCTGCCCTTGGCGCCGACGACCAGATCCACACCCGCCAGATCACGTTGAACACCGGCCTCGATCTGCTCGCTGACCAGCAGCACGAAGCTGACCGCCGCCAGCCCCAGGCTGAGCAGCAGCAGATTGAGGGCCGACACCAGCGGCTGCGACCACAGATAGCGCCAGGCCAGACGGGGCAGATTCATCGCGCCCCTCCCTCAGCCAGCCGAGGCAAGGCCATCAGATGCATGCTGGTGCCTTCCAGGGCTTGCACGACGCGGCTGTCATGGGTGGCGATCACCAGGCAGGCGCCCTGCTCGGCCGCGGCCTGCTGCAACAGGCTCAGGCCGGCGGCACAAGCCTCGTCGTCCAGATTGGCAGTCGGCTCATCCGCCAGCAGCAGGCGCGGCCTGCGCAGCAGCGCACGGGCCAGCGCGACCCGCTGTGCCTGGCCCAGGCTGAGCTGATGGGGCTTGCGATGAGCCAACTCTGCCAGACCGAGTCCTTGCAGCAGTTCGTCGACGCGCGCCGCGTCCACCGGCAGGCCGGCGGCGGCGTAGCTCAGACCGAGGTTGTCGCCCACGCTGAGCGCGGCGCTGAGGTGCAGGCGCTGCGGCACAAAACCCAGGTTCGCACCGCGCCAGGCATCGCGCTGCCGCGCGCTCAGGCCAGCGAGTTCGATGCCACCGACAACGACCCGGCCCGAGCTGGCGCTCAGTAGCCCCGCCAGCAGGGCCAGCAGCGTGGACTTGCCGCTGCCCGAGGCACCGCGCAGCAGCAAGCCTTCGCCCGGCGCCAGGGCCAGGTCGGCAAAGCGGATCTCCGGCCCCGTCGCATACCGGTAGCTCAGCCCTTGCAGTTCGATCATCGGCGTCAGTCGCGGCGGTAGTGCGCGAAGGTGGACAGAAACTTGTCGACCTTGGGGCCGACGACAAAGGCGCAATAGCCCTGCTCCGGGTTGCGGGCGTAGTAGTGCTGGTGATAGGCCTCGGCGGCGCTGTAGTTGCGCTCAGGCTCGATCTCGGTCACGACCCGGCCGCCATGGGCTTGCTGGGCCTCGGCCAGGACAGCCCGCGCCGTCGTCTCCTGCGCTGCGTCATGGAAATAGATGCCGGAGCGGTATTGCGTGCCCACATCCGCGCCCTGCCGGTTCAGGCTGGTCGGGTCATGGGTGGCAAAGAAGATTTCGAGCAGCTGGCCCAGGCCGATCTGCTGCGGATCGAAGCGCAGCCGCACCACCTCGGCATGACCGGTGCGGCCCGAGCAGACCTGCTCATAGCTGGGTTGGTCCACATGCCCGTTGCAGTAGCCGGACTCGACTGAAATCACGCCGCGCACCTGCTCGAACACCGCCTCGGTGCACCAGAAACAGCCCCCGCCGAGGGTGATGGTTTCAAGGGTCGGATGGTCTGTAGTCATGCGCTGGTCGAGGGGGTTGCTGAGGCTGTGCGGCAGCATAGCGGAGGCCGCGCGTCAATGCGTGGACAGGGCCAGATCGACACGGGGAACCCAAGGTTTGCTGGGATCGGGTTCGGCCAGTCGCGCCGAGGCCAGAAAGATCCGCTCATTCGGCACCTTGCGCGCTATCAGCGCGTCGCGCAGTGCGACAGCGCGCGCCAAAGCCAGCTGCCGGACGCTGTCTTCCTTCACCTCATAGCTGGCCAGCAGCATCGCCCGCATCTCCGCTGGGGGAATGTCCTTGAGCATGCCCAGCAGATTGCGTGGCCGCTTGGGCAGATTGCTGGCCTTGTAGACCGAGGTCAGCAGGCGGTCTCGCTCGGTGTCGCTGAGTTGCTCGGCATCATTCAGCGTCTCCGCCTGCTTGCGCGCCACAGCGTTCTGCTGGCGCCTCAGCTCGCGGCGGCGTTCCGCCAGCAGCGCGCGCTCCAGGCCTTGTGCTTGCAGGGCAGCGCGCTCCGCTTCCATTTGCGCCCAGCCCGTGATCGTCAGGCTCAGGCCGGGCCGGTCGATCAGCGCTTGCGCCAGCTTGTCCAGGCGCTCGGCAGCCGCGGCTTCGATGGTGGCCGAGCCGGGCGCGAACTCAGTCTGGCTGAGGTCGGTAGCGCCGCCGCCCGACAGCAGGCTGAAGGGCGCGATCAAGGCCTTGCCGATCAGATTGACGATCACGCGCACGATCAGGCTGCCCATGCTGAACTGCGGGTCGTTCAGCGAGCCGCTGACGGGCAGATTCACGTCGATCACGCCCTTGCTGTCCTTCAACAGCGCCACGGCCAGCAGCACCGGCAGCTTGGTGGCCGAGGGGCTCTCGATGCGCTCGCCGAAGGTCAGCTGATTCAGGATGATCTGGTTGTCGGCCTGCAGCTGCCCGCTCGGGTCGATCCGGTAGTGCACGCGGCTGGACAGCTTGCCGCGCTCGATCGCATAGCCAGCGTACTTGCCGGCATAGGGCGAGAGCGGTGCGAGCTCGATATCCGTCGCGCTGGCCTGGATGTCCATCGCGAGTGGCTGCGCGCCTGGATTGAGCTGGCCGGTGATCTGCAAGAGGCCGGTGCCTTCGATACGGCCGGTGACCGTCAGCGGCGCCATCTCGGCGCTGCCACTGGCGAACCGACCCAGGCTGCCTGCCAACTCGCTGAGCTTGGCATTGAAGTTGGGGCGGATGTAGCGGTCGCTGAAGTCCACACGTCCATTGCTCAAGCGGGTTTCGGCAACGCTCAGGGCCAGCGCTGCGCCAGCGGGCACCTGGCCCCTTTCGGCCGACGGCTCGGCCGGCACCTCAGCCGGTTTGCGCAGATCGCCCAGGTTGAAGTGCCCGCCCTCGTCCACCACCAGCCGCGCATAGAAGTCGGCCAGATTGGCACGCCCGATTTCGACGCGCGGGGGAGCGCCCGGCGCCAGCGCCAGGTCCAGGCCAGTCAGCTCTAGCGACTGCCAGTTCAGCAACTCTTCGCCCGCCTGGCGCTGGCCGTCGATCTCCCGCGCATGGAACAAGCGCAGATCAGCCAGCAGCAGCGCGCCCTGGGCCTGGCTACGCCAGCCCTTGCTGGACTGGTCCAGACTGAAACTGCCGCGAAACCCGGCCTCGCCACGCCGCAGATGAAGCTGAAGCGACGGTCCCATATAGGGGTCCAGCAAGCCCAGCGGAAGGCGCGCAGCACGCAGCGTGCCGCGCGCGGCCAGCGGCGCCAGGGACAAGTGCCCGGCCCATTCGAGGCTGCCGGGCGTGGCGCCGTCGCGCCGCCCTTCGCCACGACCGATCATCAGACTCAGCTGCACCGGACTGGGTTTGGCTGCCTGAGCGCCACCCAATGCCAGATCGCGCAGGCGCAGCTGAACACGCTCAGCCAGAACACTGTGGACGGCCGAGGCACCAGGCCGGGCGAGGGGCCGGACCGACTCGTCAAGCACCAGCGCCTGGCCCTGATCGACCAGCAGTTCGGCCAGATTCAGCGCCCATGGCGCTGCAGCGGGCGCGGTTGGCTGCGGTGCCGCCGGCAGCAATGCCTGCAGCGCCAGCTGGCCCTGCGCGTCGCGCTGCACCCGCAGCGAGGGCGCCTTCAGGTGCAGACGGCCCAGGCTCAGCTCGCGCCGGCCGGGGTCAATGCGCGCCGCGTCCAGCTGGATTCGATCGGCCCGGGCGAACACTTCGCCGCTCGGTATTTGCTGGGCTTGAAGCCCCTGCACACCCACCTCACGCAGGCTCACACTCAGGCGCGCCAGCGGCTGCGGCTGCAGCGGCTGAGGCAAGTCCAGCTCAAAACGTCCGGCGGCCCGGCCCTGCAGGCTCATCGGCAGCATTGCCTGCAGATAAGGCGACAAAGCCTCCAGCGCCAGCGCGTCCCACTGGCCGTTCACGGCCAAGGCGTCACCCCCCAGGCGCCCCTCGAGCCGGAGCGCCGCCGGCTTCGACTTGCTGTGACTCTGCAGCGCGGCGCTCAACTTGAAGTCGGCGCCCTGCCCGGGCTGCGCCTGCAGCGGCCAGCGCAGGGCATTCATCTCCAGTTCCACGGCCTCCAGCGCCAGCCGCCCGGCGGCGCAGCGCCTCGTCATGCCAGCGCAGCTGCCCCTGAGCAAGACTCAGGCGCTCGATCCCAAGCTGCCAAGCTGGGCCGCTACCGCTGGATGGGGGCGACTTGGCACCCGCCGGCAGCAACAGGCGCCCTGCTGCATCGCGACGCAGGCGCAGTTCCGGCGCTGTCAGCTGCAGGCTTTCGAGCTGGACTTGCTGGCGCAGCGGCTGCAAGTCCTTGATCGACAGGCGCAGTTCCTGCCAAGTCAGCCAACGCGATTCGCTCTGCCGGGCCAGACTGACGTTGCGTGCGCCCAGCATGCCTTTGAGGCTCAGCTGCGTCTGCCCCTCAGGCGGCTGCGCGTACTCAAGTGCAAGATCCGCATCGATCAGGCCCTGCTCCGGCCGCAGCGGCAAGTCAGGCGGCAGGTATGGCAGCCAGGGCTTCAGCTCCAACCCGGAGAACTTGAGCAGCAGACGTGCCTGCCGAGGCTGGGCAAAGGGCTGAGCCTGCACTTTCGCCTCAAAGGCCGTGCCATCCAGCTGCCCGGTGACACGCGCCGTGACAGGCAGCGCCGCGTCCGCCTTGCGCAGCGACAGCGCAGGCAGCTCAAGGTTCAGCGCCTTGAGCTCATGGCGCGTGCCCTGGTGCCGGTCATCGAACAGCCAGCGTCCTTCGCGCAGGCTCAGCCCGCGGATCTCCAAGTTCGGCTCGGCCGCGCCGGCTTCTGGCGCTCGGGGCGCCGTCAGACGCGCCAGCAGATCGTCGATGTCCAGGCTTTTTTCACCCAGGCGCGCCAGTCGAAGCTCGGGTCCTTCGATGACCACAGATGAGAGGGTCCAGCCGCGCCACAAGCTGCTGGGCGACAGGGTCAGGCCCAGGCGTTCGATGCGAAGTTGCGGCGCTGACTGGTCTTCAGACTTGGCCGCAGCCACGCGAAGCCCATGCAACTCAAGGCCGAGCCGCCAGGGACTGATCGAAACACGGTCGACGGATACCGTCCGCCCGAGCGCTTCGCTGGCCAGCTCCAACCCTCGCGCCTGCAGCCACCATGGCCCCAAAGTGCTCAGCGCCAACACCAGCAGCGCGATGACACCGAGGATGCGGAGGGCCCAACGCAGTGATGCGCGTGGCCAGGGTGCTCGGCTTGCCAACGATCGGGAGTTCTCTGTCATTGCAGGCAGTTTAGCGAGCGCCCGGCTGCGATGATGCGCGCTCGTCACTCAATGAGCCCTTGCATGGAAGCCCTGTTCGCCCTGCTGCAGCCCGCCAAGCCTTTGCTGCTGGCCCTGCTGCTACCGCCCAGCCCGATGCTGCTGCTGATCGGCCTGGGCACGGCGCTGCTGCGGCGCTCGCCCCGGCTGGGTTGGGCGCTGGTCAGCACATCAGCGCTGCTGCTGTGGTTGAGCTGCACCGAATTCGGCGCCGAGCAGGCCAGACAAGCGCTGCTGGGCACGCCACAGACTGTCTCGGTGCAGCAGCTGGATCAGCTCAGAGGCGCGCCAGACACGGTCATCCTGGTGCTCGGCGGAGGCGCCAGGCAGGACAGCCCGGAGTACGCCGGGGCGACATTGAATCCCCTGTCTCTGGAACGTCTGCGCTATGGCGTCTGGCTGGCGCGTCGGACCGGCCTGGCACTGGCCTATACCGGCGGCATCGGCCGCGGTGGGCCGGATTGGCATCAGGCAGAAGGCGCGCTGGCCAGCCTGACGGCGGCGAACGAGTACGGCCTGCCCTTGTTGTTCGCCGAGAGCCAGTCACGCGACACCCGTGAAAACGCCCAGTTCAGCGCTCCGCTGCTCCAGCAGCATCGCATCCGTCGGCTGGTCTTGGTGACCCATGTCCAGCACATGCCACGGGCCCTGCGGGCTTTTGCGCCAATCAGTTCAAACCAGCACATCACTGTCATTCCCGCCGCGGTGGGTCTGCGACCTAGCGACGCGCCGTTTTCCCTCGGAGACGCCCTGCCCTCATCCGAAGGCTTCAGGCAATTCCGCTACGCCATCTACGAATGGCTGGGGTGGATGGCGGGCCATTGAGTGCCCCTGAGAGACACTGCGCTCATCAGCTCGCAGCGCTGAGAGACGCCGCAAATAACAAGCCCCTTCCAGACTTTCACCTGGAAGGGGCCGGATGGCCTATGCCATCGCTTGGGGCTCCGCCGCTATCTGCCGCGGGGCTCCTGGCGCGCAGAGACTGCGCCAGAGGATGTGCCTTGAAGAAGGCTTGGCAACATTAGGCGAAGAAGCGCTGCGTTACAAGCCTCGGCCGTGCTTCCCTAGGGAAGCTCTGCATAAGTCGACGCGAGGCCGAGTCGTGCGGATCGGGATGGGATGCAAGGCGCAGTTTGCTGCCAATAGCCGTAGCTATTGGCGAGAACTGCAACGCCGCAGCCCGCCCGAGTCCGCGCGATCACGGACCGCGTTGATTTGTGCAGA
>JACDQM010000061.1 GCA_015657635.1 Roseateles sp.
AATCTCACGGGGTGCAGCACATCCTCATCCAGCCCGGGGAGGCCCATGCAGAACGGTACATCGAGAGCTTCAACGGCAAGTTCCGCGACGAGTGCTTGAACGAGCACTGGTTCCAGACGCTGCCGCAGGCTCGCCCAGAGATAGCCATCTGGCGCCAGGACTACAACGAGGTGAGACCGCACAGCAGCCTGGGTCGCATACCGCCGGCGGAGTTCGCTCACCGCCATCGCACCAAGAACCAGTCGCCACCGGCTTCAAGCAACGAGATCAAGTAATCTTCAACCCGGACTTCCGCCCCAGTGGTACGGCGGGAGGGGGCAGGTCAGCACATCCTGATCCAGCCAGGACGGCCCATGCAGAACGGCTACATCGAGAGCTTCAACGGCAAGTTCCTCGACGAGTGCTTGAACGAGCACTGGTTCCAGACGTTGCCACAGGCTCGCTCGGAGATTGCCATCTGGCGTCAGGACTACAACGAGGTGCGGCCGCACAGTAGCCTGGGGCGGATACCGCCAGCGGAGTTCGCTCAGCGCCATCGCACCAAGAACCAGTCGCCACCGGCTTCAAGCAACGAGATCAAGTAATCTTCAATCAGGACTTCCGCCTGGTTGGTGCGGTGGGAGGTGGCAGGTGATTGGCGGAAAAAAATGCGCCTTCGTTTGAAGGCGCAGTCCTTAAGTCAACCACTGATCAGCTTTGCTTTGCCACCAGCAAGGCAGTCTTGCTAGTGTTCAAACATTGCTAGCAGTGGTGCCGTTCTTCAGGCTTGCTGCTTGCGGCGGCGGATCGCGCCCAAACCGACAAGGGCCAGACCAGCCAAAGCCAGCGAGCTCGGCTCTGGGACGACCTTAATGTCGTCGATCGAAAGATCGATCTCCGCTGCGCTGCCGGAAACGTTGATCTCTGCCACCAGTGCGCCAACATTGCTCATATTGGCACCGTTACCGCCTGTGAACTTGAGCGCGCCGCTTCCAAGAACGCAAGCCCCGCATGCACCCTCGAAGTCCGCGAACAAGATCGGGCTGCTAGCCGGACGCCGTTGAGGTGGGCAACGGACTGCAGCAGCAGCGTCGTCCAGTCGGTTGCAGAGGAAAACACCGTGATGCCGAAAGTGAAGCCAAGATCAGAATTGACGACGTTGATCAGGAACCCTGTGCCGGAGTTCCAGAAGTTCAGTCCGCCCAGGCCCGTATGGTCGGTTGTCCCCAGGAACTGAGCTTGGCTTCCGGCGATCACCGAGCCATCTACGCCGGTGGCGCTGCCGTCCCATTTGATGAAACCTTTGCCAACCGTCGACGGATTGGAGTTCGGCGTGCTATAGGAGTACTGGCCTGCAGCAACCTGGGCCGTCATAAAGCCCGGGCCGCCTGACACCTTCTCGATGAAGATGTCGCGCTGTCCACCGATGATGCTGCTTGTCGCGCCATTGACGCTGCCATACAGGCCGCCATCGCCAACAGTGCCGTCCGTAAAGGCAGACATGGGGCCGAACATCGTGTTCACAACCGGCGTCGAAACGTTGAAGTCGTCAATGACCAGCGTCGCGTGCGACGAGAATGCTGCTCCCGCCACCACTGCCGCCAGTGCAGTTTTGATCAGTTTTTTCATCTTGAATTCTCCTTGATTTCCGCTGAAGGGCTTAGTGCAGTGCCGAGGGTCCTGCATCTGCATCTAGTTCTAAGCAGTAACTGTGCCACTCGTGGAAATCTATTTTAAATCAATAGCTTGTTGCGCTTTCTTGGCGGTCTCGAGCGGCGCGAGTGCTGACTCGTAAAGAAAACCGACAGCTGCCGGTTCGTGTTCTTGTTGATGGCGTTGCTCAAGGCCGGTAGGCCAGCGCGCCGTAGGCCTCGACTAATGCGGTGATGATCCGCGGCGGGCTGAACACTGAGGCCTTTTCGTAGCCAGCTCCGCCCAATTTCGCTCTGAGCTCCGGGGCGTGGGCGAGCTTCTCTAGGAGTGCGGCAAGTTGGGTGTCATTGTCAGGCTCAACGATGTAGCCGTTCTGCCCTTCGTCGACCAGTTCGGTTGCTGACACTACGCTGCTGGCGACAAGTATGGGTTTGCGAAACCACATCGCTTCCATGGCAACCAATCCCTGTGTCTCGACGCGAGAGGGCAGCACGAACGCGTCGCAAGCGGCGTAGCACCGCGAGAGTTCGTCATGGTTCAGGAAGCCAAGGAATCGAACCTTGGCAGCGATTTCCAGATCCTGGCACTGCTTCTCAAGTTGGGCCTGGTCTGCGCCGCGCCCTGCGATCCAGAGGGACGAATCCGGCAGCTTCTTGGCTAGGCGAGCGAACGCTCGCAGGAGGAAGGGGATGTTTTTCTCCGGGTTGAGGCGTCCGGCGAACAGCAATTGAAATGCCGCGTCTTTCTCGGCGGGTGTGACGTCGCTCGGTTGAGGCAGATCGACGGGGTTGCTGATCGTGACGATTGGAGGGGTGATCCGTCCCGAATCCTTCAGCCGTTTCGCCAAGTTCTCGGAGACGGAGATCACCAGATCGGCTTTGTTGCAGACTTTGACGATTAGGCGGGCGGCGATTGGGCGCAATGGTCGTAAGGGTAGGGGTTGCGTGAGGTGGTCCTCGGTCATGTGGTAGGTGTAGACCTGCTTTATGCCAAGGGCCTTGCACTCGGCCATGGCGCGCACCGCCATCAGCCCAAGGTAGTGGTGGTGGACCACATCTGGCCTCTCAGCCTCGAAGATGCTGCGCAGTTGCTTGCGGCTGGGAATAGCCTGATAGAAGCCGAAGGCCTTGACGGTCGGTACGCGGTGCACCGTGACGCCGTGCCAAGTCTCTACTTCGGGTTCGCCGGCTCGACGCGTCGTGATGATGGTGACCCGGTGCCCCAAACGAACCAGATGCTTTGCAATGATCTGGACATGGGTGCCAACACCCGTCGCCCCTGGGACGAAGTCGTCCGAGGTCATGCAGATGGAAAGGCAGCGGTTGGCCGGTTCAGCATTCAGGGTGTTCATATGCGATTTAGCCCGGCGCGCGGGCTTTCGAATGGGCATCAGACGACTTGGCTTTCATCAGCGCGATCCCGCCGGTAATCAGGCAGGCTCCAATGATTTGCAGTGCTCGTGCCGGCTCATGGAAGACGGCGATCCCTCCGACGACGGAGAGGCCGTTCGCCACCGCGAGTTGCACCGGAACGATGACTGATGCTCGTCCATTCCTGAAGGCCATTTGCAACACGATGAGACCGACTGCGTTGGTTGCGATTACGGCATAGAGCATCGGATTTGCCAGTGTGTGCAGGCCGAGTGGAAGCTGGTTGGCCGTCAGGGCTTCGCTGAGTATCGCGCCCATGCCGAACGAGAGTCCGATGATGATTGGGAGACTCAGTTCCTGGCTGATGCGGCGTGCTCGAACCAATCCAGCAAGAACGACGCAGATCGCCAATACAGCGCCGCTTAGAACGCCCAGGTGCAAGCCGCCTGTCGTGCCGGCTGGGCGCTCTTCAGCGCCTATAGCCATGAGCACGCCGCCAGCCACGGTCACTGCCAATCCGAACCACTCGGGCGGGTTCAAGCGCTCTTTGAGGTAGGTAACGGCCAGCAAAACGAGCATGACGTCGCCAGCCGACATCAGGGGTTGCACAAGGCTGATATCGCCCAGCGACGTGGCTTGGAGGAACAGGATCCAGCCAGCCGTTGTCGCCAGCAGACCCAATTGCCAACGGATATCGCCCAGTGTGGCCAGTAGCGCCGAGCCAGTTCGGGCTGCCCCCTGCGTCAGTCGTTCCTTCTGTTTGTCAGCCGAGAGTTTCCAAAGGAAGTACCCCAACTGAATGAAGAATGCTGCGCCTAAGGTTGTCGCGACGACGTTCATTGAATGCCCTGGGCCTTGACCAGCACGGACTCAAACGGCTTGCGAATCGACCGGGCCTCTGCCGGCTTTCCAGCGCCGATGCGCCCGAAGAACACGCAGTGAGCGGTAGCGTGTTCACCGAGGCGGTTGACGAGGCCCCGCCGAACGGCCTTTGCCATACTTAATGCATTCGGATGGGCAGAAAACGGCCGGTCCTCGTTTGCATAGCGGGCAAAGATCAGTGGCGTCATTTGAGGTTGCAGTTGCAGCCCGAGCTTTGTTGCGGTAAGCCAGAAGCGCTGCATTGCGCGGCCGGCTTCGATCTGATCGTCGACGGTTTGAGGCAAGCGGTCTGCAACGATTGCGAAGTGACTTGCGCATGCCAGCGCCGGGATTAAATCAAGCTGGATGCGAGGCGGCCAAGTGCCAGCCAGGAATCGATTGAAGAATTTGACCCGCTCCCAACTGCCCAACACATACTGCATGACTCGCGTTGTTACCGGGTCGGCGCCAAGAGCTTGGTCGGGAACCTTGTCCTCGCTGAACTTGGCGTGCCATTCAATGATGCTTCGATGGACTTCGTAAGCCTCTCTGGTGACGAGTCGGATCTTGGCTGACTCGAATAGCATCAGGGCGACACGCAGACGCTCCGACGCTCGATGGAGCCACTTCACCTTGAAAGCCGGCCCTATTGAGCCTTCCAGTTCAAGCAGTTCATCTCTGGTCAATGCACGCATGCTGAGGGGACGTCTGTTGACGCTCCTTGACTTGACGTGCTGGAGCAGAGGGTCAGCGTTAGTCTTGGCATCAGCGACGAATCTGACTTCAAAAGTTGGCTGGGTTTCTGCCGCACCTTTGTTTCTGGTGATGCTTAGTGCCCCACCCTCGCCTGACGCAGCGATGGCAGCGGTCTCTAGTAGTGCTCCGATCGCGAGCTGGCTTGCTCGACCATCCAGGTCGTACACGACTTCAGCGCGCGTGTCGAAGCCGTGGATGATGGCCGCGTCAGGGCTCAGAATCTCAAAACGTGCATTCTGCGTGTTGTCCCCGCTTGGGGCCCAGCGGGCAAGGTCCAGGATTCGGCAGATTGGGGTGTCTACGTCCATGATGCATTTGGGTGAGGGGCGTGGGCGAGCCGGTGTGTAACTCGACGCTTCGATGCTTGGCAGGACTGCATGGGCACCCTGTCATTTGACGGCAGCCCAGCTCTCGCTATTCGCCGTTGGCCTCGACCCTTCTTCGAGTAGGATCGGTTCGGTTTAGCACGGGTGTCGTAGCTTATCAATGTTGGCGGCTACGGGCTCGAAAATAGTTCGCAGGGGGCGTTGGTGACCGAGTCATTTGCTTATGAGAAGGCGTTTTCGCGAACCGTAGGCTGGGTTACGGGGAAGGAGCTGGGTCTGCTGCGTGCGTCGTGTGTTGCGATAGCTGGGCTTGGTGGCGTGGGGGGCGTTCATGCTCTCACCCTTGCAAGGCTTGGGATCGGCAATTTCAGGCTTGCTGATTTTGACGAATTCGCTATCCACAATATGAATCGGCAGGCGGGTGCATTCATGTCCACGCTTGGGCGCACCAAACTGGGGGTGTTAGAGCGAATGGTGACCGACATCAACCCGGAAGCGGTTGTGCAGCCATTCGCGATGGGTGTGACGCCTGAAAACGTGGACGAGTTCCTTAAGGGCGCGTCTGTCTACGTCGATGCGCTTGATCTGTTTGCTCTGCCGGCGCGGCGAATGGTTTTTGCCCGGTGTCGGGAGTTGGGCATTCCTGCCTTGACTGCAGCCCCCCTCGGCATGGGCGTTGCCTTCTTGCACTTCAGTCCGTCGGGCATGAGCTTTGAGGAGTATTTCAAACTCGACGGGCATGACATTGATGAGCAGTATGCCCGCTTCATTGCGGGTGTTTCGCCGGCAATGCTGAACCGAAAGTACTTGGTGGCACCGGAGGCGGTCAATTTCAGGGAGCGCCGCGGGCCGTCGACACCAATGGCCTGCGATCTCTGCGCTGGCGTGATGGGTACCGAAGTGTTGAAGGTGATCCTTGGGCGAGGCCGTATCCGATCGGCGCCTTGGGCTATGCAGTTCGACGCTTATCGGCAAAAGCTCAGTTGGACTTGGCGGCCATTTGGCAACGCCAATCCCCTGCAGCAGTTGCTGCTGCATTTCATCAGGCCGATTCTTCAGGGGCGAGGTTGACCCCCGGTTGCGCTGCCCAGTCGGCTATATCCGTCCATACCGGGGGTTTAATGTTCGGCCAATCTGGTGTGCAATCCGCACTTCAGCAACTTGGTGCGTGATGTGCCGCTGCGTGCAGGACGTCACTGATCGGCGACCATTGGTAGCTCAGGGCGAGTTCGCTTGGGCCGATAGCCTCTAGGATGCAGCTTGACGTGATGATTAGGGAGTTCCCATTGAAAAAGTTTGATGTGTCTTTCGTGGGCGCGCTTCGTGCAGTAGCGCCTGTTGTCGCGGCTTTGGCGCTGAGTGCTTGCGCGGGGATCGGCGGTTCAACACTGCCTGCTGCGCCAGCAAAAGCTGGGACTGATGATTACAGCTATATCGTGGGCGCAGGTGACAACCTGAACATCATGGTCTGGCGCAATCCGGAGTTGTCGATGTCGGTGCCTGTGCGGCCTGACGGGAAGATCTCGGCGCCGCTGATTGACGAGTTGTTCGTGCAGGGCAAGAACTCGGTTGAGATTGCGCGTGAGATCGAGAAGCAACTCGGCAAGTACGTGCGTGATCCGGTCGTCACCGTCATCGTGACGGGCTTCGTTGGCCCGTACAGCGAGCAGATCCGTGTGGTCGGAGAGGCGGCCAAACCGCAGTTCCTGCCTTTCAAGCAAAAGATGACCGTGCTGGATGTGATGATTGCTGTTGGCGGCCTGACTGATTTTGCGGCAGGCAACAGCGCGACGATCCTTCGCACAAGTGAGGGCAACAAGAGCTACACGGTTCGCTTGAAGGACTTGATCAAGCGCGGTGATGTGTCTGCCAATGTGGAAATGCGGCCAGGGGACATTCTGATCATTCCTCAAAGCTTCTTCTGAAGCCTGAGGGAGATGCAGCAGGCCGCATGCTGCTTGCGGCCGTGTTGCCGCTACTTCTCCATCTTGGCCACGTCGACGGAAAGCTGTTCAGGCTTGCCGTTGGTTGTGCGGGAACTGTTTCCTGCCAAACGAAGAATTGCATAGATAAACAATGGATCTTCTGCTTGCACAAGTCTTCTCCATCGCCAAGCGCATGTGGAAGTTTCGTTGGCCTGGGCTGTTGGTGGCCTGGGTTGTTGGTGCGGTTGGGGCGGCCGTGGTGCTCGCCATGCCTGACCGTTACGAAGCCAGCGCTCGCATTTATGTTGATACGCAGTCCATCCTCAAGCCGCTGATGTCGGGGCTGGCCGTGCAGCCCAACGTCGAGCAGCAGGTGGTCATGTTGAGCAGGACGCTGATCAGTCGACCTAATCTCGAAAAGCTCGTTCGGATGGCAGATTTGGACCTCAAGAATCAGTCGAAGGCTGACCAAGAGGCGACGATTGAAAGGCTGAGCAAGACCCTCTCGATCCAGAGTACGGCGCGCGACAACCTTTACACCCTGGCCTATCGTGACAACGATCCTGAAACCGCGAAGCGCGTTGTTCAGGCTTTGGTGTCAATCTTCGTTGAATCCAGTCTCGGTGCGAGCCGCAAGGACACCGCAACCGCCACTACTTTCATCAACGAGCAGATCAAAGGGTACGAGGCCAAGCTTGAAGAGGCCGAGGGGCGTCTGAAGGAATTCAGGCTGCGCAACATCCAGATGATGTCGAGTGATGGCAAGGACTCCGCGTCGCGCTTGGCTGAAATGAGCGGGCAGCTCGATCGCGCGCGATTGGAGCTACGCGAAGCCTTGAACGCTCGAGATGCGGCCAAGCTGCAACTGGAAGGCGAGCGATCACGGTCCGCCAACACCACGACGCAAAGCCTGCTGCAGGAGTCGTCGCTCTCGGTGGCGACGCCAGAGATTGATGCACGCATCAATGCGCTGCGCAGCAACTTGGACAGCCTGCTTCAGCGCTTTACGGACCAACACCCCGACATCATCAGCACACGCAAGCTCATCAAGGATCTTGAAGAGCAGAAGCGGAAAGAGGTGGCCGAACTGCGCAAGGCGGCCATGGCTGCCCCTGCCGGTGGTGGCGGGGCGGGTGGCAGTCTCGTTCAGCAAGAGTTGAGTCGCATGCTTGCGGCGGCTGAAGTTCAAGTGGCTGGGCTTCGTGCTCGGGTCGACGAGTACTCGGCGCGCTACGGGCAGGCGCTCGCTGCAGTCAAGACCGCACCGCAGTTGGAGGCAGAGGCCGCTCAGCTGAATCGTGATTACGCGATTCACAAGAAAAACTACGAGGACTTGGTCGCTCGGCGCGAGTCCGCAACGATGTCGGGTGAGTTGGACGTGGCCTCTGGGGTTGCTGACTTCCGGCTTGTTGACCCTCCGAGAGCCTCCCCCAAGCCGGTGGCTCCAAATCGGTTGCTGCTGATGGCTGGCACGCTGTTGGCCGCACTGGGTGCGGGCATCTTCGCCGCGTTTGCCGCGAGCCAGCTCAGGCCGGTGTTTCATGATGCTGGTGAACTGCGCTTGCGGACTGAACTCCCGGTCCTGGGTGTTGTGTCGCGTCTGATGAGCGACACCGAGAAGCGGCGTGAGCGGGTCGACTTGATGCGCTTTGCTGCAGGCTCCGGCGGCTTGATCGCGACCTACGCGCTTGGGCTTGCTGTGATGGCATTCATGATGAGCAGGCAGGTGGGGTGAGCATGAGCAACAGTCTTATTGAGCAAGCCGCACAGCGGTTGGAGCAGCTGCGGCAGGCTGGTGTTGTTTTGCCTGACGCCGTGCAAAGGGTTGAACCGGCACAACCAGCGCCGGCGGCTCCGATGGCGCTGCCGGAGTCGGAGGCACAGGCCGCTTTGTCAAAGCGCGTCGAGTTGGACCTTGATGCCTTGGCCGCACAAGGCTTCCTGACTCCCGGTGCCCCGCGCACCCAGATGGCCGATCAGTACCGTGTCGTCAAGCGGCCCCTGATCAAAAACGCGATGGGCAAGGGCTCTTCCACCATCAATCACGCCAATCTGATCATGGTGACCAGTGCCTTGCCGGGGGAGGGCAAGAGCTTTACCTCGCTGAATCTGGCCATGAGCATTGCGGCTGAACTGGACAACACAGTGATGCTGGTGGATGCAGACGTGGCGCGGCCGTCAGTGCTTCGGATGCTCGGCCTGCCGCAAGGGCCAGGGCTTCTTGATGTGTTGGAGAACTCGGTCGATATGGCCAGCGTGCTGCTCCGCACGAATATCGACAAGTTGACTATCTTGCCGAGTGGCACACCCCATCCCAAGGCGACCGAGCTGCTGGCCAGTGATGCCATGACGGCGCTGCTGGAGGATATGGCCAAACGCTACCCGGACCGAATCATCATCTTTGATTCTCCGCCCTTGCTGCTGACGACAGAGGCGCGGGTTCTGGCTTCGCACATGGGCCAGATCGTTGTCGTGGTCCACGCCGACAAGACAGCACAAAGCGCGGTGCAGCAAGCTATCGCAACCATCGAAGCCTGCCCGGTCAAAATGCTGCTGCTGAATAGCGCTCGCGCGACAGCCGGCTCGGGCTATGGGTATGGCTATTCGTATGGACAGTACGGCTACGGCTATGGGCATGAAGATGCAGCCAGCAAAGCGTGATTCATTTGCCTTGCCCGAAGTCGGACGTGCTTGCCGGAGTGTTGTTCTCGGCAGTGCCATCGGGCTTGCCCTTGGCTCGGCGTGCGGGCAGGCAAACGAGGCAAGCGCGACGGGCTCAGGTGCCTTGAACCTTCAGACACGCTTGTCGGTCAGTCAGACATTCACGGACAATTTGCGTCTCAGTGCTGATGCTTTGCGCGATCAGGCATTGATTACCACTGTCGCTCCTGGTCTCAGCGTCTCCAGCCGCTCGGGCGCTTTGCGGGGGTCTTTGGATTACTCGCTCAGCGGCTTGGTCTATATGAAGACTCAGCAGCGCGATCAGACCCAGCATTACCTTAACGCGCAAGCGACGCTCGAGGCTGTCCCAGGCTTGATGTTTCTGGATACTCGGGCAAGCATCGGCCAGCAGGCGATTTCAGCCTTTGGCGTTGCCGCAGTCGACCCAGGCTTGGTGAATACCAACCGTACGCAGGTCGCGACCCTCAGCGTGTCTCCCTACATTCGCGGGCGTGCCGCGGGTGCGGTGGATTACGAGCTGCGTGCTGATGCCGCTGAGTCTCGCGCCAAGGACACGCAGACTGGCGACGTGCGGACTCGGGGTGGCTTGTTCAGCCTCAAAGGCGCTGATGATGGGCTCGGGCTGAACTGGAATGCATCCTTGCGGGCGCAGCAGCAACTGCCACGCGAAGGTCGCGAAACCGAAACCCTCACTGCCAGCATTGGGCTCAACTATCGCCCTGACGTTGACTGGCGTGTCGGCGGCTCGATCGGGCGCCAGCGCAGTGATTTGCAGAGTTCGGTGGCCCGCGACGGTGCAACTTACGGGCTGAACGCCAATTGGACGCCGACAGCGCGCACGACGATGAGTGCCGATTGGGCCGACCAGGTCTTTGGTCGAACCCATGCGCTGTCGCTGGAGCATCGTTGGGCCAGGGCCTCGATTCGCTTGTCGGACAGCCGGTCGGTGACAACCGGCATCTTGGGCGGCACCGGCAGTCAGAGTAACTATGACTTGCTGTTCCTGCAGTTTGCGTCAATCGAACCAGATCCGATCAAACGGGATCAACTCGTCCGGCAGTACCTTCAAAACAATGGCCTCGGCGCAGGCGCCACGACCACGCCAGGGTTTCTCAGCAGTTCACCCAACCTGACGAGGCGGCAGGACTTGTCGATGTCCTGGGCCAATCAGCGCAGCACGGCAACGTTGGGCGTCAACCAAAGTCGCAGCCGCAGCCTGAGTCAGCAGTCAGTCGGCAGCGGTAACGTAACGCCGACGCCTGCCGTTCTCCAGCGTGGATACTCGCTGACCCTCTCGCATCGGCTGACGCCCGACAGCTCAGCCTCAGTTGTTTTGCAGCAGCAGCAGAGCCGCGGGGATTCGGCCAATCAGTCGACCGACCTGAAATCGATCACAGCCAACTGGAATGCCAAGCTTGGCCGCCGGTCTTCAATCCAGCTGGGTACCCGACACAGCAACTTCTACAGCGTTGCGCGTCAATATCGCGAGAACGCGGTGCTGGCCACCTTCATTCAGCAGTTCTAGCCCATGTATGAAGCTTTCTACGGGCTGAGCAGCAAGCCTTTCCAGCTCAGTCCTGATCCGACTTTTTACTTCGGCAGCAAGCAGCATCGCCGCGCCAAGGCCTATCTCGACTACGGCGTTTTGCGCAATGACGGCTTCATCGTCATCACTGGCGAGATCGGTGCGGGCAAGACCACGCTGTTGCGGGGCCTGCTGGACAGCCTGAACCGCAGCAATGTCGTGATCGGCAATCTGGTGACGACTCAGCTTGATGCGGAGGACACGCTACGCATGGTCGGCGCCGCCTTCGGTGTGCGGGTCAAGGACTTGCCGAAATCCGAGCTGCTGATGACGCTGGAGGCCTTCTTCGTCAGCCAGGTCAGCCAGGGCAAGCGCTGTCTGCTGGTGGTGGACGAGGCACAGAACCTGTCTGCCCGGGCGGTCGAGGAATTGCGCATGTTGTCGAACTTCCAGTTCGGCAACCAGTCCCTGCTGCAAACATTTCTGGTTGGGCAGCCAGAGTTTCGCAACATCCTTCAGCGCCCCGAGATGGAGCAGTTTCGCCAGCGTGTCGCGGCGACCTGCCATATTGGCCCGCTGGACGAGGACGAGACCAAGGGCTATATCGAGCACCGCCTCAAGTGCGCCGGCAGCAACGGCAAGCCGACCTTCGACGTCGAGGCCTTTTCGGCCATCTTCCGTGCTACCAATGGCATCCCGCGGCGCATCAACACGCTGTGTGACCGTCTGCTGCTCCTGGGCTTTATGGCGGGGCGCCCCCACCTGACGCTCGACGATGTGCAGGAAGTATTGCTCGATATGGCGCAGGAGAGCGAAGTGCCGCTCAAGTCGCCGGCCACTAACGCCGATGCTGCACAGCATGGGCTGCATGGCTCAGCGCTGGACCTCGATCTCTCCCGGCTCAAGCTGGAAGACCTCGGCGGCTTGTCCGCTGAGATCGGCGCGCTGGGGCAGGACCAGTTGGCCGATCGACTGGCACGTATGGAAAGCAGCCTGGTGCGCCTTGAGCGCATGAACCTGCAGACCCTGGCGCTGATGCAGAAGTTCGTGGACGCGGTCACGCGTTCCTCATCGACCGAGAACAAGCAATGACCGAAGCAGTGAAGACCCTGGCCCCCGTGATGTGCGTGGTCGGGGCGCGGCCCAATTTCATGAAAATGGCGCCCATCTTGCGTGCGCTCGCCTCGCATCAGCCGCCCATTCCCGCCTTGCTGCTGCATACCGGCCAGCACTACGACACCGACATGAGCAAGAAGCTCTTTGTCGACCTGGGCCTGCCGCAGTCGGACATCAATCTTGAGGTGGGCTCCGGCAGCCATGCCGTGCAGACGGCCGAAGTCATGAAGCGCTTCGAGCCGACGCTGGACGAGCACAAGCCGTCCTGCGTGCTGGTGGTCGGCGATGTCAACTCGACGCTGGCCTGCACGCTGGTGGCGGTGAAGAAGGGCGTGCCGGTGGCGCACGTCGAGGCGGGCCTGCGCAGCTACGACCGCAAGATGCCGGAAGAAATCAACCGACTGCTGACGGATCAAGTGGCCGACCGCCTCTACACCACCGAACGCAGCGCCGCTGACAACCTGGCGCGCGAGGGCATTGATCTGGCGCGGGTCTGCTTTGCCGGCAATGTGATGATTGACTCGGTCGAAGCGAGCCGCGCCCATGCCCGACCGGCAGCACAGACGATGCGCGATCATTCGCTCGATCCGGCTCTGGTGGCCGGCCGCTACGGTGTGGTGACACTGCATCGGCCGTCCAATGTCGACGATCCGCAGACGCTCAAGCATTTGCTGGATCTGCTGGCCCAGGTCGCGCGCGACCTGCCGCTGGTCTTTGCAATGCATCCGCGCACCCGCAGCAATATCGAACGCTTCGGCTTGCAGGCGGTGCTCGACCCCGCACGCGTGGCTGTGTTGCCGCCGCAAGGCTATCTGGAGATGCAAGGCCTGATGGGCGGCGCCACGCTGGTGTTGACCGACTCCGGCGGCCTGCAGGAAGAAACCACGGCGCTAGGCGTGCCTTGCCTTACGCTGCGTGAGAACACCGAGCGACCGATCACGGTGGAGCAGGGCACCAATACCTTGATCGGACTGGACGGCGCGGCCTTGCTGGCCGGCGTGGCCGAGATCCTGGCCGGCAAGGGCAAACAGGGGCGCGTCCCCGAGTTCTGGGATGGTCATGCCGCCGAGCGCATTGCTGCCGACCTGTACCAGTGGCTGACCCCGCTGAGTGCCTGAGGAAAGCCAATCATGCTGATGCCGACTCGACAGCCGCTGCTGCGCAACGCGATGACGATCGACGTGGAAGACTACTTCCAGGTGTCGGCGTTCGCGCCCTACATCGCCCGCGGTGACTGGGATGCCCGCGAGTGCCGCGTTGAGCGCAACGTCGATCGCATCCTTGCGCTGCTGGCCGACAACAAGACACATGCCACCTTCTTCACATTGGGCTGGGTGGCCGAACGCTACCCGTCCCTGGTGCGGCGCATCGTGGCGGGCGGGCACGAACTGGCGAGCCATGGCTATGGGCATGAGCGGGCCAGCGACCTGACACCCGATGCCTTCCGTGCCGACGTCAGCCGCGCCAAGGCCTTGCTTGAGGATCTGGGTGGCCAGCCTGTGCTGGGCTACCGGGCCCCGAGCTTCTCGATCGGCAAGAGCAATCTGTGGGCCTTCGATGTGTTGCTGGAAACTGGGCACCATTACAGCTCCAGCGTCTACCCGATCCAGCATGACCACTACGGCATGCCTGATTCGCCACGCTTTGCCTATCCGGTGCGCGAAGGCCTGCTGGAGGTGCCTGTGACCACGCTGCGTCTGGGCGGGCGAAATCTGCCATCCAGCGGCGGTGGCTACTTCCGCCTGCTGCCTTATGCGCTGTCGCGCTGGCTGATCGAACAGGTCAACCGCCGAGACCAGCAATCGGCGGTGTTCTATTTCCACCCCTGGGAAATCGATGCAGAGCAACCGCGCATTGCCGGCATCGATGCCAAGACGCGCTTCCGTCATTACGTGAACATTGCGCGCACCGAGGCTCGCATCGCGCAGCTGCTGCAGGACTTCGCCTGGGGGCGCATGGACGAGATCTTCCTGAATCGCACAGCCCTTAGAAGCTCGGACGAACCAGCGCTGAACAAGTCATGAGCGACATGCTGCAGATCAAGCGCCTGTCCGCTGAAGATGCACAGGCTGTCGCGGCCTGGGATGCTTTCGTGATGGCCTGTCCGCAGGCGACGTTCTTTCACCGTGCGGGCTGGCAGAAGGTGATTGCCGAAGTTTTTGGGCATCGCTGCTTCTTTCTGTATGCAGAGCGGGCCGGCCGTATCCAGGGTGTGCTTCCTCTGGCTCAGGTCAAGAGCCTGCTGTTTGGTCATGCCTTGGTCGGCCTGCCTTTCACCGTCTACGGCGGTGTGGCGGCTGAGAACGAAGAGGCCGCCGAGGCACTTGAAACACAGGCGCAGCAAATCGCCAAGGAACTCGGCGCCGACCATCTGGAGTTGCGGCACGTCCAGCCACGCCATGATGACTGGCCGCGCCAGGACATCTATGTGACCTTTCGCAAGGAGATCCTGCCCGAGGAAGAGGCCAATATGCTGGCCATTCCGCGCAAGCAGCGCGCGATGGTGCGCAAGGGCATCAAGAACGGGCTGGTGAGCCACATCGATGCTGACGCCTCGCGCTTCTTTGCGCTCTACGCGGATAACGTGCATCGTCATGGCACGCCGGCCATGCCCAAGCGCTACTTCGAAGCCTTGATGCGTGAGTTCGGTCCAGACTGTGAAGTGCTCACGGTGACCGACGATCAAGGCACCCCCCTGAGTTCGGTGCTCAGCTTCTACTTCCGTGACGAAGTGCTGCCCTACTATGCCGGCGACGCGGAAGCCGCGCGCGACCTGGCTGCCAATGACTTCAAATACTGGGAATTGATGCGGCGTGCCTGCGCCCGCGGTCTGAAGGTGTTTGACTACGGCCGCAGCAAGCAGGGCACCGGCCCCTATGCCTTCAAGAAGAACTGGGGCTTCGAGCCGACGCCGCTGAACTACGAGTACTGTCTCTACAAACGCGATACCGTGCCTCAGAACAATCCCTCCAACGCCAAGTACCAGCTGATGATCAAAACTTGGCGGCGCATGCCTTTGGCTTGGGCCAATTGGTTGGGGCCGTTCATCGTGCGCAGTCTGGGCTAAGGCGCTGCTCGTGGCCAAGCTGCTCTACCTCGTTCATCGCATGCCGTATCCGCCCAACAAGGGCGACAAGGTGCGCTCGTACAACCTGCTGAAGCACCTCTTGCAGCAGCATGAGGTTTACCTTGGCACCTTCATCGACGATCCAGACGATGAGCAATATCTACCGGTGCTTCAGAGCCTGTGCGCCGAGGTGCATGCCTCACGGCTTCACCCCAGGTCGGCAAAGCTGGCAAGTCTTCGGGGCCTTTTCACGGGTGAAGCGCTGACGCTGCCTTACTACCGCGACGCTGACCTGACTCGCTGGGTCAGCGTCTTGGCCGAGCGCGTTGCGCTCGACGCCGTGGTGGTCTTCTCGTCGTCGATGGCGCAGTATGTGAACGACCTGCCCAAGTTGCCGCTGCTGGTCGACTTTGTCGATGTCGACTCGGCCAAGTGGACGGACTATGCCGATGCCCATTCCTGGCCCTTGTCTTGGCTGTACCGCCGCGAAGGTCAGCGCCTGCTGAGATTCGAGGCTGAGGTCGCGGCGCGCGCCACCTGCTCATTCTTTGTCACGGACAAGGAGACGGCGCTCTTCCGTCAGCTGGCGCCTGGCTGCCCTGGCCGGGTCGAGGCCTTGTGCAATGGCGTCGACGCGGACTTCTTCTCGCCAGCTGCTGGACGCGCTTCGCCGTTCTCCGAGTCCGAGCTGCCGCTGGTGTTCACCGGCGCGATGGATTACTGGCCGAATGCAGATGCCGTGACATGGTTTGTCGCCGAGGTCTTGCCTGAACTGCGCAAGACCTGGCCTCAGGTGAGTTTCTACATCGTCGGGCGAAGCCCCGGTGCGGCCGTACAAGCCTTGGCCGGGCCGGGTGTTGTGGTGACAGGGACGGTGCCCGATGTGCGGCCGTATCTGCAGCACGCTGCTGCAGTGGTCGCGCCGCTTCGCCTTGCACGCGGCATCCAGAACAAGATCCTCGAGGCGATGGCCATGGCCCGTCCAGTCGTGGCGGCCCGCAGCTGCGTGGATGCCATCGAGGCTGACAAGGGCACGGAGTTGCTGTCAGCGGAGGCGGTTGAAGACTACGTCGCACAGGTCAGCGCCTTGCTTGAAAACCCGGAGCGTGGCCACGCGATTGGCGCTGCTGGCCGGGCGCGCGTGATTCAAAGTTACAGCTGGTCCGCCCACTTGTCCGGGCTTGATCGTCATCTTGGCCCAGCACTGCCTGTGCCGCAGGAGCTTCCGGCATGAGCGGCCCCGCATCAAATTCAATGGCATCAGGCCCTTCGATGACACGTTGGTGGCAGGCGGGACTGGCGATGCTGCTGGTGCTGTCGACTCTGTTGATCGTCTACAGCGAGACGGCGATGGCCATGGTCGAAATCTGGCACCGCTCGGAGACGTTTGCCCATGCCTTTGTCGTTCCACCGATTTCGCTCTGGTTGGTCTGGCGGCAACGCCAGACGATTCTCCAGCTGACGCCGCAACCCAGCCTGCTCTTCCTTTTGCCCCTGGCGCTGTTTGCCTTTGCGTGGCTGCTGGGCGAAACGGCTGCGGTCAACGCATTGACTCAGTTTGCCCTGGTCGGAATGCTGGTCGCCAGCGTGCCCCTCGTGCTGGGTTGGTCCGTCGCCAAGCAGATCGCGTTCCCCTTGCTCTTTCTGTTCTTCTGCGTGCCGGTCGGCGAGTTCATGATGCCGGCGCTGATGGACTTGACGGCCGATTTCACGGTGGCGGCGCTGCGACTCACTGGCATTCCTGTGTACCGTGAGGGGCTGCAGTTCGTGATCCCGTCTGGGAACTGGTCCGTGGTCGAAGCCTGCAGTGGCCTGCGCTATCTGATTGCATCGGTGATGGTGGGCACGCTGTTTGCTTACTTGAACTATCAAAGCTCTCGCCGCCGCCTGGTATTCATTGTGGTCGCCACGCTGTTGCCATTGCTGGCCAACTGGCTGCGCGCCTACCTGATCGTGATGTTGGGCCATCTCTCGAGCAACAAGCTGGCCGCAGGCGCGGACCACTTGATTTATGGCTGGGTGTTCTTTGGCATCGTGATGCTCGGCCTGTTCATGATTGGCGCCCGCTGGTCCGAGCCTGAGGTCTCTCCGTCTGCGAGCGATGTGCCTGTCAAGCCCAAGGCAAGCAAGGCCTTATGGCCAGCCGTGCTGACCGCGACGGCCCTGGTCGTGGCGCCTGTCATGGTTCTCGACAAGCTCGAAGCGCGCCAAGGCGCCGTTACGCTCCATCTGCCGGAGCTGACGGGGTGGCAGATCGAAGCTGGAGTACCCGCGGAATGGGCGCCTGTCTTCTTGCGGCCGGCTGCCGAGCAGAATGCCAACTACGTCAAGGACGGTCGACGTGTCGGCCTGCATCTTGCGTTTTATCGAGACCAGAGCGCGGACAGCAAGCTGATCACGTCGTCCAATCAGCTGGTGTCGTCCGATGACAAGCGTTGGGCGCGCGTCGGCGGCGGCACACAGAGCGCCATGATCGGATCGGGTCCTCTGACCGTGCGCAGCGCGGAATTGCGCTCGGCCGTGCAGCTTGGCGCTTCCAGCGAGCGTCTCCAGGTGTGGCAGTTCTACTGGGTGGGCGGGCAACTCACCAGCAGTGATGCCCGCGCCAAGCTCTATGGCGCGCTGCAGCGCCTGACAGGGCAGGGCGATGATGGCGCGTCCGTCATCATCTACACCCGCAAGGATGCGGACAATCCAGGGGCTGCGGACTTGGCGCTCAAGGCCTTTGCAGAACAGAACTGGTCGAGTATCGCAGCCGCCCTAGAGCGGGCAAGCTCTGCCAAGCCCTGATTCCGCTGCCGATTCAGGCGAAAAAACGAAACATGCATTCTCAGAAAGGAAGTCTCCAATGACGACAGTTGCAGTGATCGGTCTGGGCTACGTGGGCCTGCCGCTGGTGGTGGAATTCGGCAAGCACATGCGCACCATCGGGTTCGACATCGCGCAGTCCAAAGTGGAGGCCTGTCAGCGTGGCACTGATCCGTCGCGTGAGTTGTCTGACGAGCAAGTGCAAGAGGCTAAGCTGGCGGTCTACACCGCCGACCCGGCGATGCTGGCCGAGGCGGACATGATCATCGTGGCCGTGCCCACGCCGGTGGATGAGGCCCATATCCCTGACTTCAAGCCGCTGATCGGCTCTTCGACGAGCGTCGGTCGCCACATGAAGAAGGGCGTTACCGTCGTGTATGAGTCCACCGTCTACCCCGGTGCGACTGAAGAGGTCTGCATCCCGGTGCTGGAGCGCGAGTCGGGCCTGAAGTGGAAAGAGGACTTCTTCATCGGCTACAGCCCAGAGCGCATCAACCCGGGCGACAAGGAACACACGCTCACCAAGATACTGAAGATCGTCTCCGGCGACACGCCGGCCACGCTCGACAAAGTTGCCAAGCTCTACGAAACCATCATCGTGCCCGGCGTGCACCGGGCCTCAAGCATCAAGGCCGCCGAAGCTGCCAAAGTCATCGAGAACACCCAGCGCGACCTGAACATTGCGCTGATGAACGAGCTGGCCATCATCTTCGACAAGATCGGCATCGACACCACCGAGGTGCTCGAAGCCGCAGGAACCAAGTGGAACTTCCTGAAGTTCAAGCCAGGGCTGGTGGGTGGCCACTGCATTGGCGTCGATCCGTACTACCTGACCCACAAGGCTGACATGCTGGGCTACCACCCGCAGGTCATCCTCGCGGGCCGGCGCATCAACGACAGCATGGGCAAGTTCATTGCTGAACAGACCATCAAGCACATGATCGCTAGCGGCAGCTACATCAAGGGCGCGAGGGTCAATGTGCTGGGGCTGACCTTCAAGGAGAACTGCGGCGACCTGCGCAACTCCAAGGTGATCGACATCATCAATGAGCTGAAGACCTATGGCGTGGAGGTCTTCGTGACCGACCCGCAGGCTGAGGCCGAGGAGGCCATGCACGAGTACGGCGTGCGCCTGCTGCCGTGGGATGAGCTGCCGCGTGCTGATGCCATTGTTGCCGCCGTG
Organism: Roseateles sp.; assembly: GCA_015657635.1. Taxonomy (GTDB): domain Bacteria; phylum Pseudomonadota; class Gammaproteobacteria; order Burkholderiales; family Burkholderiaceae_C; genus JACDQM01. Next base: position 19,252 of record JACDQM010000061.1, read on the forward strand.
GCTCATAAGGAATACGCAGCGTTGGGCGTCGATGAACTGGGCAAGAAGATGGTCAAGGGCGGCGCCTTCATCGATGTGAAGGCAGCATTTGATCAGCAAGCCTTGGCTGATGCGGGCTTCCGCGTCTGGCGTCTCTGAGCCTGCGCATGTCTGAAGAGAGGCGGCCGCTGCTCATTGTTCATGTGATCCACCGGTTTCAGATCGGTGGACTGGAGAACGGCGTCGTCAATCTGATCAATCGGCTGCCGCGCGAACGTTTTCGGCATGTGCTCGTTTGCGTCGAGGACTTCGACCCAGACTTTGCGCGCCGTATAGAGGGCGACGACGTCGAATTGATCGCGATGCATCGCTCGCAAGTCGGTGTCTGGCGCATGCGTTGGCGCTTGTGGCGCCTGCTTCGACGCCTCAGGCCGGATGTGGTTCACAGCCGCAACCTCTCCGGGCTGGATGCCTTGCTGCCGGCCCGCTTGGTTGGCATCAAGACCTTGCACAGTGAGCACGGCTTCGATATGGGGGACCTGCATGGCCGTTCGGCGAAGTTGGCCCTGCTGCGCCGATTGCATGCACCGCTGGTGCGGCGCTATCTGTGCGTGTCGCGCGACCTGAAACGGATCATGAGCGAGCAGTGGGGCATCGCGGCCGATCGGATTCGCCAGATCTATAACGTGTCGACACCGACCGGTTCGAAGCCCAGCTACAGCCGCCGCCGACCTGGACTGGTTGTCCCGTCCGACAAGCAGGGCCGGCCGAGCCTGTTTGTGGTTCGGCGA
>JACDQM010000062.1 GCA_015657635.1 Roseateles sp.
GGACGGCCAGCCGGTGATGAGCGTACGGCGTGATGGGCGGCATATGCAGCCGCAAGGCCATATGCAGACCTGGTGCGCATGCTGGACTACGGCCAGAACCCGCAGGCCGCCTGCGACGCGCCGCGCTGGCGCTTCAACGAAGGCCTGTCGATCAACGTCGAGGCCAGCATGCGGCCTGACACCATCGACGGCCTGCGTGCCTTGGGCCACCAGATCGGCGACATCCACGACAGCTATCAGGACTTCGGTGCCGGCCAGTTCATCTGGCGCCTGGGCAATCCGAGCGAGGAGGGCTATGTGGCCGCCAGTGACCCGCGCCGCGACGGTGCGGCCGTCGGCTACTGAGCCGCCGGCGAGACCCTGTCAGGCTTGACACTGTGAGGGCCAGCGCAGCGCTGCTACGGTTCGCTCCCATGAGCTTGCTGCAGTCGCTGTCCCTGGGTTGGCAGACCGATCTGATCTTTCCGCGCTTCGACGGCCTGGTGCTGGAGCGGGCGGATTGCGTGGTCGTGCGCACCCCGTCCAACCCGCTGTTCTACTGGGGCAACTGCCTGATCCTGCCGCAGGTGCCGGCCGATGCCGATCTGGCGTACTGGCTGCAGCGCTTCGATGAGGAGGTGGGCTGCCACACGCGTGAATCCGGCCATGTGGCGATCGGCTTCGATGCGGCCGCGCCCTTCGAGCCCCTGCAGTCCTGGCAGGCGGCCGGCTTCCAGCTGTTCGCCACGGCGCAGCTGGATCTGCAGGCGCAACAGCCGCGACCGCTGGCGGTTGAGCTGCCGAGTGCCTACTTCCGCTTCGCGGTGCTGGATCTGAGCCAGCCACGCCAGCTGGACGCGGTGGTCGAGCTGCAGTGCGACAGCGACGAGGGCCTGCATGAGCCCGCGCACTACCGCCTGCACCGCCAGCGCCAGATGCAGCGCTACGCTGCGATGCAGGCGGGCGGGCTGGGGCACTGGTTCGGCATCTGGCACGGCGCCCAGCTGGTGGCGGACTGCGGCCTGTTTCGCGATGGCAGGCTGGGCCGCTTTCAGCACGTGGGCACGCATCCGGACTGGCGCCGCCGCGGCCTGTGCACCGTGCTGGTCGAGCAGGTCAGCGCCCATGGCTTTGGCCGCATGGGCCTGGACCGCATCATCATGTGTGCCGATCCGCAGGATGTGGCGATCGGCATCTATGAATCGATCGGCTTCCAGCGGCGCAGCCACGTTCTGGGGGCACAGCGGCCGCCGGCACGTGATCTGCGTCCGCAGCAACTGCAGGCTTGTTCATCGGCGGCCTAGTCGTTACGATGGCGGCCAGCATTCCATCCAGCCCATGACCAAGCTTCTCGACCGCACCAGACCCCGCGCACCCCGTGCCGCGTGGGCTTGCGCTCGCGCTCATGCGGCTGTGCGCGTGTCGGTCTGACGCGCCGCCCCAGGCCCACCACCTTTTTTCGTATGCATCGGACCTGACCCCACAAGGGTGAGGTGCCGTCTCTTGGAGTTCCCGTCTATGTCAACCCGGCATCTGTCCTGGTTCGACCAGCTCAAGCAGGCCCTGAGCCTGCCGCCCGGCGATCTGCTGCGCGACCTGGTTTACCGCCGCCTCTGGACATCCATCCTGATCAGCTCGCTGGGCGGTCAGATCACCATGCTGGCGCTGCCGCTGACCGCGGCCGTGCTGCTCAACGCCACGCCCACGCAGATGGGTCTGCTGACGGCGATGGAGATCCTGCCCTTCGTGCTGTTCTCGCTGCCCTCGGGCGTGCTGCTGGACCGGGTGCGCAAACTGCCGGTCTACATCTGGGGCGAGACCATCCTGGCCCTGGTGGTGGCAACCGTGCCGCTGGCGGCCTGGATGGGCTGGCTGTCGATGACCTGGCTCTATGTGGTGGGCTTTGTGCTGGGCACCGTCTACACCACCGCCGGCAGCGCCGCTCAGATCGTGCTGACCCAGGTGGTGCCCCGTGAGCGTCTGGTCGAGGCCCATGCGAAGAACGCGCTGGCTTCCTCGGGCGCTGAGGTTGCCGGGCCGGGCCTTGCCGGTGCATTGATCAAGCTGCTCGGCGCGCCGATGGCCTTGGCGGTGGACGCTTTTCTGGTGCTGATCTCGGCGTTGATCCTGCGAGGCGTCAAGGTGCAGGAAGAGCCCCCCAAGACGGTAGGCGCCGACTTCTGGCGTGATCTCAAGGTGGGCCTGCGCTTCGTGCGCGAGCAGCGCCTGCTGATCGGCCTGGCCACGGCGGTGGGCAGCTGGCAGCTGTTCCACAACGCGGCCACCGTGGTGCAGATCCTGTTTGCCACCCGAACGCTGGAGTTGAGCGGCCAGACCGTGGGCCTGTGCTACATCGCGCTGGGCGCCGGCACGGTGCTGGCCAGCGTGTTTGGGCACCGCATCAGCCGCCGCGTTGGCCCCGGGCCCTGTCTGGTGCTGGGCTTTGCGGCCAGCAGCCAGGGCTGGCTGCTGCTGGCCTTTGCGCCGGTCGGCCCGCTGGGGGTGGCGATGTTCGCCTACATGCTGTTCAGCTTCGGCGTCGGCGCGGTGCTGATCTTCATCAACTTCCTGTCGCTGCGCCAGGCGGTGACGCCGGCGCCGCTGCTGGGCCGCATGACCAGCACCATGCGCTGGATGATTCTGCTGCCGGCGGGCCCCGGCGCACTGCTCGGCGGCTGGATCGGCGAGCATCTGGGCCTGCGTTGGTCTCTGGGCTTTGCCGGCTGCGGCGCGCTGCTGCTGAGCCTGCTGGCCTGGCGCGCCAAGGTGATCCGCGAGGTGCGCACGCTGCCGGCCACCGTCGATATGGAGCTGAGCGCGCGCCAACAGGATGCCGATGTGGCACCCGGCCTGGCGCCCAGCAAGTGATGCCGTCTGCGAGGATGTTCCCGATGACCACAAGACCTGACCCCGTCCTGATCAAGGTGCCCGAAGAAATCGTCAGCGAGCGCCTGGTGCTGCTGGCGCCACGCGCCGGCCTGGGCCAGGCGCTCAACGCGGCCATCGTCGAATCGATCGAGCAGCTCAAGCCCTGGATGCCCTGGGCGCAGACGGCACCCAGCGTCGAGGAGAGCGAGACCGTGCTGCGCCACCAGCTTGCCAAGTTCGTGCTGCGCAGCGATCTGGTCTACCAGATCTACCGCCGCAACGACGATGGCAGCGCCGGCCGGCTGCTGGGCGGCACCGGTCTGCACCGCTTCGACTGGGCGGTGCGGCGCTTCGAGATCGGCTACTGGATTCGCGCCAGCGCGCAAGGCCAGGGTTATGTCAGCGAAGCCGTCCAGGCACTCACGCGCATGGCCTTCAACGAGCTGCAGGCGCGCCGCGTCGAGATCCGCATGGATGAGAAGAACCTGCGCAGCCGCGCGGTGGCCGAGCGCTGCGGCTTCGAGCTCGAGGGCGTGCTGCGCTGTGATGCGCTCAGCCCGAATGGCGAGCCGCGCGATACGCGGGTGTATTCGCGGATTGCAGCGGCTGGTGCGCGGGGGCAAGGTTAGTGCTTTGGTGCTGCTTCTTGATGGGGTGGCTTGCATCCAGCAGCGTCGACAGCGACGCTGATTCGCGGACCTGGACAGAGCGAAGAGGTCTAGGGGAAAGCGCTCCCTGCTTTGGTGGGATCGACCGCGTGGCCAAAGACGCCTCCAATTGCAGGCGTGGAGTTCGGCAGGCTCAATGGAAAGGTCCGTGATTGCGTTCCGTGTTCTGAGAGGTTGGCCGCGAGGGCAATGCATATGGAACCGGAGGAGCAATGACTGACCAAGACCGCCGAAAACTCGTATTAGCTTCATCGGCCTTGGCCCTTGGAGCGTCACTGCCAAGTTCAGTGAGAGCTCAGCAGCGCATCGTCATGAACGACGCGAGCGGGCTGTCAGCAACGCCGGTGTTCAGCCACCGGGTTGTGAGGCAGGACTCCGAAGAAAACATCATCGCGACCCTGCGCGCCGAGCTGAAAGCTGCGGCAAGTCAGAACCGCCCCGTTGTGGTCGGTGCGGCCAGGCACTCCATGGGCGGGCAGAGCTTGGCGCGAAACGGAGCGGCAATTACCTTTGCCGCACCAAAGTGTGAGCCAGACAAATCCGCTCGCGTGTTTCGCGTTCACGCGGGCACTCGCTGGCACGAGGTGATTCAGGTGCTGGATCCAATCCGCGAATCGCCCGCAGTCATGCAATCGAACAGCGACTTTGCAGTCGCCTCGACGTTCTCGGTGGGTGCCCATGGATGGCCGGTTTCATACGGCCCCTTCGGATCTGTCGTTCGTGCAATTCGACTCATGTTGGCGGACGGATCCATCGTCAACTGCTCCAGGAGCGAGAACGCTGAATTGTTCAGCCTCGCGATGGGTGGCTATGGGCTGCTTGGCATCCTGCTGGACCTGGAAGTCGAAATGGTGCCGAACAGCTTGATGCGACCCTCGTACGAGCGCATGGACGCGGATGCCCTGGCTGAACGCTTCATGAAGAAGCTCAGCGACGCATCGACCGTGAAGATGATGTACGGCCGCCTGAACGTTGCGCGCAAGGATTTCTTCACCGAGGCCCTGCTCGTGAGCTACCGGGCCGAACCGACGCCGCCCGAAGGCCTGCCGCCGGTTGCCCGTCATGGTGCTTTGACGGGCCTGACGCGCTCCGTCTATCGTTCCCAGATCGGATCTGAATCGGCGAAACGGGCGCGATGGCTCGCGGAGACGCAGGGCGCGCCGCGGATAGGTTCAGGCATTGCGACGCGCAACACGCTGTTGAACGAGCCAGTCTCTAATTTGGGAAGTTCACCGGCAGGGCGCACCGACATCCTGCACGAGTACTTTGTACCGCCAGCCCGATTCAACGCTTTTCTCGAGGCGTGCCGGCAGATCATTCCCAAGGCCAAGGCCGAATTTCTCAACGTGACGCTTCGCTATGTCGCCCAGGACAATACAAGTGTCCTGGCCTATGCGCCCACCGAGCGCATCGCAGCCGTGATGTCGTTCTCGCAGGCCATGACGCCGGAAGGCGAGGCGGACATGATGCTTTTGACAGAAGCGCTGATCGAGCGGGTTTCAGCTTTGGGTGGCAGTTACTACCTCCCTTACAGGCTGCATGCGCGCCTCGATCAGTTCCATCGAATCTACACCGGTGCAGCGCGGTTCGCAGAACGCAAGCGCCACTACGACCCCGGCCTGTTGTTCCGCAACTCGCTGTGGGACAACTACCTTGCCGCCTGAGTACCGCACCATGAACGCCATCCGCCTCTTTGCGCTTGCGTATGCCGGGGTCCTCGGCTTGGTGACGGCACTCAACTACATTCCGGGGCTCACCGATGCCGAGGGCCGGGTCTTTGGAATCTTTGCGCTCGACATCTACGACGACCTGCTGCATTTCGGCTCTGCCGCATGGGCTGCCGTAGCGGCCTGGGTCTCGACGCGTGCGTGTGTCGTCTATTTCAAGGTCTTCGGCAGCCTCTACCTGCTGGACGGGCTCCTCGGGCTTGCCACTGGATCGGGCTATCTGGATCTGGCCATCCTGGTGTACGGCGTGCAGCCCCTGGCCATGCAGTTCAAGGTGCTGGCGAATTTTCCGCATATCGCCCTCGGAGGCTTCGCGGTCTACCTCGGGTTCGTGCTTGCACGCCGTCATGCCTAAGCGTCGACTTCTCCGGTTTCTGCTGTCCGGCCTTGTCATTGGCCTCCTGGCCCTCGTAGCTCCGATCGCATGGGTCGAGACGAGTTGCATGGAGGAGCCCGTCAGCGATGAAGCGATATATCGGCCGATCCTGTCGCCTGAACATCGCAGGCCAGAGACGAACACCTACGTGACCTACCCGGAGTGGTTGATCGTCCACGTGTACGAAGACTATGCAGCTGTCGCACGTTCTCAAGGTGAGGCGGCGTTCCCCTACTTTTCAAGCATCAACAGGTATTGGTCCAATCTCTGCGTGATGACTCGGCATGCTTCGGCGCGGGGCAATATCACAGGCGACTCGAAGGCCATGCTGTACACGATCGGCGTCAGCTTCTCGGTGGAGATGGTGGTGAAGGGCGCCTATGAGCAGACCATAGGTTGGCTCACCGAAGCAGTCAGCGGCAATGCGGCGACGCCTGAAGACCAGTTCGCACGCTCCGTCGCCGACGACTACGCCGTGTTTCTCGTGCAGACGCCCTGGTACGACTATCCATTCGGCGACAAGCTGCGCGCATTCTGGGCGCAGGTCCCCTGGAGCAGTGGAGGCCTCGTCCGTAAGTTGGAGCGGCGGATCTCGTTCAGTCTGGAATTCGGCGCCAAGGCGCTCTACGCGAAGGCGATCCAGGCTCTCGCGGGGATGGATCCAGCCCCGCGGCGGATCCGCAGCGTCATACGTGGGCAGTATCAGGACAGCTGGGCCTTGGAGCCCCAGGTGCAGATGATCGATGCGCTCGCGGATGGATTGCAGGTCATCGAAACGCCACGTTACCGGGACTTCACCCACATCCTGCGGCGACTTGCGCTCAGCGGCGCCGAGTTCGTCGAGATCGCGGGCAATGATGCTGTCTTCGTCACCCTGCTTTTGCCCCCAGATGCACCCAAGCTGGGTGCTGTGCCACTCATCTCCGCACCGGTAGCGGCGCGTCCCAACTGGCGGCGCGAAGGCCAGCTTGTGAAGATCGAGAACCTAGCGGTGCTTGTGCGTCAGCTCAGTTCCTTCGGCGGTGAGCTGGAGCATGTGTATGACTACTAGGCTTGCGCGGCTCTTCGCCATCGGGATTCTTGTACTTGCCGTGTGGATGGGCGCGCTGTCCGCAATTGCCTATGGCTCTCAAGCTTCCGACGCGGTTGTCGCCTGGGCACCTTCGAACCGTCTGGCGAGTGTGCTTGCCGCTTCCCCTGTGTCAATCATCGACTCGGGAACAAAGGGCTTTGTAGTTCTGCGCGGCAACTCGCCGGGGTTTGTAGCTGCGCTCTACGCAAGTGGTGCCTGGGTCGTTTTGCCCGCTCGAAAACGTGGCGGCTGCTTTAGCGCCCTTTGGACTTCTTAGCCTGAATTTGCGGCCCCCGTGCCTCGTTCACTGGGTTTGCTCTCGCGGCCACTGCCAACCGCCCGATCCGCTCACCCCGCCGGCGCGAACTTGTCCACCGCGTCGCTGATGATGCCGTCCACGCCGTTGGCGATCAGCCATTGCGCGCTGGCCTCGTCGTTGACGGTGTAGACCAGGGTCTTCATGCCGGCGGCATGCA
>JACDQM010000063.1 GCA_015657635.1 Roseateles sp.
TGCGCAAAACGATAGCACGCAGCCACGGCCCGCCAATGTCACCCAGTTGCCTGGCACCGTGCGGCGCCGCATCGGCGCGACGGACGATGTCAAAAAAGAACGACCGTGCTATTTTTTGACGATGCGCCGCTAGAATCCGGCGCAATCGCCAGGGGGCGGCCCACGCACCCTGACTCAACCAAAGCAAGGACAAGCATGAGCTCCGAAGATCTTGTTGCCCAGTACGGCCCGCGTGAAAGCATGGAGTACGACGTGGTCGTGGTGGGCGCCGGCCCGGCCGGCCTGGCCACTGCCATCCGACTGAAGCAGCTGGCGGCAGAGAAGAGCCAGGAGATCTCGGTGGTGGTGCTGGAAAAGGGCTCGGAGCCCGGCGCCCACATCCTGTCTGGCGCGGTGATGGACCCGATCGCCATCACCGAGCTGTTCCCGAACTGGAAAGAGCTGGGCGCACCGCTGAACCAGCCGGTGTCGGGCGACGAGGTGCTCTTCCTCAACGAAACCGGCGCGACGCAGACCCCGCAGTGGTTGATCCCCGAGTGCTTCCACAACCACGGCAACTATGTGATCTCGCTGGGCGCGGTCACCAAGTGGCTGGGTGAGCAGGCCGAAGCGCTGGGCGTCGAGATCTTCCCGGGCTTCACCGCCGCCGAGATCGTCTACGGCGACAAGGGCGAGGTGCGCGGCGTGGCCACCGGCAATATGGGCGTGGGCAAGGACGGCGAGCCCACCGGCGAATTCCAGCTGGGCATGGAGCTGTTGGGCAAGTACACGGTGTTCGCCGAGGGCGCCCGCGGCCACCTGGGCAAGCAACTGATCAACAACTTCAAGCTCGACGCCAACAGCGACCCGCAGAGCTATGCCATCGGCATCAAGGAGCTGTGGGAAGTCTCGCCCGAGCAGGCCAAGCCCGGCCTGGTGGTGCACACCGCCGGCTGGCCGATGGACGGCGAGACCTATGGCGGCGGCTTCCTCTACCACCTGGAGGGCAACAAGGTGACGCTGGGCTATGTGGTCGGCCTGGACTATAAGAACCCCTGGCTGAGCCCCTTCGAGGAAATGCAGCGCTGGAAGACCCATCCCAGCATCCGCAAGCACATCGAGGGCGGCAAGCGCATCGGCTACGGCGCCCGCGCCATCACGGCCGGCGGCGCACTGAGCATCCCCAAGACCGTGTTCCCGGGCGGCGCGCTGGTGGGCTGCGACGCCGGCTACCTGAACGCCGCGCGCATCAAGGGCAGCCATGCAGCGATCAAGACCGGCATGCTGGCCGCTGAAGCCGCCTTCGAGGCCGTCACTGCGGGACGTCAGCATGACGAGCTGGCCGCCTACCCGGCTGCCTTCGAACAGAGCTGGCTGCACGCCGAGCTGCAGCGCTCCAAGAACTTCAAGCAGTGGTTCAAGAAGGGCAACACCGTCGGCGCGCTGATGACCGGCATCGAGCAGTGGTTCCTGCCCAAGCTCGGCGTCAAGGTGCCGCCCTGGACCATTCACCGCACCCTGCCCGACCATGTCTATCTGAAGCCCGCGGCCGAGTGCGCCAAGATCGACTATCCGAAGCCAGACGGCAAGCTGACCTTCGACCGCCTCTCGTCGGTGTTCATATCCAACACCAACCATGCGGAAGACCAGCCGGCCCACCTGACGCTGAAGAACGCCGAGGTGCCCGTGCAGGTGAACCTGGCCAAGTTCGCCGGCCCTGAGAGCCGCTACTGCCCGGCCGGCGTCTACGAGTTCGTCAAGAACGAGGACAACAGCGACCGCCTGCAGATCAACGCGCAGAACTGCGTGCACTGCAAGACCTGCGACATCAAGGACCCGACGCAGAACATCGTCTGGGTCACGCCCGAGGGCGGCGGCGGTCCGAACTACGCCGGCATGTAAGCCCAGGCACGGCGCTTCGCGTCTTTCCCCACACAGCCCGCGCCGGGTCAGTCCGCGCGGGCTGTTCTTTTGTGGGCGGCAAGGCGACACTGGGCTCCCGTCGTCACGGCGTCGGCCACGGCCGCACGCGGAGTCATCACGATGAGCAGTAAGCAAGAGCAGGAGCGTCCGCCGGCAGAGGAACCTCGCGTTCAGCGCTTGCACCAGATCCTGCTGTGGCCCTTGCGCCTGATGCCCGAAGGTCAGTCGCCGGCAGCACCGCGGCGTCCCTGGGAGCGCTTGTCGAATGCGCCAGGCCATCCCTGGCGCGAGGCGATGGATGAGTACTCAGGCGAGGCATCGCGCTTCCATGAGCGCCACTACCGCGAGTTCATCACCTTCCTTCCCTATGTGCAGCGCTTCCTCTATGGCGGCAGCCGCCGAGACGGCGATGCCGGCCTGAAGGTGCTGCGCCGGGGCGATATCGCGCAACTGCGCCTGCGCACGAGAGCGGACCAGCGCCAGATCCTGCTGGACGTGGTGCATGTCGACCTCTACTTCTTCGACGACGTGGACGTGGTGTTGCTCAACGTGGAACTTTGCGGCGCCGACCTGCGCCTCGGAGAAGCGCAGGAGCTGCTCTATCGGCTGGGTCGTGCCTATCCCTCGGGCTGGGACGAGCAGGGCCAGCCACTTCACACCTTGGCCGAGCCGAGTGGCTGGACCGCGAGCAGCGCGTGTTGGCGCGCTCGAACACCGCAGAGAAAGCTCTCTTTCTCGGGCATGTGCAGACACATCGAACGCCGCGCCTGGCAGCGCATTGGGACTTCATGCTGCGCCCGCTCGCATGCGAGCAGTCGGATCACGCCGGCCTGCTGACCTTCCGCCAGATCGAGTATTACCGCATGCCGATGATGGCCTGGCTGGCCCTGGACGCGCCGGAGCGCCTGCAGCGCTCCGACTGGGTTCGCCTTGGCCTTGTGACTGGCAACGCCGAAAGCGGCCTGGGTTCGCTCCCCTTTGCTGACGAGCACCTGCAGGCGTTCGAACGGGACTATTGCTTCGACCGTTTCTGGCAGCCCAGAGGTGCGGCCCCGCATACCCGCTACCTGTGCAGCGGGCATGCCATGGTCGTCGTCGGCCGCGCCGATGCCGAGTTCTATTGCTGCGGTGAGCGCGGCGTGCTGGCACAATTCCGCCACCAGCACTTCCTCACCTTCCTGATCGCGCATTTCCAGAAGGCGGCTCTGCTGATGTTCTCGGACCGCCTCGTCGAAGCGCTGCGCTGTCTAGACGTCAATGATGCGGACAGCGTGCGGCGTTTCAAGCGCGCGATCCGTTCCGCTTTCGAAGGCTTCCTGCGCTTCACGCACCGCTACTGGTTCCACGCCATCTCCGATCAGGCGCAAACCCGATCGCTGCACCGGATGACGGCAGGGCACCTCGACCTCGAGACGCTGTATGAGGAGATCAAGGCTCGCATCACCGACATGAGTGCCTATCTTGAGACCGACAGCATCCGCCGGCAGGCGAACACCGTGGTGCGCCTAACCGTCGTCACCATCTTCGGCCTCGTCGGCACAATCACGACGGGCTTTCTGGGCATGAACCTGCTGTCAGAAGCCGACGCGCCGCTCGCCGAACGCGTGCTGGTCTTCTTGCTCACGCTGTCGGTGGCCATCGGCCTGACCATCTACACGATGGTCAAGTCAAAGCGCCTGTCGGACTTCCTCGACGCGCTCTCCGACGAGCGGCTCAGTGCCTGGCAGAAGTGCAAGGCCTTGCTGGCCGTCTGGCACTGAAACACTGCAGCCAGGCGCTGCTGGACAAGGGGGCCCTGCCCCTGCGCTCAGACCAGGCCCAGCCGGCCCATCCAGGCAGCCAGCGCGCGCTCATCCGGCGTGCCCTGCGCCTGATGCGCGGCAATTCGCGCTCGCTCGATCGCACTGCGGTTCTGGCTCAGCTTCGCCTTGGCTTCGATGCTGCGCACCTGAATCCGAAACCCGACGATGGCGCCCAGCATCTTGTGCTGGAAGTCCTCGGGCAGGCCCCGCCACTGCGGCGCGTACTCGGGCTCATGGCGCGCGATCAGGCGCTTGAGCAATGCGTCCTTGGCGGCCGCATCGTCGATCAGTTCCAGCTCGCCATGCACATGCACCGCCAGGTAGTTCCAGGTCGGCACGGCCAGCGCGCTTTCGTAATGGCGCGGCGACAGATAGGCATCCGGCCCGTTGAAGACCACCAGCAACTCGCGCTGCGCGGCCAGCCAGGGCCAGTGGGGATTGGCGCGCGCCATGTGGCCTTCGAGCCACCAGTCCGCACCGCCTTCAGCTGCGCCGCCGCGCACCAGCGGCACATGGGTGACAAAGCTGCGCCCCTGCGCATCTGGGCCGATCAGCAAGGCGAAAGGCTGCTCGTCGATCAGCTGCTGTGCCAGCGCCAGCTCAGTCAAGTCAAAGTGCTTCGGTGTGTACATGGGAGTGTGCGTTCAGCGACGAACGCTGCGAGCGTGCGGGGAGAAGTCTCGATGCTATCCGCAGACCGTGCATGCTGAGCCCATCCCGGGTCGGTGCAGTGCTGCGTGGAAAATGAAAAACGCCGCGCAATTTGCATTGCGCGGCGCTTCCATATTTTGCTGGCGGAGACGGAGGGATTCGAACCCTCGATGCAGGTTTTGCCCACATACTCCCTTAGCAGGGGAGCACCTTCGGCCACTCGGTCACGTCTCCAGCAGAGCCACGCAGTATAGCAGCGTTTTTGGGCCCTCAAACAAAGTTCAGGCTGCAGGCGCGTCCTGATCCAGCTCGAATGCCTTGTGCAGCGCGCGCACCGCGAGCTCCATGTACTTCTCGTCGATCACGACCGAAGTCTTGATCTCGCTGGTGGAGATCATCTGGATGTTGATGCCCTCTTCGCTCAGTGCGCGGAACATCTTCGAGGCCACACCCACATGCGAGCGCATGCCGATGCCGACGATGGACACCTTGCAGATCTTCGGGTCACCCAGCACCTTGGCGGCCTGGGTCGCCGGGCCGACGCTCTTCTCCAGCAGTTCCATCGTGCGCGCATAGTCATTGCGATGCACAGTGAAGGAGAAGTCGGTCTTGCCGTCGTGCGACACGTTCTGGATGATGACGTCGATGTCGATATTGGCATCGGCCACCGGGCCCAGGATCTGGAAGGCGATGCCCGGCTTGTCGGGCACACCCAGCAGCGTCACCTTGGCTTCGTCGCGGTTGAAGGCAATGCCCGAAACGACGGCTTGTTCCATTTTCTCGTCCTCTTCAAAACTGATCAGGGTGCCGGACTTGGCTTCCTCGTTGATGTCGATGTCCCAAGGCGTGAAGCTCGACAGCACGCGCAGCGGCACGCGGTACTTGCCGGCGAACTCGACCGAGCGGATCTGCAGGATCTTGGAGCCCAGCGAAGCCATCTCCAGCATCTCTTCGAAGCTGATGGTGTGCAGGCGGCGCGCCTCGGGCACGATGCGCGGATCGGTGGTGTAGACGCCGTCCACATCGGTGTAGATCAGGCACTCGTCGGCCTTCATCGCTGCAGCGATGGCAACAGCCGAGGTGTCGGAGCCGCCACGACCCAGGGTCGTGATGTTCATGTCTTCATCGACACCCTGGAAGCCGGTGATCACCACCACCTTGCCGGCGGCCAGATCGGCACGCACGCGCTTGTCGTCGATGCTCTCGATGCGGGCCTTGGTGTAGGCCGAATCGGTGGCCACCGGCACTTGCCAGCCGGTGTAGCTGACCGCATCCAGACCTTCGGCCTGCAGCGCGATCGCCAGCAAGCCCACGGAGACCTGCTCGCCGGTGGCGGCGATCATGTCCATCTCGCGGTTCAGGGCCGCGCTGCTGGATGCCGGTGCCAGCTCCTTGGCCATGCCCAGCAGGCGGTTGGTTTCACCGCTCATGGCCGAGGGCACAACGACCATCTGATGCCCCGCACGCGCCCATTTGGCCACGCGCTTGGCGACGTTGCGGATACGGTCGGTCGAGCCCATCGAGGTGCCGCCGTACTTGTGAACGATCAATGCCATGGAAGTCTTGTAAGCGCGGAGGTCGAAACAGAGTCTGGTTGCGCCGCGGTCGCAGCCCGCAATTCTAGCTGCTGCGCTGCAGCAAACCTGAGGTCAAGCTGACGCCCCTGGCAGCCAGTCCAGCGCAAGCTGCGGGCCTTGCGCGACAAGCCTGCGCGCATCAAAGCCCAAGCCGGGCGCCCACAGCAAGTCCGCCCCGCTGAACAACAGCGGCCCCTGCCGGCCCGCCACATCGACACCGGCGCTCTGCCACGCTTTCTTCAGGCTGCGCGGAACGCCCCGCGCATGGGCTTGGAACTGCTCACCGCCCGTGCGGGGGCGCAACTGCGCCTGGCGCAGCAACTCCGACCCGACACCGCCCTCGTCGACCGAGCGCACCTGCCAGACGCCACCCCAGGCGGCACAGACATGCCGACCCGGCACACTCAAATCGATCTCCAGCGCTTGGGTCGGATGAACTGAGGGTGATGTCTGATCGACGCGAAGCTGGCCTCGGTACAGCCTCAGCACCGCCTCGCCAGGCAAAGGCCACTGCGCGACGTCAGCCTGCAGCGCTTCATTCAAGAGACGCCGCACCAGCGAGGCCGGTGCTGCTTGGCCCAGCGCCTGCTGCAGCCATGCACGCAGCAGATTGCTCGCACGGGCCGGCGACAAGGCGACCAGCGCCTGGCGTTGCAACGCTTCGCCATTCGTCCAGCACTGCAGGTCCTCTACGCCGATCTCCTCGGCCAGACTCAGCGCCTGCTGCGACCAGGCCGCCGCTTGTGCCAGGCTGCGCTCAGCCTGCGGGAACTCAGCCTGCAGCGCGTCCCACAGCCGCAGGCGAAGCCGGTTCCGGGCATAGCGCGTATCGGCATTGCTCTCGTCCTCGACATGACGCAAGCCGTGCGCGGCCACATAGGCTTCAATCTGCTCGCGCGGCGCATCCAGCCAGGGCCGGGCCCAGGTCAGGCCCGCACGAAGCTGCATGCGCGGCATACCAGCCAGGCCCGCCACACCCGCACCGCGCAGGGCCTGCAGAAGCCAGGTTTCAACCTGATCGCGGCGGTGATGCGCCAGCAGCAGCATCGAGGCACCGTGGGTGCGAGCCATCTCCTCCAGTGCTGCATAGCGGCCGGCGCGCGCCCAGGCCTCGACGCTCTGGGCCCTGCCGGGTGCACCTTGCAGACGGCGGTACTGAAACAGCACCGGAAGCCCGCTGCGCGCCCACTCGCTGCATTGTTGCTCGCATTGGGCCAGCCAGTCGTCGGCGCTTGCGCTCAAGCCATGGTGAACGTGCAAGGCCAGCACCTGCAGCTGCAGTCCGCCTTGCCGAGACAAAGCAGCCGCCGCCACCGCGGTGGCGTGCAAGAGGGCAGTGGAATCGCGGCCCCCGCTGTAGGCGACCGCGATGCAAGAAGCAGCAGCCGAAGCGTCAGCGGTTCTTGGTGTCGCCGAATCGGCCATAGGCCTGCAGGCGCTGGTAGCGGCGCTCCAGCAAGTCCTTGGGCTCCAGGTCGCTGACCTGGCGCAAGGCGTCGGACAGCGCACGCTTGAGCTGCGAGGCCATCTGCTTGGTGTCGCGGTGGGCGCCCCCGACGGGCTCATTGACGATCTTGTCGATCAAACCCATCGCCTTCAGGCGATGGGCGGTGATGCCCAGCGCCTCGGCCGCTTCGGGCGCACGCTCCGAGGTCTTCCACAGGATGGACGCACAGCCTTCCGGGGAGATCACCGAATAGGCCGAGAACTGCAGCATCAACACCTGATCGGCCACGCCGATGGCCAGCGCGCCGCCGGAGCCGCCCTCGCCGATCACCGTCGCGATGATGGCACTTCCAGCTGGGCCATCTCGAAGATATTGCGGCCGATGGCTTCGGATTGACCGCGCTCCTCGGCACCGATGCCGGGATAGGCACCCATGGTGTCAATGAAGGTGAACACCGGCAAGCCGAACTTCTCGGCCAGCTTCATCAGGCGCAAGGCCTTGCGGTAGCCTTCCGGACGCGGCATGCCGAAGTTGCGCAGCGTGCGCTCCTTCGAATCAGCGCCCCGCTGGTGGCCAACGATCATGCAAGGCTGGCCATTGAAGCGAGCCAGGCCGCCCACGATGGCGGCGTCGTCGGCAAAGTGCCGGTCGCCATGCAGTTCCTGAAATTCAGTGAAGACGTCAGCGCAATAGTCCAGCGTCTGTGGGCGCTGCGGGTGGCGGGCGATCTGGTAGACCTGCCAAGGCGCCACGTTGGCGTAGATGTCCTTGGTGAGCTGCTGGCTCTTCTTGGAGAGGCGGTCGATCTCTTCGGAGATGTCGACGGCCGACTCACTTTGCACGTAGCGCAGCTCTTCGATCTTGGTGTCGAGTTCAGCGATGGGCTGCTCGAATTCGAGAAAGTGTTTCTTGCTCATCCTGGCGATCTGTTCAGTGATGATGGAGCGAAAACCGGTCCTCGTGGGACAGAGATTCGCTTGCTCAGTAGTCCACCGGCAGCGGATCAAGACTGCGCCAAATGTACCATGTGGCGACCGAGCGGTAGGGAGCCCAGGCCTCGCCCAGCTCCCGGGCTTCCGCCCTGGAAACCGGCTCGCCGGAGAAGTAATTCTGGCTGATGCCCTTGAGCAATCCCAGGTCATCCAAGGGCAGCACATTGGGCCGCATCAGATGGAAGATCAGGAACATCTCGGCCGTCCAGCGGCCGATGCCGCGGATGGCCACCAGCTCGTCGATGATGGCCTCGTCGTCCATCTGGGTCCACTGGCGCACATGCACCCGGCCGGCCTCGAAATGCTGGGCCAGATCGTTCAGATACTCGACCTTGCGGGCGGACAAGCCGGCGCCTCGCAACTGCTCGACCGACTGGGCCAGCACGGCGGACGGCAGCACCTTGGTCGAGGTCGCCTCAAGAACGGCGGCCAAGCGGTCCCACACCGATTGGGCGGCTTTCACCGAAATCTGCTGGCCGACGATGGACCGCGCCAGTGTCGTGAACGCATCGCCGCGACTCTGCAGACGCGCTTCGCCGAACTGCGGGATGAGTTTCTTCATCACCCGGTCGCGCTTGGACAGATGGCGGCACGCCTCGTCCCAATAGTCCGGAGTCACCTCGGCAGGCTGTCGTACCACGTCAGGCCTTTACGCCGATATTGACCCAGGTCGTGCCCGACGCAGAATCCTTGAGTTCGATACCTGCACTCAGCAGTTCGGCGCGAATGCGGTCGGCCTCAGCAAAGTTGCGCGCCGCCTTGGCCGCCGCACGTGCATCGATCTGCGCCTGGATGCTGGCATCGTCCATGCCGCTGCCGGACTGCAGATAGTGGCGAGGATGCTGCTGCAGCACACCAAGCACAGCGCCCAGACTCTTCAGCAAGCCCGCATCGACCGGTGAGCGACTCCGATTGAGTTCACTGGCCAGTTCGAACAGCACCGCCAGCGCGCCCGGCGTGTTGAAGTCGTCATCCATTGCCGCCTTGAAAGCAGCTGCGGGCCCCTTGCTCCAGTCGATCGCACCAGCATCCGCTGGCGTCACGCCGTCCAAGGCCGTGTAGAGCCGGCGTAGCCCGGTGCGCGCATCGTCCAGCGTCGCATCGCTGTAGTTGATCGGGCTGCGGTATTGCGTGCGCAGCATGAAGAAGCGCAGCGTCTCGCCGTCGTACTTCTTCAGCACATCGGCGATGGTGAAGAAGTTGCCCAGGCTCTTGGACATCTTCTCGTCGTCGACGTTGACGAAACCGTTGTGCATCCAGGTGTTGACGAAGGGGCGACCGGTGGCGCCCTCGCTCTGGGCGATCTCGTTCTCGTGGTGCGGGAACTGCAGGTCCATGCCGCCGCCGTGGATGTCGAAATGCTCGCCAAGCAGCGCGCAGCTCATGGCCGAGCATTCGATATGCCACCCTGGCCGGCCTTCACCCCAGGGACTGGCCCACTTGGCTTCAGCCGGCTCGTCGGCCTTGGCGTGCTTCCAGAGCACGAAATCCAGCGGATCTTCCTTGTCGCTCTGAACGGCGACGCGCTCGCCGGCCCGCAACTGGTCGACCGACTTGCCGCTGAGCTTGCCGTAGCCCGCGAACTTGCGCACTGCATAGTTCACATCGCCTCCTTGGGCCTGGTAGGCCAGGCCCTTGGCTTGCAGCTGGCCGATGATGTCCAGCATCTGCGGCACGTAATCGGTGGCGCGCGGCTCATGCGTGGGGGTACTGACGCCCAGCGCCGCGAAGTCGCGATGCATCGCGGCGATCATTTCGTCGGTCAGCTCACGGATCGTGATGCCGCGCTCCACCGCACGCTTGATGATCTTGTCTTCGATGTCCGTGATGTTGCGCACATAGGTCACACGCAGGCCTGAGGCCTGCAACCAGCGATACACCACATCGAAGGCCACATTCATCCGCGCATGCCCCATATGGCACAGGTCGTACACGGTGATGCCGCACACATACATGCGCACATGGCCAGGTTCAATGGGAGCAAAAGGCTCGACCGCACGGGTCAAGGAGTTGTAGATGCGCAAGGACATGGGCGAAGAGGTGGCCGGCGGCGGTATCAGGCTGGGGCGAGCCTCGAACCGGGTGCCGCAGGCTTTGCTTGAAGCCAGCTTACCTGCCGCGCGATGCAGCAAGTACCGGGGCGGACCCGTAGAATCGTTGTCAGTATAGCGGCTGGCCTCCCCTGCCCGGCCGCCAACGCAGCCGCGCCTCGTGCCGGTCTGCATCGCCGACCCGAAACGACGACAGCCCCCTATGCACAGCTTTGATTCCTTGGCGCCGCACGCGCGCCAGCGCCGATTCGGGGCTGTGGCCGGCCTGCTTGCAGCCCTGCTGTGCGCCTTGCCGGTCGCAGCAGCCGGCGCCACCACCAGCTTGGAGCAGGTCCAGTCGATGTGGCTCCAAGGCCAGCAAACGCAGGCGCTGCAGCAGCTGCGCGCGGCCTTGCAGGCGACCCCGAACGACGCCCGGCTGCGGTTCGCTCTGGCGAGCATGCAGATGGAGTTGAACCAGACCGACGAAGCGGAGCGCGGCCTTCTCAGCCTGACCCAGGACCACCCGGATCTGGCTGACCCCTTCAACAACCTGGCCGTCATCCGTGCTGCCCGCGGCGAGCTCAGCGGCGCGCGCGATGCGCTGGAGCAGGCACTGCGTCTGCAGCCCGATCACGCGCCAGCGCTGGAAAACCTGGGCGATGTGCTGGTGCGCCTGGCGGTGCAGCACTACGAGCGCGCGCAACGCTTTGCCATCGGCGACAAGCGCGTGCTGACGATCAAGCTCAACCGCAGCCGCGCGCTGGCCGAGCGCGCCGAGTGACGAGCTGAGAGACAATCGCCACCCCGTCGCATTCTTCGATCCGCGTCGATCCGCCATACCGCCATGCAAGCCAACTTTCTGCTCCGAAGCTGTTCTCGTCACCTGCTGGCCGCAGCCCTGCTGCTCGGCGCCCTGCCCGCGCTGGCCCAGACCGTCAAGCTCAGCACCAGCGAAGGCGATATCCGCATCGACCTGGATGCCGCCAAGGCGCCCAAGTCGGTCGACAACTTCGTCAAGTACGTCAAGGCCGGCCACTATGACGGCACCATCTTTCACCGCGTGATCGAGAACTTCATGATCCAGGGCGGCGGCTTCACGCCCAAGCTGGAACAGAAGCCCACGCGTGGCCCGATCCCGCTGGAAAGCCAGAACGGCCTCAACAATGTGCGCGGCAGTATCGCGATGGCGCGCACCTCGGACCCCAACTCGGCGACCGCCCAGTTCTTCATCAACACGGTCGACAACGCTTTCCTCGACGCGGCCAACGCCCGCGACGGCAACGGCTACGCGGTGTTCGGACGCGTGATCGAAGGCATGGAGGTCGTCGACAAGATTCGTACCCAGCCCACGGGCGCCCAGGGCATGCATCAGAACCTGCCGCTCACGCCCGTGATCATCAAGAAGGCCATCGTGGAGCCCAAGAAATGACCAAGACTGTTGAACTGCATACCAACCACGGCCTGATCCGCCTGGAACTCGACGACGCCAAGGCGCCCGTCACCGTCGAGAACTTCCTGTCCTATGTCCGCAAGGGCCACTATGACGGCACGGTCTTCCACCGCGTCATCAAGGGCTTCATGGTCCAGGGCGGCGGCTTCGAAGTGGGCATGAAGCAAAAGCCCACCGACTCGACGATCCAGAACGAAGCCAACAACGGCCTGACCAACGACCACTACACCGTGGCGATGGCGCGCACCAACGCGCCGCACTCGGCCTCGGCCCAGTTCTTCATCAACACCACCAACAACGGCTTCCTGAACTTCAAGTCCGAGAGCCCGTCCGGCTGGGGCTATGCCGTGTTCGGCAAGGTCGTCGCCGGCACCGAGGTGGTGGACGCCATCGAGAAGGTCAAGACCGGCCGTTCCGGCTTCCATGACGATGTGCCGACCGAAAACGTCGTGATTGAGCGCGCGGTTGAAGTTGCCTGAGACCGCGCTTCGGGCCGGGCAGCCAGCCCTGCCCGATCCGCTTGAGACCTTGATCGCCGCGCCTGAATGGCACGCGATCGATTTCCTCTCCGATCTGCACCTCGCGCCCGGCATGGAAGCGACGCTGGCCGCGCTGCAGCAGCACCTGCGCAGCACGCCGGCACAGGCCGTTGTCCTGCTTGGCGACATCTTTGAGGTCTGGGTCGGGGATGACGCCCGCTTCGATGACTTCGAACAGCGCTGCACGGCACTGCTGCGCGAAGCCAGCCAGCGCCTGACGCTGTTCTTCATCGCCGGCAATCGCGACTTTCTGATCGGTCCAGAGATGGCCGCTGATGCAGGCATGCAGCGGCTGCACGATCCTTGCCGACTGCGAGCCTTCGGTCATTCGCTCTTGCTCAGCCATGGCGATGCCCTGTGCTTGGACGACACCGATTACCAGCGCTTTCGCGCCGAGGTCCGCAGCCCGACCTGGCAGCAGCAGCTGCTGGCGCGCCCGCTGTCCGAGCGCCGTGAGCTGGCGCGCCGCATGCGCGCCGACAGCGAAACGCTGAAACGCGCTCAGATGCCCGCGCAGTGGTCCGACCTCGACGCTGACGCCTGCCTGCAGTGGCTGGAAGCTGCCGAGTGCCAGGTCTTGCTGCACGGCCACACCCATCGGCCTGCGGTGCACGAGCTCGGTGGCGATCGCCAGCGCTGGGTTCTGTCCGACTGGGACTGTGAGGCCACGCCCCCGAGGGCCGATGTGCTGCGGCTGGAGGCCACCGGTCTGCGCCGCATTGCACCCGCCGCATGCTAGGCCGTCTGCTGAGCGCCTGGGCGCGCTCGCGCGAGCAGCGCCAGCTGCAGCGTCACGCGATTCCCGACGATTTGTGGCGGCTGACCCTCGCGCGCTACCCCTTCATCGCCGCGCGCACTGACGAGGATTTGCTGGCACTGCGTCGCCTGTGTTCGCTGTTCCTGGCCGAGAAGGAGTTCCACGGCGCCGCCGGTTTCGTGGTCTCCGACGAAGTGGCCGTGGCCGTCGCGGCCCAGGCCTGTCTGCCGGTGCTGCATCTGGGACTGAAAGCCTACGCGGGCTTCGTCGGCATCGTGATGCATGCGGACGAAGTGCTGGCGCCGCGCGAGTACACGGACGACGATGGCATCGTCCACCAGTACGAGGAGCTGCTGGCTGGCGAAGCCATGCAAGGCGGCCCGTTGATGCTGGCCTGGAGCGAGCTGGAGCATGGCGCCGATCCGGCGGCCGGACTGGACAGCGTCTACAACGTCGTGATCCACGAATTCGCGCATGTGCTGGACATGGCGGATGGCGCGGCCGATGGTGTGCCGCTGCTTGCCGACCTTGCCGCCCGCGCAGCCTGGCTCGCCGCCATCGAACCGCAGTGGGCGCAGTTCTGCCGACGGGTCGATGCCAGCCTACCGACGCTAATCGATCCCTATGGCGCAGAGAGCCTGGACGAGTTCTTCGCCGTCGCCGCCGAAGCCTTCTTTGTGGCGCCGCATGAGCTGAAGCTGGAGCAGCCGCCGCTGTACCAACTGTTCGCCAGCTACTTCCAGCAGGATCCCGCGGGCTGAACCGCCCTGGCGGCTCTGAAGCTGCACAGTCATCGCAGCAGGCAGCTATGCTGCGGTCCAGCAAGAACGCTGAAAAGGGCCTCGGGGATGATGCAGGATCCGGCACGGAGTGAATGGAGCACCGCAAGCCATGGCGGCATCACAGCATCAAGCTCAGCCCTGAACGCCAGCCCGCAACAGATTGACCGCCTGAACGCGCAAGCGCATCTGCTGCGCCATAGCGACAGCCAGCAAGCGCTGCTGCTGTGTCAGCAGGCGTACGAGCAGGCCTTGCGGCTGGACTACCAAGTCGGATTGGCCTGCTCACTGCTGCGCTGGGGCGTATGCAGCTACATCCTCGGCCACCCGGTGGCCCAGGTCCGGGCCCGACTGCAAGCCGCACTGGAATTGGCGCAAGCCCTCGGCGACACGCAGGCGCAGATCGAGGCCCTCAACGTTCTCGCCATGCTGCATGCCGACAGCGGAGCCAACGACCTGGCGCTGCAGGCCTACGACCGGTGCCTGGCGCTGGCCAGGAACATCGGCGATAGCCGGTACGAGGGGCGGACGCTGGGCAATATGGCCCTGGTGCACAGCAGCCTCGGCCAATACGCGCATACGCTGGATCACCTTCAGCGCTATCTTGACCTGGCCGAACAGACGGGTGACGAGGAAGGGCAGACCTATGCGCTGGCGAATCTTGGCCAGTTGCTGAGCACACTGGGCGAGCGCGAGACCGCCCAGCGGGCCTTGGAGCGCAGCCTCGCCACCCCCCACAGCCAGCAAGACCTGGCTCGGCAGTCCAGTACCCGGCTCCATCTGGGCGAGTTGCTGTTCAAGCATGGCGAAGTCGGCGAGGCCAAGGCCCATCTTCTTGAAGCCGTACAACTGTCGCGGCGGACTGGGAACCTGCGCGATCTCTGCGACGCGCTGCATGCCCTGTCGCAGGCCCATCACGCGGACGATGACCAAGATGCCGCGCGAATCATCCTGGCCGAAGCGCATGAGCTGGCGGCTCGCGTCGACGACGGCCGACGACTGGCCGCGCTACAGCTGACACGGAGCAAGACTCTGATCGAATCCGGCGACCTCGATGGCGCCCATGCCAGCCTGCAGGCCGTGCTGCAGCGCGCCGAACCGCTCGGCATGGCCGCCTTGCTGGCCGAAACACACAAGGCCCTGGCCAGCATCGCCGAGGCCCGTGCCGACTACCAGGTGGCATTGCAGCACTTCCGCAGCTTTCACCAACTGCGCGAAACCTTGCACGGCGATCAGTCGCAGCAACAGCTGCGCCGCATCCTGATACGCCAGCAGGTGCAAGAACTCCAGCGCCAGGCTGATGACGAGCGCAACCGAAGCCAGGAGCTCTCCAGCGAACTGACTGCCGCGCGGCAGGCGGACCAGGAGAAGCAGATGCTGCTGCAGCAGCTGTCAGCGCAGACCGAGATGCTGCACCAGCTCAGCCGCGAAGACGGTCTGACGGGAGTCGCCAACCGGCGCTGGCTGGACCTGCAGTTGGCGCAGGAATTCGAACGGGCGCGTCGCTTTGCCCACCCCTTGAGCGTTGCAATGCTGGACCTGGATCACTTCAAGTCCATCAATGATCGCTTCACCCACCTGACCGGCGACAAGGTGCTGCGCGCCGTCGCCACCTTGTTGCGCGACGTCTGCCGCCGCTCGGACCTGGTGGCACGCTACGGCGGCGAGGAGTTCATGCTGTTGCTGGTGGGGACGCCGATCACCCAGGCCGCGAGCCTGTGCGAGAAGCTGCGCCTGCGCATCGAGCAGTACGACTGGTCGACACTGCATCCAGAGCTGAAAAACGTCACCTTGAGCATCGGCCTGGAAAGCAACGCGCGATTCGATCAGCTGGAGCCTTTGCTGGCCGCGGTCGACACCAGGCTGTACGAAGCCAAGCACCAAGGCCGCAACCGAGTCAGCGCTGGCCTGTCCTGAGACACAGCGACGCACCACCAGCAGCTGCCGCTGAAGCTGCGTCAAGCCCAGCGCGCTGATCAAAGCGTTGGCTACACTGAACAAACGCCAGCACAGTTGATCAACATGACGCCGCTTGATGACACCGATCGCGAACTCATCGCCTTGCTGCGAGCCGATGGTCGCGCGACCGTCGCCGCCTTGGCAGCCAAGCTGAAAGTGGCGCGGGGCACCGTGCAGAACCGCATGGCACGCTTGCAGCGCGATGGGATCATCGTCGGCTACACGGTGCGCCTCAAGCCCCAGGTCGAGAGCCACCGCATCCGGGCTCTGATGAGCATCGCGGTCGAAGGAAATACCAGCCAGGAGGTCCTGATGTCACTGCGCGGGCACCCGAATGTCTCGGCGATCTACACCACCAACGGACGCTGGGACATCGTGGCCGAGCTGCAGGCTGAATCCCTGGAAGCGTTTGACCGCGTCTTGAGCGCCATCCGCTTGTTCAAGGGCATTGCCAACACGGAAACGAGCATCCTGCTCTCCACCCACAAGCTCTGAGCGCCGCTGCGATCAAGGCGCAGGCTGCAACAGAGCCGCCGTCCGGTCTGCCAACAAGCCGCAGACAAAAAAAGAGCCACCGCAAGGGTGGCTCTGTCATTGGCGGAGAGGGAGGGATTCGAACCCTCGGTACGGGGATACCGTACGCCTGATTTCGAGTCAGGTACATTCGACCACTCTGCCACCTCTCCTGATTAGGTGCTCGCGTGGTTCAGTGCGAGTAAGCCCACAAGTATAGCGGAGTTTTTCAGCTCCGCAGACGATCAGGCACGCAAAACTTCAACACCGCCCAGATAGCGGCGCAGCACATCCGGCACAGTCACGCTGCCATCGGCGTTCTGGTAGTTCTCCAGCACTGCCACCAAGGTGCGGCCGACAGCAAGGCCCGAGCCGTTCAAGGTGTGCACGAACTCATTCTTGCCCTGCGCGTTCTTGAAACGCGCTTGCATCCGCCGTGCCTGGAAGGCGCCCATGTTCGAGCAGGAGCTGATCTCGCGGTAGGTGTTCTGCGCCGGCACCCAGACTTCAAGGTCATAGGTCTTGGTCGCACCAAAGCCCATATCGCCCGTGCACAGGAGCACCGTTCGATAAGGCAGGCCCAGCTTCTGCAGGATGGCCTCGGCGTGCCGGGTCATCTCCTCAAGCGCGGCCATGCTGTGCTCGGGCTGCTCGATGCGCACCATCTCCACCTTGTCGAACTGGTGCTGGCGGATCATGCCGCGCGTATCGCGCCCGGCGCTGCCAGCCTCCGAGCGGAAGCAGGGGCTATGCGCCGTCAGCTTGATCGGCAGCTCTGCGGCTTCCAGCACCTGCTCGCGCACGGTGTTGGTCAGCGAGATTTCCGAAGTCGAGATCAGGTACTGCTCCGCCGCCTCCTCGTCACCGCCGCGCAGCACCCAGAACATGTCTTCCTTGAACTTGGGCAGCTGGCCGGTGCCTTCCAGCACCTCGCGATTGACGATGTAGGGCGTGTAGCACTCGGTATAGCCATGCTCGTCGCTCTGCGTATCCAGCATGAACTGCGCCAGCGCGCGGTGCAACTTGGCGACCGGGCCGCGCAGGAAGCAAAAGCGCGAGCCGCTCAGCTTCGCACCCGTCTCGAAGTCCAGCCCGAGTGGCGCGCCCAGATCCACATGGTCCTTCACCGCGAAGTCAAAGCTGCGCGGCGTGCCCCAGCGACGCACCTCGACGTTGCCCGTCTCGTCAGCCCCCTGCGGCACACTCTCGTCGGGCAGGTTGGGAACGCTCATCAACATGGTGTTGAGCTCGGCCTGGATCGCATCCAGGCGCTCGGCACCGGCTTTGAGTTCCTCAGCGATGCTGCCCACCTCGGCCATCAGCGCGCTGGCATCCTCGCCCTTGCCCTTGGCCATGCCGATCTGCTTGGAGAGGCTGTTGCGCTTGGCTTGCAGTTCTTCGGTGCGGGTCTGCACGCCCTTGCGCTCGGCTTCCAGCGCCTTGTAGCGTTCGACGTCCAGATAGGGTTGCGGATTCTTGCGGGTCGCCAGGCGCGCAACAACAGCGTCCAGATCCTTGCGCAGCAGAGTGATGTCAAGCATTTGATTCAGTGTCCTTTTCAGTCTCGATTCTATGAAAGCAAAGCGGCGCCTCTTGCAGGCGCCGCTTTCACGCGAGTCGCGCCCGGAGTTTCAAGATCGAGACGAACTCACTTCGGCCATGGACTTGTCGCCCAGCCCCAGCGGGAGCGGAAAACGCACATGCTCCTCGACGCCGGCGAGGCTGCGCACGGCCGTCGCGCCCATGGCACGCAAGCGGCTGATCACCGCCTGCACCAGCACATCCGGTGCAGAGGCCCCGGCGGTCAGGCCGACGCGGCTGCGCCCTTCCAGCCACTCGGCTTGCAGGTCTTCAGCGGCATCGACCATATAGGCAGGCGTGCCCAGCCGCTCGGCCAGTTCACGCAGCCGGTTACTGTTGGAGCTGGTCGGGCTGCCGACCACGATCACCACATCCACCTGCGGCGCCATCACCTTGACGGCGTCCTGGCGGTTCTGCGTCGCATAGCAGATGTCCTGCTGCTTGGGCTCGCGCACCAGCGGAAAGTGGTGCTTCACCGCCGCCAGGATCTCGGCGGCGTCATCGACGCTGAGGGTGGTCTGCGTCACCACGGCCAGCTTGGCTGGGTCCTTGACCCGCACATGGGCCACATCGCCTGCTTCCTCCACCAGGTAGATGCCAGTGGACAGCTGGCCCATCGTGCCTTCGACCTCAGGGTGCCCCTTGTGGCCGATCATGATGAACTCGTAGCCTTCCTTGTGCAGCTTGGCCACCTCGACGTGCACCTTGGTGACCAGCGGACATGTGGCGTCGAAGACCTGGAAACCGCGCTCGGCCGCCTCCTGGCGCACCGCCTGGCTGACACCATGCGCGCTGAAGACCAGCGTTGCGCCAGCCGGCACATCGGCCAGATCCTCGATGAAGATCGCGCCGCGTGCCTTCAGATCGTTCACCACATAGGTGTTGTGCACGATCTCGTGGCGCACATAGATCGGCGCGCCGAACTTCAGCAACGCGCGCTCGACGATCTCGATCGCCCGATCGACGCCGGCGCAGAAGCCGCGCGGCTCGGCCAGCACGATTTCCTGGGGCAGGACCA
>JACDQM010000064.1 GCA_015657635.1 Roseateles sp.
ACCGGGGCCGATGGCGAGCGCTGGGTGCGCGCGGTCACCAGCTCACACGATCCCCAGGCCGAGCAGGCCAAGCGATCCATCAGCCTGGTGAAGGTGGCCCAGGCGCTGAAGGGCTACACGCTGCTGGATGTGACCATCAAGACCGGTCGGACGCACCAGATCCGTGTGCATCTGGCGCATGAAGGCCATCCCATCGTGGGCGACCCCAAGTACGGCGACTTTGAAGCCAACCGGGCGCTGGCCCGCGGCGCGCTGCGTTTCGAGCGCATGTTCCTGCATGCCAAGCGCCTGCGCTTTGTCCATCCGGGCAGTGGGCAGGAGATCGAGCTGCTCGCACCCTTGCCGCCCGACTGTGAGAAGCTGCTGGCCCAGCTGAGCCCTGCATCATGACCATGACGAGTTCCCGACCCCGCCAGTTCGACCTGATCGTTTTCGATTGGGACGGCACGCTGTTCGATTCCACCGCGCTGATCACGCGCTGCATCCAGGCGGCTGCCACCGATCTGGGGCTGCCGCGCCCCAGCGACGAACAGGCCAGCTATGTGATCGGCCTCGGCCTTCAGGAAGCGCTGGCGCATGCCGTGCCCGACCTGCCGCGCGAGCGCTATGCCGAGCTTGGCCTGCGCTATCGCCACCATTACTTTGCGGCCCAGCATGAGGTGACGCTGTTCAAGGGCGTGCTCGACATGCTGGCGGAGTTGAAGGCGCGCCACCACTGGCTGGCCGTGGCCACCGGCAAGAGCCGGCGCGGGCTGGACGAGGCGCTGAAGACGGTGGAGCTGCAGCGCCTCTTCGATGGCACGCGCACCGCCGACGAGACCGCCGGCAAGCCCGATCCGCGCATGTTGAACGAGCTGATGCGCGAGTTTGGTGCCGATCCTGAGCGCACGCTGATGATTGGCGACACCAGCCACGACCTGCAGCTGGCCCTGAATGCCGGCACCGCGAGTGTGGCGGTCGCCTATGGCGCCCATGACCACCAAACCTTCGAGGCCTACCGCCCGCTGCATATCGCCCACGATGTGCCCGATCTGCAGCACTGGCTGCTGCGCAATGCCTGACCCCGCTCCGCTGACAAGCCATGACCGATCCAGATCCGAATGAGCGGCCGCTGCCGCTGTGTGCTTCAGACGAACTGCAGGAGCGGGGCCTGGCGCACAGCTTCGATGTGCTTCAGTACCGCCAGCCGGAGCGTGCCTTCGTGCTGCGCTATGACGGCGAGGTGCATGCCTACCTGAACCGTTGCGCGCATGTGCCCACCGAGATGGACTGGCAGGAAGGCGAGTTTCTGGATCGCGACAAGCGCTACATCATGTGCTCCATCCATGGCGCGGTTTACGAGCCCAAGACAGGCCGTTGCGTCACCGGCATGTGCGGCCGCATGGGCCTGACCAAGATCCGCGTCGAAGAGCGCGAGGGGCAGGTCTATTGGTATCCTTCCCGCGACACCCGACCGGCCTTCGACGAATAGGCCGGACAACAGCGAAAGCCCCATGAGTTCCAACGACGAATTGCCGCAAGCCATTCCTGACCCTCAAGTCGAGGGCGCCGCCAAACCCGCAGCGGCCCAGCAGGGACTTGAGCCGCTGATGGCACAGTTTGCCCGCGACTACCTTGCCGACCGTCGGACCGAGCGACGCTGGCGCGTGTTCTTCCGCCTCGCCTGGCTGGGCTTGATCGCCGCGGTGCTGTGGCTGCTGTTCTTCGAGCAACACCCGGGCAAGCCGCCGCTGACCCCGCATACCGCCTTGGTCGAGGTGCGCGGCGAGATTGCCGTTGACAGTGAAGCCAGCGCCGAGCTGCTGCTGTCGGGGCTGAAGAGTGCGTTTGAGGATCAGGGCGCGCAGGCCGTGGTGCTGCGCATCAACTCGCCCGGCGGCAGCCCGGTGCAGGCCGGCATCATCTATGACGAGATCCGCCGCCTGAAGGCCAAGCATGGCAAGAAGGTCTACGCGGTGGTCGAGGAGATGTGCGCTTCAGGCGCCTATTACATCGCCGCGGCGGCCGACGAGATTTATGTCGACAAGGCTTCGGTGGTCGGCTCGATCGGCGTGCTGATGGACGGCTTCGGATTCGCCGGCGTGATGGACAAGCTGGGTGTCGAGCGGCGCCTGATCACGGCAGGTGCCAACAAGGGCATGCTGGATCCCTTTTCACCCGAGGACCCGCGCCAGCGCGCCTATGCGCAAGCCATGCTGGACCAGATTCACAAGCAGTTCATCGACGTCGTCAAGGAAGGCCGCGGCAAGCGGCTCAAGGAGACGCCCGAGACCTTCAGCGGCCTGTACTGGAACGGCGAAGAGGCGATCAAGCTGGGCCTGGCCGATCACCTGGGCAACCTGGATTTCGTCGCCCGCGAGGTGGTCAAGGCCGAAGAGGTGATCGACTACACGCCGCATCCCAATATCGCCGAGCGCCTCGCCAAGCGCTTCGGCGCCGGCATGGGTGAGTCGATGATCAAGGCGATCCGAAGCGGCAGCAGCTTGCGCTGAGCCTCGCATCAAGAGTCGCCGCCAGCTGCTGTGGTGCTGCGCGGGCTTGGCTCGATCTGTCCGAGCGCCCGCTGCAGGCTTGATGCGCTGGGCTTGTCCACGAAGACGCAGCGCTTGCCATGGCGCTTGCAGTGCTCCTTGACGCGCCAGTACGCGTCATGGCTGATGCAGCCGGTCTGGCAGATCACCAGATCGGCGGCCGCCAGATTGGCGTCCAGGCGCGCATGCGCGTCTTCCTCGCCGCCGTCATGGTGCAAGAAGCGTCCGCCGGTGCGCTCGATCAGCTGCCGGTAGACCGGCACTGCTGAAGGCGTCCGCCCACGCAGAGCACGGCGCGCTGGTCGAGTTCTGGCAGCGCAGGCGCAGTCGCCACCTCCTTGTTCTGCTCCGCAGCCTGGGCCTGTGCGATGGCTGAGAGTTCAGCCTCGTCGGCCCGGCGGCGTTCGCGGTCGGCCACTTGGCGGGCGTCGTTGAGGGCGCGTTCGAGCTGCAACTGCCGTTCTTGCTGAAACTGTATCTGCTCGGCCATGGCCTGACGGCGGGGCAGACTGGGGTCGGCTTCATGCAGTGCCCGCAGCCTTTCGTTCAGTCCAGCGATCTGCGTGTCCCGGCTCAGCAGTTCGCCGCGAAGCTTCAGGATTTCGGCCTGTTGCTGCTCGATCTGGGCACTCCGTTCCGACAGGGCCTGGGTGGCACGCGCTTGTGCGCGCGCCAGTTCGCGTCCGAGGATGGCGTTCTCTTCAGTCAGGGCATCGAGGCGCTGCAGATCGGCGCGGTTGGCAGCGCCGACCTGGTGCTGCAGCATGTGGATATCGCGCAGCACCCGCTCCTGCAAGCTGTCTGCGCAGCGCGCATGGGTGAGGGTGGCCCAGAGCACCGCCGCCACATCGCGCCCTTGCTGGGCGGCTGCGTCCCACCAGCGCGACAGCGCCTCGCAACTCTTGTGTGCTGCAGCCTGGCGCAGCGCGATGGCATAGCGTTGGTCGAGCTCGCGTTGCAGGGTCTCGGCGATGGGCGAGCGTCGGTTGCACTCGTTGATGGCACCGCAGTGCAGTTCGTAATCGGTGGCGAGCGCGCAGCCGCCCAGGGTCTTGCCGATCAGGCGGCGCAGCACCGGCATCGGCAGGCAGACGCCGATCACCGGGCAGAGCGCTTGCGGGGGCAAGTCCCACAGGCGCCGCCGGCGTGAGCCATGCGTGGCGGCACCCGCGGGCGCAGGGGCTGCGCCGGGCTTGCTCAGCTCCTGTTCTTCGAGCAAAGGCGTGAATAGCTTGGCTGGCTTGTCGCACATAGGCGCTGCTCCTTTATGGGACCGGACCGGTCGCCGACATGGATTCAAGGGGATCGCGATGCAATCAGGGTGACGCGGCGCCTGCCGGCTCGCACAGACTCTCGAGCAGCTCACGCCAGCCGCAAGGCTCGCTGTGACCTGTGGGCTGTCCACTGGCGAGCTTCAGCAAGACCGTGCCCTGGCCGTCCAACAGTTCGAGCGAATGGCGCAGGCCGATGGCGGTGGGCTGGCGCAACAGCCAGACTGCATCCACTGCGTCTTCGCGCAGTTGCAGACGCAGCCCGGGTGCGGACAGCAGCAGGTGGTCCCCCAGCAGTTCGACGCGGCGGACCAAGCCACGGAAGTCGTGCTGGGCTGAGCCATGGCAAGCACGGATGTGCAGAGGCAGGCCGAGCTGCGCGGCGCGCACGAGCAACTCGCCAGCGCTGCAGTTGGGCAGTTGTTGTGTGAATCGGGACTCGGCCAGGCGCAGGGCCTGACGGTGTGTCAAGCCGTGGATGGAGGCAAGCTGCTGCAGGTCGCCAAGCCTTCGCAAGGTGTTCCAGCCGGCCCTGAACTGCGCAAGTTCGACGGCGGCGTCGGGCCGTTCCTGCATGGCACGCTGAGTCGCTTGCCGTCGATTCCTGAGCTGCGGCGCTTCTCCACGCCACTCGGCGACCAGATCTTGAAAGACCTGCTCATCGCTGCCTGGCGCCGCGTACAACTTGACGCTGGCACGTCCCTCGGCATCAAGAAGCTGAAGGCTGTGCCGTTGCGCTCCATCCGCCAAGCGCTCGCTGACGGCGACGCCACAACAGCAAGGTTGGTGCCGCGAGCTGAGGACAAGATCGCCCTCAGCGCCAGCGAAGCCTGCACCCGGTTCGCGGCTGCACTGCGAGAAGGTTTCCATGCGGCACGCCGCGTTGTCGCTGATCGCTGTCAGCGGTCCGAGGCGCGCGAAGGCGGCGATCAGCTCCGGCCAGTCCGTGCTCGCCAGGGCCGTGCATAGCTTTGGCGCTGCGAGGGCTTCTTCAGGCCCGCCAAACAAGCCGGGCTCGGGAACGTTCTTCGATTGCGTAATGGTGCCGAGCTGAGCCGCGGGAGTCGCCGCGGAGCCCTCGAGTGCCGATGGGAAATCCCCAGCGTGCTTGTGCATGGCCAAACTCCTCGTGCCTGGTGAGGAAATACGGAAGGCACGGGCTGGCGCGAAGCAGCTGGCTGGTGCGTCGAAAGCCGAAGCGGTGCTCCCGCTGCGGCCTCGGTGGGATCTGGTCTGGTGTCCTGGATGTGCGTGAACAAACGAGAGGTGATCGATGTCCTATCAGGGCCAAGCCTGAGCGCTTGCAATGGCCGGCGGTGCCGTGCGGGTTCGCAAGGCAACACTGGTTTGGCAGCGGCGCCTTCAGCTTGACGGACCTGGTGGACAGCCCAGCAGAGCTACTTGGTCAGGATCAGCTTGCCCAGCGAGGTCAATCGCAGTCGATAGACCTGGCCGACATGCGCAATCTCAACTTCCCGGTCAGGCCCCAGCAGGGCGCGGCTGTCCAGGCGACGCGGCACCTGAGAGTCGAGCTCCGCCTGCGCTGCGTAGTCTGTCGGTGGATGGGATTGGGCCAAGTCAGGCCTGGTCCCTGAATCACTCTGAATGGCTTGCTTCATGAGCTCATCTTAAATGCGAACGATTCGCAATAGCAAGAACTTTTATCGTCACTTGATTGCGAATGCTTCGTGTACAGACTGAACTTGGATGGGCTTTCTGGGAGGCCGCCGGCAGGACGCACAATCCCAGCTGTTTTCACCCCACAGGAGCACGCAAAATGAAGGGCGACGCCAAGGTCATTGAGTACTTGAACCTGCAGCTGAAGGGCGAGTTGACCGCGATCAACCAGTACTTTCTGCATGCGCGAATGCTGAAGAACTGGGGTTTCGATCGCCTCGCCAAGCATGAGTACGAGGAGTCGATCGAGGAGATGAAGCATGCGGACAAGCTGATCGAGCGCGTGCTGATGCTTGAAGGCCTGCCCAATCTGCAGGATCTGGGCAAGCTCTACATCGGTGAGAGCGCCGTCGAGGTGCTGCACTGCGATCTGAAGATCGAAATGGCCGGCCATGCCGTGCTCAAGGAAGCCATCGCCCATTGCGAGTCGGTGCGCGACTATGTCTCCCGCGATGTGCTGCAGCACATCCTCGATGACACCGAGGAGCACATCGATCACCTGGAGACCCAGATCGGTCTGGTGGCCAAGGTGGGCGAGCAGAACTGGCTTCAGTCGCAGATGGGTGCGGGCAGCGGCAGCTGAGACGAGCGGCCCAGAAGCCGGACGAAATGTGCGGGCAAAATCAAATGATTGAGAACTGTTCGCATTTGCGTTAGAGTGCATGTACGCCGGCATCTCGCCGGTGCTCAGCCCTCAGCGCCATGATCGTCTGTCTCTGCCATCGCGTTTCTGACCGGGATATCCGTCGCGCCGTTGACGCAGGCGTGCGTAATTTCGAGGTCTTGCAGGATGAAACCCAGGTGGCATCGGCCTGCGGGTGCTGCCATGACTGTGCCCGCGAAGTCTTCAACGAGGCCTGCGGCTCGGGCAGTTGCCCGGGCCTGTGCCACGGCGAGGCGTCTGCGTTGCAGCCGATCCACCTGCAACGCGCCTGATCGGCCTTGGCGTGCTTCGGGCCTGCAGCAGGCCCTGAGGCTCAGCCTGCCTTGAGCAAGCCCTTGGTCTCGATGAAGTCGATGATCTGATCCAGCCGGCGCCGGTTTTCAGATTGCTCATCACGAAGGCGCGTGTCGGCCGCATGCGGCGCGTGTCCGCCTCCATCACTTCCAGGTTGGCGCCTACGTAGGGCGCCAGATCGGTCTTGTTGATCACGAACAGATCACTCTTGGTGATGCCGGGGCCACCCTTGCGGGGAATCTTCTCGCCCGCTGAGACGTCGATCACGTAGATCGTCAGATCGGAAAGCTCCGGGCTGAAGGTGGCGGCCAGGTTGTCACCGCCGGACTCGATGAAGACGATGTCCGCATTCGGGTAGAGCTTCAACATGCGGTCCACTGCCTCGAGATTGATCGACGCGTCTTCGCGGATCGCGGTGTGCGGGCAGCCACCCGTCTCCACACCCATGATGCGTTCCGGCTCCAGCGCACCGGCCACGGTCAGCAGGCGCTGGTCTTCCTTGGTGTAGATGTCGTTGGTGACCACCACCAAGTCATAGCGCTCGCGCAAGGCTTTGCACAGCACCTCGACCAAGGTGGTCTTGCCGGAGCCGACCGGGCCGCCGACTCCGACTCGCAGGGGTGGCAGGCGCTTGCTCCGGCCAGGGATGTTGTGCAGGGAACTGCTCGCGGTAGCGCTCATGATGAAATGGCTTCAGTGATGACGATGATCGAACGTGGATGCAAGCATAGTGCCAAGCCGCTGATGGACAGGACCTCCATTCGGCCCGCCCACTCCGGCGATGCCGCGGAAGTGGCGGCGCTCTACCTGGCAGTGCGGCGGCTGGAACTGCCGTATGCACCGCTTCAGCACAGCGATGCCGAGGTGCTGCAGTGGCTGAGTGATGTGCTGATTCCGGCGGGCAACTGCTGGCTGCTGGTCGATCAGCGCGGTGCCTTGTTGGGTCTGGCCAGCTTCAGCATTGATGCGCAGGGCCAGGGCTGGATCGACCAGCTGTACCTGAATGCCGAGTCGCGGGGGCGCGGTCTTGGCAGCGAACTGCTGCGGCATGCCTTGGGCCTGTTGCCCCGTCCTGTGCGGCTCTACACCTTCGAGCCCAATGTGGGCGCGCAGCGCTTCTATGCGCGCCACGGCTTTAACGTGGTCGCACGCGGCGACGGGTGCGGCAATGAAGAAGGCTGCCCGGATCTGCTGATGCAGCTCGATTGAGCCAGCCAGGGCGCTTCAGTGCCCGAGGATCTTGGACAGGAAGTCGCGGCTGCGTTCGTTCTGCGGGTTGTTGAAGAACTCGTGCGGCGTGTTCTGCTCGACGATCTGCCCCTGGTCCATGAAGATCACGCGGTCGGCCACCGCCTTGGCAAAGCCCATCTCGTGCGTGACGCACAGCATCGTGATGCCCTGGTCGGCCATGGCGATCATCACGTCCAGCACCTCCTTGATCATCTCGGGATCGAGTGCCGAGGTGGGTTCGTCGAACAGCATGACCTTGGGCTTGAGGCACAGCGCGCGCGCGATCGCGACGCGCTGCTGCTGGCCGCCCGAGAGCTGCAGCGGGTACTTGTGCGCCTGCTCGGCGATGCGCACGCGGGCGAGTTGCTGCATCGCGCGTTCCTCGGCCTCCTTCTTGGGCATCTTGCCCACCCACATCGGTGACAGCGTCAGGTTCTCCAGCACGCTGAGGTGGGGGAAGAGGTTGAACTGCTGGAACACCATGCCGACCTCGCGGCGCACCGTGTCCAGTGCACGCACGTCGTCACTCAGCACCGTGCCGGCCACCGTCAGCTTGCCTTCCTGATATTCCTCCAGACCGTTGACACAGCGGATCAGCGTCGACTTGCCCGAACCCGAGGGGCCGCAGATCACGATGCGCTCGCCGGCGCGTACATTCAGATCGATGTCGCGCAGCACGTGGTAGCCGTTGCCATACCACTTGTTGACACGCTCGAAACTGATCAAGGGGGTGGTGTCGGTTGAGCTCATCGTGACTTGTTCAGTTGCTTCTCGATCCACAGGCTGTAGCGCGACATCGCGAAACAGAAGGCGAAGTAGATTGCGGTGATGAAGAGATAGCCTTCGATCTTGAACGGCCGCCAGTCGGCATCCGAATTGAAGGCCAGGCCCATGGCGCCGGTCAGCTCGTAGAGTGACACGATGGTGACCAGCGAGGTGTCCTTGAAGATCGCGATGAAGCTGTTCATGATGCCGGGCACCACCAGGGTCAGCGCCTGCGGCAGCACGATCTTGCGCTGCTGCTGCCAATAGCTCAGGCCAAGCGACTGCGCCGCCTCGATCTGCCCCTTGGGTATCGCCTGCAGGCCGCCGCGGATGATCTCGGCCAGATAGGCCGCGGCAAACAGCGTGATGCCGGCCAGCACACGGATCAGCACGTCGATCGTCATGCCCTGCGGCAGGAACAACGGGAACATGAAGGAAGCCATGAAGAGCACCGAGATCAGCGGCACGCCGCGGATCAGCTCCACATAGACGGTGCAGACCGCGCGGATTGCCGGCATCTGCGAGCGGCGCCCCAGCGCTACCAGCACCGCCAGCGGGAAGGCCATCACGATGGACAGCGAGGCCAGCACGATGGTCAGCGGCAGGCCGCCCCAGAGGTCAGTGGTCACCACAGTCAGGCCGGCCACGCCGCCATGCATCAGCGCGAAGTAGACGGCCAACACGGCGACCCACATCAAGCCCAGCCAGGGCTTCCAGAAGCTGCGCACGCAGCAGACCATCAGCAGGCCCATCAGCAACGCGGTGGCGACCAGGGGCCGCCATTGCTCATCGAAGGGGTAGCGGCCGAAGATGATCAGTCGGTGTTTCTCGGCCACCGCGCCCCAGCAGGCGCCCACGCCGCGTGCGGCCTGGCAGGCGTCGGCGTTGCTGCTGGTGATCGCATTGAACAAGCCCCAGCTCAGCAGCTGCGGCAGGGCATAGAGCGCCAGCGCCAGCAGCAGCACCGTGGTGACGCCGCTGCGCCAATCGGCGAACAGCTGGCGCCGCAGCCAGGCCAGCAAGCCGCCTCGGGCCCCTGGCGCTGGACGGGGCGGAAGAAATTGAAAGCTTGGCGAGTTCATCACCGCTCCTGGATCGCCGCGCGCGGTTGTACCAGTTCATCAGCGCCGAGGTACTCAGCGAGGTCGTCAGGTAGATCAGCATCACGATGGCGATGCACTCCACCGCGCGGCCGGTCTGGTTGATGGCGGTGTTGCTGATCGAGACCACATCCGGGTAGCCGATGGCCACCGCCAGCGAGGAGTTCTTGGTCAGGTTCAGAAACTGGTTGGTCAT
This sequence comes from Roseateles sp., assembly GCA_015657635.1. Lineage (GTDB taxonomy): Bacteria > Pseudomonadota > Gammaproteobacteria > Burkholderiales > Burkholderiaceae_C > JACDQM01. The sequence goes on from JACDQM010000064.1 coordinate 9,729, forward strand.
CGGCGGGATGATGACGCGCAGGGCCTGCGGCAGCACCACCAGCTGCATGGACTGTCCCGGCGTCAGGCCCAGGCTGGCGGCTGCTTCGGTCTGCCCCTTGGGCACCGAGGCGATGCCGGCGCGCACCACCTCGGCCACGAAGGCGGCCGTGTAAAGCGTCAGCCCGAACAGCACGGCCATGAACTCGGGCGTCATCACCGCGCCGCCTTCGACCATCACCTCGGCGATATGCGGCACGTCCCAGGCGGTGGGTGCGCCACCCGCCAGCCAGCCGGCCAGTGCCGCCAGCAGCACCAGCAGGGCCGGCACCAGCAGCAGGCTGCCAAGTTGGCCTGTGGCCTCGAAGCGCTTGATGGTGCGGCGGCGCCACAGCCAGGCGGCGATCAGGCCGAGTGCCGCGCCCGCCAGCGCCAAGGTCTGCCCCAGGCCCCAGATCGGCACCGGGATCTGGAAGCCGCCCTTGCTGAGGAAGGCAAGACCTGCCACCGACGCCGGCTCGGTCGCATCCGGCAGCCACTCGGTCAGCAGCAGATACCAGAGCAGCAGCTGCAGCAGGATGGGCACATTGCGGAACAGCTCTACATAGCCGTAACACAGGCCGCGCAAGAGGGCGTTGCGCGAGAAGCGCCCGACGCCGACCAGGGTGCCCAGCACGGTGGTCAGCACGATGCCGATCAAGGCGACGCGCAGCGTATTGGCCAGGCCGACGGCAAAGGCGCGCCAGTAGGGGTCCAATGCGTCGTAAGGCAGCAGTGTTTCGCCGATGTCAAAGCCGGCCGGCTGCTGCAGGAAGCTGAAGCCGCTCTGGATGCCGCGGGCACGCATGTTCTCCAGCGTGTTGTGGGCCAGAAACCAGAGGCCCAGCGCGATCAGCGCCAGGGCGATGACTTGATAGACGAGGGCGCGCACGCGACGGCTGCGCCAGTTCCAGGCTCCACCGGGCGGTGGTGCTGGTCTTGGGCTCATGGGGACTTCTCCGGCTCTCTGACGGACATGCGGGCCGCCCGAGGCAGCCCGCATGCAGGGGTCATCGGCTTAACAGGCGATCAGCGGATCGGCGGGGCGTACATGATGCCGCCCTTGTTCCACTGGTTGTTCAGGCCGCGCGGCAGCTTCAGCGCCGAGTTCGGGCCGACATTGCGCTCGAAGATTTCGCCATAGTTGCCGGTCGCCTTGACGGCCTTGACCATCCAGTCGCGCTCCAGGCCCAGCAGCTTGCCGGTGTCTTCGGTGGCGCCCAGGATGCGCTGCACCACCGGGTCGGTGCTGCTGGTCTTGAGCTGCTCGACATTGGCCTGGGTGATGCCGTACTCCTCGGCCTCGATCAGGCCGTAGGTCACCCACTTGGCAATCGCGAACCACTCGTCGTCACCGCGGCGCACCGAGGGGCCGAGCGGTTCCTTGGAGATCAGGTCCGGCAGGATCATGTGATCAGCCGGGTTCTTGGCTTCCTTGTTGCGCACCGAGGCCAGGCCGGACGCATCGGTGGTGTAGGACTGGCAGCGGCCGGCGAAATAGGCGCCGGTGGCGGCCTCGACCTTCTCGAACACCACGGGCTTGATGTTGAGGTTGTTGGCGCGTGCGAAGTCGGTCAGGTTCTTTTCAGTGGTGGTGCCGGACTGCACGCAGATGGTGGCGCCCTTGAGCTGCTTGGCACTCTTGATCTTGCCCTTGGACGGCACCATGAAACCCTGGCCGTCATAGTAGGTGACGCCGGTGAAGTGCATGCCCAGCGAGGCATCGCGGTTCAGCGTCCAGGTGGTGTTGCGCGACAGGATGTCGATCTCGCCCGACTGCAGCGCGGTGAAGCGCTGCTGCGCGTTCAGCGGCACAAACTTGACCTTGCTGCCATCGCCCAGCACGGCAGCGGCGATGGCGCGGCAGATGTCCACGTCCAAGCCAGTCCAATTGCCCGAGCTGTCCGCCGCGCTGAAGCCGGCCAGGCCGGTGTTGACGCCACAGACCACCTGTCCGCGCGCCTTGATGGCGTCCAAGGTCTTGCCCGCATGGGCGCTGCCTGCGGACAGCATGGCCGCGGAGGCAATCAGACCGGCGACCAGGGCATTCGAGCGAAGTGATTTCATCAGAGGGCTCCAGGGTTGGGCCGCTCGGGGCGAGCGGCGACGATGGCTCCGACGATAGGTGCAAAGCAGCGTCCGCCGGGATAGGGCGAACACTAGGCAGCCGCACGGTGCGGCGCTGCACGATCTGGTGCAGCGCGCCCCACTTTGCAGCGGGCAGGATAGGGCGCCAGTGCAAGGCCGATGTCTCCCTGTTTGACGCTCGCGGCTGTGAGCGATGTCCCTTTCGCGCCAACAGCCCAAAGCCAGAAAGCGCAGGGAGTGGGTACTCCATGCGCTTGGGCTCATCAAGCCAGCCGGGGCACTGGCCCGGCCGGCTTGGCGAGGGGCTTCAGCTCTTAGTGGCGGCAGCCTCGGCCTTGTCGGCCTTGGCCTTGGTGGCCTTCTTGGCGGGCGCGGCCTCGGCCTTAACGGCGGCCTTGTCCGCTGACTTCTCCGCAGGCTTGTCTGCCGGCTTTGCAGCCGGTGCTGCGGCGCTGGCAGCTGCCTTGACAGCGGTGGCTGCCGGAGCGGTGGCGGTGGCCGGTGCCGGGCTGGCGACAGCGGCCGTCGCCGGGGCCTTTGCGGTGGTCGCCGGAGTAGCGGCAGGCGTTGCCGTCTGAGCCAGCACGACACCAGATGCAGCAGCAAACAGGGCAGCGATCAGAGAGGTCTTCAGAGCAGTCATCAGGATTTCTCCAGGGGTTGCGAAAGGGTGAGGATTCAACGAGCCCAGGACGACTCCTGTTGACCCTTTTGCAGCGCCGTTGCAATGTCTTACAAGCGACCTCAAGCCTCCTGCTGCTGCGCGAACTCCTGGGCGATGGCTTCGGTCAAAGGTCCGCGGGCCTCGCGCCTGAACAGCAGGCCGACGCTGCGCGTCAGCTCTGGCGATGGCAGCGGCAGCACCCGCAGGGTCAGGTCTTGCTCCCAGCGTGCGCGTCGCAAGCGCGGTAGCAGGGCGACGCCCACGCGCTGGCGTACCAGTTCGGCCAGCGCTTCGATGGAGTTGAGTTCGAGAAAGTCATGCACTGGAACCTTGAGTTGGCGAAGCGCGCGCTCCACCAGGGCGCCGGTGCGCTCGCCGCGATCAAAGCGCAGGAAGGGCTCCGACGCCAGCAGCCGGCTCAAGCCGGCCCGGCTGCCGGAGGGCGCCAGCAGCACCAGCGGTTCTTCATACAGCGCCGTCCATCCCAGGCCCGCTGGCGGCCGGCGGCTGTCGCGCACCAGCACCGCGGCATCCAGCTGGCCGGCCGCCACCATGGCCGCCAGCTCACCGGATCTGGCCGACACCAGCTTCAGCTCCAGCCCGACATGGCGCTGCTTCAGTGCCACCACCGCATGGGCCAGCGGCGCCACCGCGGACACCACCGCGCCGATGCGGTAGGCGCCGCGCAGCGGGTCCACCCGCAGCGCGGCGCTGCGAAGCTCTTCATGCAGTTCGGCATCCAGCGCCAGCATGCGTTCAGCCCAGGGCAGCAGGGCCTCGCCTGCCGCATTGAGCTGGGCCACACGGCTGCTGCGATCAAACAGTTCGCGCTTCAGCTCCTGCTCCAGATTGCGCATCTGCAGGCTCACTGCCGCCTGGGTCAGCGCGACCTCGGCGGCGGCCGCGGCGAAGGAGCCCTGGCGCGCCACGGCGACGAAGCTCTTGAGCGTGCGAAGACTGGGCATGACAAGGTTTTCTTGTGGGTGAGAAAAGAATTATTAGCTTTTCTTGTGCTGGGTGCCGGACCACAATCGACCGCAAGCAAATGCAAGGAGCGCTGACGATGACTTCCCGAGCTGGTGTGCTGAAACTGCTGAGCCTGGCGCTGGGCCTCGCGCTGACGGCGCCGCTGGCGCTGGCGCAGGACTACCCGACGCGCCCGATACGCCTGGTCGTGCCCTTTCCGGCCGGTGGCGCCACCGATCTGCTGGCCCGCGCGATCTCGCAGAAGCTCTCGGCCCAGCTGGGCCAGCAGGTGGTGGTGGACAACAAGGCCGGCGCCGGCGGATCGCTGGGTTCGGCCGAAGCAGCCAAGGCGGCGCCGGACGGCTACACGCTGCTGATCGCCACCAGCAGCACGCACTCGATCGGCCCGCACCTGAACGCCAAGCTGACGTACAAGGTCGAACAGGACTTCACACCGGTGGCGCATGTGGCCAACGCGGCCAATGTGGTGCTGGTGCCGCCAAGCCTGCCGGTCAAGGACATCCGCGAGCTGATCGCCCTGGCCAAGAGCAAGCCCGGCCAGCTGAACTACGCCTCCAGCGGCAACGGCACCATCGTCCACCTGACCAGTGAGTCGTTCAAGAGCCAGGCCGGGGTGTTCATCACCCACATCCCGTATCGCGGCACGGCCCTGGCGATTCCGGATCTGGTAGCCGGCAATGTGCAGCTGCTGTTCGACAGCATCGTCTCGGGCATGCCGCATGTGAAGGACGGTCGCCTCAAGGCCCTGGCCGTCACCGGCAAGGTGCGCTCGCCGCTGGCGCCTGAGCTGCCGACGGTCAGCGAATCCGGGCTGCCGGGCTTCGAGTCGGTCACCTGGTTCGGCATCTACGCGCCCAAGGGGCTGGCGCCGGCCCTGGTGGCGCGGCTCAACAACGAGTTCAACACGGCGCTGAAGTCGGCCGAGGTGCGCGAGCGCTTGGCGCGCCTGGGCGCCGAGCCGGTCAGCGATGCCAGCTCGGCCCAGTTCGCCGCCATGGTCAAGGCCGACAGCGAACGCTGGGGCCGCCTGATCCGCGAACGCAAGATCACTGTGGAGTAAATGCTCATGACACAACAAGCCTTCAACTGGAACCAGGGCTACGCCAGCCAGCGCAGCCCGGTGTTCGCCCGCAACATCGTCTCGACCTCGCACCCGCTGGCCGCGCAGGCTGGTCTGCGCATCCTGGCGCAGGGCGGCAATGCGGTGGACGCGGCCATCGCCACCGCCGCGGCGATGACCCTGGTCGAGCCCTGCAGCAACGGCCTGGGTTCGGACGCATTCGCCATCCTGTGGGACGGCAAGGAACTGCACGGCCTGAACGCCTCCGGCAATGCGCCGCAGGCCTGGACGCCCGAGTACTTCCACCGCAAGTACGGCGCCGACAGCAAGAGCCTGCCCAAGCGCGGCTGGGATGCGGTGACCGTGCCCGGCGCCGTGGCCGGCTGGGTGGCGATGAGCGAGCGCTTCGGCAAGCTGCCCTTTGCCGATCTGATGGCGCCGGCCATCGAGATCGCCGAGCGCGGCTATGCCGTGCCGGTGATCGTGCAGAGCAAATGGGCGATGGCCGCGGCCGTGTCTGATCTGACTTCGCAGCCGGGCTTCGCCGAGGCCTTCCTGCCGCGCAGGCGCGCACCGGCAGTCGGTGAGCTGTTCAAGTTCAAGGAAGCTGCCCGCTCGCTGAAGCTGATCGCTGAGACGCGCGGCCAGGCTTTCTATCAGGGCGAGATCGCCGCAGCGGTGGAAGCCTTCGCCAGGCAGACCGGCGGCGCGATGACGGCGGCTGACTTTGCGGCCTACAAGCCCGAATGGGTCAAGCCGATCGCGCAGGACTATGCCGGCCACACGCTGCACGAGATCCCGCCGAACGGCCAGGGCATCGCGGCGCTGATGGCGCTGGGCATCCTGAAGCACTTTGATGTGGCGTCGCTGCCGGTGGACAGCACCGCCTCGCAGCATCTGCAGATCGAGGCGATGAAGCTGGCCTTTGCCGATGTCTACCGCTATGTTGCCGATCCGGTCAGCATGACGCTGAGCAGCGAGCAGATGCTGGACCCGGCCTATCTGGCCGAGCGCGCCAAGCTGATCGACATGGGCCGCGCGCAGGACTTCAAGGCCGGCAACCCCGTCAAGGGCGGCACCATCTACCTGACCACCGCGGACGAGAGCGGCATGATGGTCAGCTTCATCCAGAGCAACTACATGGGCTTCGGCTCCGGGCTGGTGGTGCCGGGCTACGGCGTCTCCCTGCAGAACCGCGGCCACTGCTTCACGCTGGAAGAGGGCCATGCCAACCAGGTGGCGCCGGGCAAGCGGCCCTTCCACACCATCATCCCGGCCTTCCT
>JACDQM010000065.1 GCA_015657635.1 Roseateles sp.
CGGCCGGACATGGCGCTGTTCCTGTTTACCAAGGCCATCCTCGAAGGCAAGCCCATCAACGTGTTCAACCACGGCAAGATGGTGCGCGACTTCACCTATGTGGACGACATCGCCGAGGGCGTGATCCGCGTGCTGGACCGGGCGGCAACGCCTGACCCCGAGTACGACGCGATCAAGAGCGACCCGGCGCGCTCGAATGCGCCATATCGCGTGTTCAACATCGGCAACCACGACCCGATCGAGCTGATGGCCTTCATCGAGGCGATCGAGAAGGCGGTGGGACGCGAAGCGGTGAAGAATTTCATGCCGCTTCAGGACGGCGACGTGCCGGCCACGCATGCTGACGTCGAGGAGCTGGCCGCCTGGACCGGCTTCCGTCCGGCGATGCCGGTGCCGCAAGGTATCGAACGCTTCGTCGCCTGGTACCGCGACTACTACAAGAAGTGAGCGGGCGGGGGCTGAGCCTGGCGCTCGCTTGCCGCTTCGTCCTGCGTACTGATGCCAGCAGCGCCTCCCGTCCCCAAGCGAGGCGATGTCTGTTGCTGGGGTGCTGCCTAGCATGAGCTGGCGCCTGGCTTCCCGGGCGCCAGGAGTTGCTCATGCCCACCAAGAAAGTCGTCATCGCCCAGCGTCCCTTGGCGCTGGATGCCCGCCCTGATCGCCTGGACCTGCGCGACCGGCCCTACCTGCCGCCGCTGGGCAATCTGCCGGCCGAGTTCCCCACCGATGCCCAGGTCACGGCCCTGCTGCCTGCCTATGCCGAGGCCGGCCTGCTGCTCGATCAGGGATCGGAAGGCGCCTGCACCGGCTTCGGGCTGGCAGCCGTCATCAACTACCTGCTGTTCACGCGCGACCTCGATCAAGGCCTGCAGACGCAGCGGCGTGTCAGCCCGGCCATGCTTTACGAGCTGGCCCGGCTGTATGACGAGTGGCCCGGCGAGGACTACGACGGGTCGAGTTGCCGCGGCGCGCTCAAGGGCTGGCACCGGCACGGCGTGTGCCGCGATCAGCTCTGGCCCTATGTGCTGAACAAGAAGGGTGAGCGCGTGCCCACGCCGCCGCGCGAGGACGGCAAAAAGCCCGATGACCCCGATCTGAATTGGGATGTGGATGCGCTGGCTTGCGCGCTGGGCGTCTACTACCGCGTCGACGCGCGCTCCATCGTCGACATGCAGGCTGCCATCCGCAGCAGCGGCGCCATCTACGGGTCCGCCACGGTGCACGAGGGCTGGGGTGTGCCGGCGCGTCAGCAGTTGCGCGGCCATGCCGATCTGGTTCGCATCAAGCCGGTGGCCAAGCCCAAGGAGGCCGGCGGCCATGCTTTCGCGCTGGTGGGCTACAACCCGCTGGGCTTCGTGGTGCAGAACTCCTGGGGCAAGGGCTGGGGCTCGCACGGCTTTGCGCTGCTGCCCTATGAAGACTGGGTGACGCATGGCAGCGATGCCTGGGTGTTCACGCTCGGCGTGCCGCGCCAGCAAGCGGTGATGGCGCGCAAGACTGGCGCCGATCAGGTGTTGCGCTCGCCGCGTTTCTTCGTGCCCTCGGCCTCTGGCGAGGCCGCCGCATCGCTGGAGCGGCCCACCGGCATGATCGCGGCCGATGACGCGTTGACGCGGCGTTATCGCGGCGTTCCGGCCGCGCTGCGCCCGCTGGACGGCGACGCGGCCTATCGCCACACCGTGGTGCTGGACCGCGGCTTCCCGGTGCGCAATGACATCACGGCGGAAGATCCGGCCGCAGCGCTGCGGGCTGCGGTGCAGACGCGGCCGGCCGCCTGGCTGAAGGCCCAGGGCAGCAACAAGCTGCTGATCTACGCCCATGGCGGGCTGAACAGCGAGAGCGCGTCGATCGCGCGCATCCGCGCCATCGCGCCCTATGCCTTGAACAACGGCATCTATCCGCTCTTCGTCACCTGGCGCTCAGGCGGGGTGGAGACGGTGTCGGACCTAGTGGAGGAACGCTTCGCCAAGCTGGGCTTCGGCGAGCGCGGCGCGATGCTGGCGCGCGGCTGGCTGGACCGGCTCAGCGAGCGCACTGACCGCATGCTGGAGCCGCTGCTGCGCGCACCCGGCGGCGCCATGTGGGGGCAGATGAAGCTCAATGCGCTGCGAGCCAGCGAGCACAACGAAGGCGGCATGGCCTTGATGGCGCAGCGTCTGCGGGACCTGCAGGCCGAGCGGCCCAAGCTGGAGATCCACCTGATCGGGCACTCAGCCGGCGCCATCCTGCTGGGCGCCATGCTCAAGCAACTGGGCGCGGCGGGGCTGAAGGTGGCGAGCCTGCGCCTGTTCGCCCCCGCCTGCACGGCCGGCTTTGCACTGCAGCACTATGTGCCCGCCGTGCAGGCCGGCGTGCTGGATGCCCGGCATTGGCACATCCATGTGCTGTCGGATAAGAACGAGCGTGACGACAGTGTCGGCCCCTATCGCAAATCGCTGCTCTACCTGGTGAGCCGTTCCTTCGAGGACACCCACAAGATGCCCTTGCTGGGCATGTACAACTGCTTTGATCCCGCAGCGGTGGCCGAGGACGCTGGCGATGACCACTGGGCCGCCGACCGCATCGTCGATGCCCGCTCGTGGCTGGCGTTCTGGCGCGCGCTCGGCACTTCAGACACGCATCTGCATGTGCTCAGTCAGGCGCAGGTATCCACCGGCGTCGGGTCCATCGCGGCCTCGCATGGCTGTTTCGACAATGCGGTGGACATCATGGGCCAGGCCCTGGGCTATGTCAGCGATCCCAAGACGGCGCCCAGGATCAAGATCCACCGGTTGGACTACTGAGCCAGGCCTACTCGAAGTGCCGGGCGTCGGCCAGCAGCGGCGCCTTGGCGTCCTTGTCGGCCAGCGTGGGCGCGCCGCCGAAATCGGGCCACTGGATGCCAATCGTCGGGTCGTCCCAGCGCACGCAGCCTTCAGCCTGCGGGGCGTAGTAGTCGGTGGTCTTGTAGAGGAAGTCGGCTGTCTCGCTGAGCACCACGAAGCCGTGCGCAAAGCCGGGCGGAATCCACAGCTGGCGCTGGTTCTCGGCGCTCAGCTCCACGCCTTCCCAGCGGCCGAAGTTGGGGCTGCTCTTGCGCATGTCCACCGCCACGTCGAACACGCTGCCGCTCACGCAGCGCACCAGCTTGCCTTGCGCATGCGGTGGCAGCTGGAAGTGCAGGCCGCGCAGCACGCCGCGTGCCGAGCGCGAGTGGTTGTCCTGCACGAAGCGCACCTCATAGCCCACGGCTTCGTTGAAGCGCTGCTCGTTCCAGCTCTCGGTGAAGAAGCCGCGCGCGTCGCCGAACACCTTGGGCTCGACGATCAGCACTTCGGGCAGGGCGGTAGGGGTGATCTTGAGCAGGGACATGGGAGCGGGTGTGTTCTCAGAAGGCGCGGTCGTTCAGCAGCTTCAGCAGGTACTGGCCGTAGCCGTTCTTGGCCAGCGGTTGCGCGAGCTTTTCGAGCTGGGCCGCGTCGATCCAGCCGGAGCGGAAGGCGATCTCTTCCGGGCAGGCCACCTTCAGGCCCTGGCGCTTTTCCAGCGTGGCGATGAACTGGCTGGCTTCCAGCAGGCTGTCGTGCGTGCCGGTGTCCAGCCAGGCATAGCCGCGGCCCATGATCTCGACCTGCAGCTGCTGCTGGCGCAGGTATTGCCCATTGACGTCGGTGATCTCCAGCTCGCCGCGCGCGCTGGGCTTGATGCCGGCAGCGATCTCGCACACCTGCTCGTCGTAGAAATAGAGGCCCGTCACCGCATAGTTGCTCTTCGGTGCCTTGGGCTTTTCCTCGATGGACAGCGCCTGCTGCTGGGCGTTGAACTCGACCACGCCGTAACGCTCCGGGTCGGTGACGTGATAGGCGAAGACCGTGGCGCCTTCAGTGCTGTTGGCCGCGTTGGCCAGCAGGCCCTGGAAATCGTGGCCGTAGAAGATGTTGTCGCCCAGCACCAGCGCGCTGGGATCACCGTTGATGAACTGCTTGCCAAGGATGAAGGCCTGGGCCAGGCCGTCGGGGCTGGGCTGCACGCAGTAGCTGATGTTCAGTCCCCAGCGCGCACCATCACCGAGCAGGGCTTCGAAGCGCGGTGTGTCCTGCGGCGTGCTGATCAGCAGGATGTCGCGGATGCCCGCCAGCATCAGCGTGCTGAGCGGGTAATAGACCATGGGTTTATCGTAGACCGGCAGCAGCTGCTTGCTCATCGCCAGCGTGGCCGGGTGCAGCCGGGTGCCGGAGCCGCCGGCCAGGATGATGCCTTTGCGCTTTTGCATGATGGTGCGGTCTCTCGTCTTGGTCAGAGGATTTCTTGAAGCATGCGTTCGACGCCCTGCTGCCAGGGCGGCAGCGTCAGGCCGAAGGCCTGCTGCAGCTTGGTGGTGGCCAGGCGTGAATTGAGCGGGCGCTGGGCCGGTGTCGGGTAATCGCTGGTCGGGATGGCCAGGATCTGCTCCGGCGCCACCTTGATCGCCGCTCCGCGTGTGCGGGCGAACTCGATCACATGCTTGGCGTAGGCATGCCAGCTGGTCTCGCCGGCGGCCACCGCATGGTAGAGGCCGCCAAGCTGGGGCTTGTCCAGTGTGGCGCGGATCATGTGGGCGCTCAGGTCGGCCAGCAGATCAGCGCCGGTGGGTGCGCCGATCTGGTCGGCGATCACCTTGAGCTGCTCACGCTCGGCCGCCAGACGCAGCATGGTTTTCGCAAAGTTGCCGCCGCGCGCCGCATAGACCCAGCTGGTGCGCAGGATCAGGTGGCGGCAGCCGCTGGCGCGGATCGCCTGCTCGCCTTGCAGCTTGCTGCGGCCGTAGACGCTCAAGGGGCCGGTGGCCGCGTCCTCGGCGCGCGGCTGGACGCCACTGCCGTCGAACACATAGTCAGTGCTGTAGTGCAGCAGCAGCGCACCCAGGGCCTTGGCCTCCAGCGCCAGCCGGGCGGGCGCGTGGGCGTTGACCTGCAGCGCCGCTTCGGCGTCGCTCTCGGCCTTGTCGACAGCGGTATAGGCCGCTGCGTTGACGATCACCTGCGGCGCATGGGCGCGCACCACGGCGGCCAGCGCGGCGTTGTCGCCCAGGTCGGCGCCTTCGCTGCGGTCCAGCGCCACCAGCTCGCCCAGCGGTGCCAGGGCACGCTGCAGCTCCCAGCCGACCTGACCGTTCTTGCCGATCAACAAAATCTTCATGCCATCAGCTTCCGTATTGCTGGCTCACCCAGTCGCGGTAGCTGCCGCTCTGCACATGGGACACCCACTCCGGGTTGTCCAGATACCACTGCACCGTCTTGCGGATGCCGGTGGCAAACGTCTCGGCGGGGCGCCAGCCCAGTTCGCGCTCGATCTTGCGCGCGTCGATGGCGTAGCGGCGGTCGTGGCCGGGGCGGTCTTTCACATAGGTGATGAGCCGGGCGTAAGGGCCGCCGGCCGAGGGACGCAGCTCGTCGAGCAGCGCGCACACCGTCTTCACGATGTCGATATTGGCCATCTCGTTCCAGCCGCCCACGTTGTAGACCTCGCCCACCCGGCCGCCGGCCAGCACCGTGCGGATGGCTGATGCATGGTCCTTCACATAGAGCCAGTCACGGATCTGCTGGCCGTCGCCATACACGGGCAGCGGCTTGCCGGCCAGCGCGTTGACGATCATCAGCGGGATCAGCTTCTCGGGGAAGTGATAGGGGCCGTAGTTGTTGCTGCAATTGGTGGTCAGCACCGGCAGGCCATAGGTGTGGTGCCAGGCGCGCACCAGATGGTCGCTGGCGGCCTTGCTGGCCGAGTAGGGGCTGTTGGGCTCGTAGGGGTTGGTCTCGGCAAAGGGCGGGTCGTCGGCCTTCAGGGAGCCGTATACCTCGTCGGTCGAGACATGGTGGAAGCGGAAGGCCTGCTTGGCGTCTTCTGCCAGCGCCGACCAGTAGGCGCGGGCGGCTTCCAGCAGCGTGAACGTGCCCTCGACATTGGTCTTCATGAAGGCGCCCGGGCCGCTGATCGAGCGATCCACATGGCTTTCGGCTGCGAAGTGCACGATCGCGCGCGGCTTGTGCTCAGCCAACAGGCGATCGATCAGCGCGCGGTCGCAGATGTCGCCCTTGACGAAGATGTGCCGCGCATCGCCTTGCAGCGCCTTGAGGTTTTCAAGGTTGCCCGCGTAGGTGAGGGCGTCGAGATTGATGACCGGCTCATCCCTGTACTCGGGCGAGGCCAGCCAGTCCAGCACGAAATTGCTGCCGATAAAGCCGGCGCCGCCGGTGACGAGAATGGTCATAGCAGGGGAATCTCTGTCAGGGTGTTTGGGACGGATCCTACCGCGGGCGTTGGCACGCCATGGGCGCATCAAGCCGGTTTGGGGGCGCAATTCGCGGGCTCGCCGGGCAGTGCGTCCAGCGGGCTGCGCACTGCACCGCCGCCCATCCTGAGTACGTGGGTGTAGGTCATGGTGGTGGCCACGTCTGAATGCCCCAGCAGTTGCTGCACGGTGCGGATGTCGCTTCCGCTTTGCAGAAGGTGAGTCGCGAAGCAGTGGCGCAGCGTGTGTGGCGTGGCGGGCTTGGCAATGCCGGCCGCCGACAGCGCGCGCTTGAAGGCGCGCTGAAAAGTCTGGTCGTAGAGGTGGTGACGGCGATTTACCCCGCTGCGTGGATCGGTGGACAGATGGTCTTGCGGGAAGACCCAGAACCAGGCCCAGGACGCGCCGGCCCGGGGGTACTTGCGTTCCAGCGCGTGGGGCATCTCCACCCCGGCCTGGCCGGCCTCAACATCGGCCGCCCAGACGCGCCGTGCCAGGCCGAGCTGCTCGTGCAACACAGCGTGCAGAGCCTGCGGCAGCATCACCACGCGATCCTTGCCGCGCCTTGCCGGCGCGCACGATCAGCGCCCGCTGGCTGAAGTCCACATCCTTGACCCGAAGCTGCAGGGCCTCGGTGATGCGCAGCCCGGTGCCATAGAGCAGGCGGGCGAGCAGGCGGTGTTCAGCGCCTTGCATCTGCGCCAGCAGCGCGCCCACTTCATCGACAGAAAGCACCACCGGCAGCCGGCGCTGCACCTGCGGCCGGCCGATCTCGGTCAACCAGGGCAGGCTGACGCCGAGCACCTTGCCATAGAGAAATAGCAGGGCCGACAGCGCCTGCTTGTGGGTGGACGGCGCCAGGCCGCGTTCGGCCGCCAGATAGGTCAGGAAGGCCTCGACCTCAGCATTGCCCATGTCTGCAGGGTGGCGCAAGCCGTGCCAGCGAATGTAGGCCCGGCACCAGAAGACATAGGCTTCCTCGGTGCGCCGGCTGTAGTGCAAGTAGCGAACTCGCTCACGCAACTGGCCCAGCAACTTGGCTGACTGCAGCGGCGGCAGCTTGGCCGCTAGATTGGCTGCCGGGCGCAGGGTTTTTCGCGCTGGACCTAACCCCGGAACTGATCGCAGCATACGGCTCTCCTGCGGTCCGGCGAGAGCACCGAAGTCGGTGTAACAAACTGCCGGATTTGCAGGCAAATTTAGTACTGTATAAACGTACAGTCAAATGAAAGGAAAGCGCCGTGCATCAAGCACTTAGGGGGACGCCACCGTCCCAGGTTATGCAGCATCAGCCGACGTTAGGGCGCAGCGCCTGTCGCCCCAATTAACGTTAGAGCGCACATGCGAAGCAACGTCCTCTTCCTCTCAGCCCTTACTCTTCTGTTCGCCATGTCCGACGCACTCGCGCAAGCTTTCAAGGAAGGGCAAGTGTGGTCATACCGCGCGCGTCCAAACGAACATGGCTCCACGCTGCTAATCAACAAAGTTGAGTCCGATGCGAAGCTTGGTTCTATCTTCCACATCAGCGTAAGCGGGGTGAAGGTCAAGAACCGTCATGCGTCTGGTGGCGTGACGCAAGAGCTTCCGCACTTCCCCGTGTCGAAGAAGACGCTCGAAGACAGTGTCCTCAAACTGGTTGGCACTGCAGATCCCAATCCGGGGTACCGCGAGGGCTACGCGACCTGGAAACAGGCATTCGACGCTGGGAGCGCAGGCATCTTCACCATTTCGGTGGCGGAGATTGTCGGCTTCATCGAGAAGACGGTGAATCAGTGACGGTGCGCTCTAACCCTTCGCTCAACTGGACCCGCAACGGCATGCCGCCTTCGGGCCTCATTTCATTTTGGCCCTGCGGCGTCCTGCCGTCGCGTGCCAGTTAGCTTCAACGTTAGGCCTCGCAACTCACGCCTCATCCACCAATCATGCGCATTCACTTCGCCACGACCGACGGGTGATGTCCCGGCGCGTGGTGTAAGTCCGCAGCCCGGAGAGGCTGAGATGCGCGGGGTTACTCAGCGTGCCACTGCGGACAGCCGAGTCGGAACAGTATCACTGAGAGCCTGAAGCCCCTCAAGCTGCATGTAGCGCCG
>JACDQM010000066.1 GCA_015657635.1 Roseateles sp.
CGCATCGCCGACATCATCACCGTGATCGACGGCATCGCCTTCCAGACCAATATCCTGGCACTGAACGCCGCCGTTGAGGCCGCCCGCGCGGCGAACATGGCAAGGGCTTCGCCGTCGTTGCCTCCGAAGTTCGCGCACTCGCCTCGCGCAGCGCCCAGGCCGCCAAGGAGATCAAGCAGCTGATCCAGGAATCGTCCGAGAAGGTCGACACCGGCACCCAGCTGGTGGCCAATGCAGGCGCCACGATTCGCTCGGTCGTTGACGAAGTCAACAATATGGGCCATCTTATCGAGGAGATCTCGCACTCGGCCCAGGAGCAGGCCAGCGGCGTCGGCGTGGTCAACAACGCCATGTCCGAACTGGACCGCACAACTCAGCAGAACACCACGCTGGTCGATGAGCTCAATCGCAGCACCGACGAACTGAAGCAGAGTTCGTCGCGCCTGTTGGATGCGGTCGGTTTCTTCCGCGCCGCGCCGGCAGCGCACTGAAGACCGCTTCAGCCCCAGTTTCAGTCCCACACAAGGTCCCAGCATGATGAAGTACCAGCTCTCAACCCTCGCAAAAATTCTTGGCACTGCAGCACTGGCTTGCACCATGGTGGCGGCACATGCCTCACCGAAGCTGATCAAGCGGGTGCCGCCCGAATTCCCGCGTGAAGCGGTTCAAGCCTCAGTGGATAGCGGTGTCGTCAAGGCCAAGATGTCGATCGATGCCGACGGCAAGGTCACCGAAGTGACGATCGTCGAGGCGCAGCCGCGCCGCGTGTTCGACCGCGCCGTGCAGCGCGCGCTGATGGAGTGGCGCTTCGAGGCCAGCGGCTCGGCGCAGTCGCACGAGGTGCGCCTGGTGTTCCGCAACGACGAGTAAGCCTCGCCAGCAGCCGTCCGTGTCGCGCGCTCCGCAGTAACGCCTGCAGGGCGCGCACAAGGCGGCGTTGCCACAAGTTCAGGCGACAACACCACACCGCCGTCACTCTATGCACGCAGCGGGTCGAGCCCTATATTGGGTTCATATGCCCGGCTGCCCGCTCACTCGAACGGCGCCGGACCCAGCTGTCCTGGCGCCGCTGTGCTTTTCGGCTGCGCATGAAGCACGGAGGTTTCGATGCGCGACAACGGACCGGTGACCCAGCGCGAGTTCACCTTTCCTGCCAACGAAACGCTGGTTTCCACCACCGACCTCAAGGGGCGCATCCTCTACTGCAACAGTGCTTTCATCTCGGTCAGCGGCTACAGCCGCGATGAGTTGATGGGCCAGCCGCACAACATGATCCGTCACTCGGACATGCCGGCCGAAGCCTTTGCGGACATGTGGGACACCATCGCCAGCGGCACGCCCTGGTCAGGGCTGGTGAAGAACCGGCGCAAGAACGGTGACCACTACTGGGTCAACGCCAACGTCACGCCCTTGCTGGACCGGCACGGCCAACCGGTCGCCTATATGTCGGTGCGCACCGTGCCCGGCCGGCCGAGGTCGATGGCGCCGAGGCGCTCTATGCCCGCATGCGCCGCGAAGGCACCCAGTGCCCGCTTCGCATCCGCCACGGCCAGCTGATCGACAGCAGCTGGCGTGGGCGCCTCGCGCGCTGGCTCAATCCGTCATTGGGCGTGCGCATCACCTTGGCCGTGTGGCTGGCCGCCGCGCTGGGGCTGGGGCTGGGCATGATTGCCGACCATTCGATGGTGGCGATGCTCGGCGCAGCGGCCGTCACCCTGGTCTGTGCCGCCATCGGCGGCCGCTACATCCGGCGCGCCGTGCTGGCGCCCATCCATTCGCTGGAACGCTTCGCCAACCGCATGGCGGCCGGCGACCTGACCCAGCGCTTGCGCAAGGACCGCGACGACGAGGTCGGCGCCATCGCCGGCGCGCTGGCCCAGCTGAACGTCAACCTGATGTCCATCGTGCGCGACGCCCGCTCCGGCGTGATGCAGGTGCGTCAGGGCACCCACACCATTGCCGAGGGCAATCAGGATCTGTCGGGCCGCACCGAATCCCAGGCCAGCAGCCTGGAACAGACAGCGGCATCGATGGAGCAGATCAAGGCCACGGTACATGCCAGCACCGACATGGCGCACACAGCGGCGAGCAAGGCTGAATCGGCCCGCAACATCAGCGAGCGCAGCGTGCTGGCGGTGCGCCAGGCCGCGCAGTCGATGGAGAACATCAGCGCGGCCTCGGCCCGCATTGCCGACATCATCCAGGTGGTCGACAGCATTGCGTTC